>NZ_JOIX01000016.1 GCF_000720175.1 Streptomyces sp. NRRL S-337
CCGGGAGCGGGCCGCCGCCCCGGGCGCGGCCGGCCTGCCCCGCAAGCCCCCGGCCGAGCCGTCCGCCCCCCCGCAGGCCCCCCCGGCGGTACGCCGGGCGCCGCCGGGGGTGCCTGCGGGGGGACGGACGGCTCGGCCGGGGACTGGCGGCGCAGGACGGTCGTGCGCGGGTCGTCGTCCGGCTCCGGTGTCGCGGCCGCCGCGGGCTGCCGGAGCGGCCGCGGGGGTATGGGCGGGACATGCCGCGGATCGACGAAGTCTGCGTCGGTGCTCACCCGCGCTCCCCCTTGCGCCGTGGCCCCCGGCCCCCGATCCGCAATCGGGGCAGGGGGGTTGGTATCCGGACAACACGCCGCTGACCTGCTGGTGGCGGTGTCGGGACACTCTACGGGCTGGTGCCGCCGGTGCTCCAACCCTCCCCCAAGCTCTTAAGGAGCAGGGGGTACCCCCAACCAAGCTCTTAAGGAGCAGGGGGTACCCCCAACCAAGCTCTTAAGGAGCAGGGGGCAACCCCAACCAAGCTCTGTCTGAAGGAGCAGGGGATACCCCCGGTCGCTGCCGTGTCCGGTCTGTCGGGATCTCACCCCTACCCAGTGGTAAGAGGGTCTGGCAGGCTGCGGCCATGTCCCAGCTGAGAGTCGATGCGTACGGCGACAAAGCCGCTTATGACCGGGCGACCGCCCACCTCGACGCGCCGCTGGCCGTCGTCGACCTGCGGGCGTTCGACGTCAACGCGGCCGATCTGGTGCGCCGGGCGAAGGGGAAGCCGATCCGGGTGGCGAGCAAGTCGGTGCGCTGCCGGGCCCTGCTGGAGCGGGTGCTGGCGCGGGAGGGCTTCGCCGGGATCATGAGTTTCACGCTGGCCGAGTCGCTGTGGCTGGCGCGCTCGGGTTTCGCGGACGTCCTGCTCGCGTACCCGTCGGCGGACCGGGCGGGGTTCGCCGAGCTGACCGCCGATCCGAAGCTCGCGGCCGCGGTGACGGTGATGGTCGACGATCCGGCGCAGCTGGCGCTGATCGACGCGGCCCGGCCCGCGGGGCGCGGCGGCGAGGAGGTCCGGGTGTGCCTGGAGCTGGACACCTCGTACCGGCTGCTGGGCGGGAAGGTGCGCTTCGGTGCCCGGCGCTCACCGCTGCGGGAGCCGTCCCAACTGGCCGCGCTGGCCCGGACGGTGGCGCGCCGCCCCGGTTTCCGGCTGGTGGGTCTGATGGCGTACGAGGGGCATGTGGCGGGGGTGGGTGACGAGGTCGACGGCAAGCCGGTGTTCTCCCGCACGGTCCGGATGATGCAGGCGGCGGCGCGCAAGGAGCTGGCGCAGCGGCGCTGGGAGGCCGTGCGGGCGGTGCGGGCGGTGGCGCCGCGGCTGGAGTTCGTCAACGGCGGCGGGACCGGCAGCGTGCAGCACACGGCAGCGGAGGCGGCGGTCACCGAGGTCGCGGCGGGTTCGGGGCTGTACGTGCCGCGGCTGTTCGACAACTTCCGTTCGTTCAGCGGCCGTCCGGCGGCGCTGTTCGCCCACCCGGTGGTGCGCCGGCCGGGGCCCGGGGTGGTGACGGTGCTGGGCGGTGGCTATCCGGCGTCGGGGGTGGCGGGCACGGACCGGCTGCCGGTGCCGTATCTGCCGGCCGGGTTGCGCTACGACCCCCAGGAGGGCCCGGGCGAGGTGCAGACGCCGTTGCTGGGGGCGGCCGCGGACGGGCTGGCGATCGGCGACAAGGTGTGGTTCCGGCACGCCAAGGCCGGGGAGCTGTGCGAGCGGTTCGACGCGCTGCGGCTGATCGACGGGGACCGGGTGGTGGACACCGTGCCGACGTACCGCGGGGAGGGCCGCACCTTCCTCTGAGCGGTGCGGCCCTCCCGTGCGGTGACGTTCACCGGGTCAGTAGACGGTGTCCTGCTGGTCCGGGACCACCGAGCCGTCGGCGCGGTGGACGGGTCCGAGGGTGCCGTCCGGCCGGGTGTAGCCGGTGCTCGCGCAGGGGTACGGGTCGGCCTTGCGCTGCTTGGGCTCGATGAACATCGGGTTGACGATCCACCGGTGGTCGGCGTTGTCGTACGCCCGGCACATCAGCTCGGTCTTGTTGCGGTTGATGGCCAGGTGGCCGGCGGTGGCGTCGCCGACGAAGGTCACGTCGGTCTCGGCGTCGCCGGCCGCGAAGGCGGGGCGGTGCGCCCGGTCCTGCTGCTGCCAGGCCTTGGCGCCCTTGACGTGGAAGATCTCCTGGTTGATCCAGCAGCGCTTGCCGTCCATGTACGTCAGGACCTCGCCGTTGGTGTCCTTGACGTCACCGCAGCCCTCGACGCCGGTGGTGAGCTTGCCGTCGCGGACCACGTTGCGGATGCCGATGATGTGGTCGCGGTCGATGCCCACACCAGGTGCCCAGGCACGGACCAGCGGCTCGGCGGAGGCGGAGACGATGTAGACGTCGAAGCCGGCCTTCTTGAGGGTGCCGATGAGGTCGCGCTGCTGCTCGTAGTAGCGGATGTATCCGGCCCACTTGTGTGTGCCGACGGTCTGCTCGGTACCGATCGGCGCGGCGAGGTTCTGGGTGCGGGCCTTGGCGGCGTACGAGGTCAGGGTGGCCGGGCTGTGCCCGGCGAACAGCTGGGTGATCCAGACGTAGGAGGGCACCGTGCGCCGGTGGTTCCACTCCCCCGCGAACGCGGGCTCGCCGCCGGAGGTCTTCTCGTCGTTGTAGACGTCGAGGATCTCGTCGGTGCAGTCGGTGTCGGTCGACGTCGGCAGCGGATGGCCGGCGGGCACGGAGGTGCCGCAGGCCTTGGTGAGCGCGTCGGCGGCGGCGTCGGTCAGCCACTTGTTGGTGGCCTTCCAGCTCGCCGGGCGCAGCACCTTGTCGTGCCGGAGCATCCAGGCCAGCGTGGCGTCGGAGATGTCGTTCTTGACGACGGTGTTGTCCCAGTCGAAGGTCGCGACCGGCCGCGCTCCCCCGGATCCCGAGCAGCTGCCGCGCTCGTCGATCATCTTCTGCAGCTTGGCGTGGTTGTCGCCGTACCAGCCCTTGGAGACCTTGAGGGTGGGACAGCGGTGCGGGGCCGGCTGCGCGGTGGCCGTCTGCGCGACCGCGACGCCGCCTCCGACGACCGCGAGGGCAGCACCCGCTGCCAGCCAGCGACGCTTGGTGAGCATGGATGTAACTCCTGTCGAACGAAGGATCGAAGGCGGACGGTAGCGTACGGCGGCCGGACGTCGCACGACATCCGGCCGCCGGGGCGCTTACGCGGAAGTGAACAACGAGCGATCACACCGGCGTGACGTACGCTCCCGCGATGCCTCCGTCGACCAGGAATTCGGCCGCGTTGACGAATGACGAGTCGTCACTGGCGAGGAAGGCGACCGCGGATGCGATCTCCTCGGGCTCGGCGAACCGGCCGACCGGGACGTGCACCAGACGGCGCGCGGCGCGCTCGGGGTCCTTGGCGAACAGCTCCTTGAGCAGCGGGGTGTTGACCGGCCCGGGGCACAGGGCGTTGACCCGGATGCCCTCCCGGGCGAACTGCACGCCCAGTTCGCGGGACATCGCCAGCACGCCGCCCTTGGAGGCGGTGTAGCTGATCTGGGAGGTGGCCGCGCCCATGACGGCCACGAAGGAGGCGGTGTTGATGATGGAACCGCCGCGTCCGGTCTGCTCGAACTGGCGCTGCATGTAGGGCAGGGCGTGCTTGCAGCAGAGGTAGACCGAGGTGAGGTTGACCTCCTGGACGCGCTTCCAGGCGTCCAGGCCGGTGGTGAGGATGGAGTCGTCGTCGGGCGGCGAGATGCCGGCGTTGTTGAAGGCGATGTCGACCGAGCCGTAGGTGTCGAAGGCGGTCTTGTAGAGCGCCTCGACCTGCTCGGAGTCGGTCACGTCGACCTGGACGAAGATGCCGCCGACCTCTTCGGCGGCGGCCTTGCCGGCCGTCTCGTCGATGTCGGCGCAGACGACGTGGGCGCCTTCGGAAGCCAGTCGGCGGGCGGTGGCCAGGCCGATGCCGCTGCCGGCTCCGGTGATCACGGCGGTACGGCCGACGAGGCGGCGGCACACTGCGGTCTGGTCGGTCACGGGGACTCCTCGCTGGGCTCGGTGCTGATGAAGATGTTCTTGGTCTCGGTGAAGGCGGTGAGCGCGTCCGGGCCGAGCTCGCGCCCGAGGCCGGACTGCTTGAACCCGCCGAAGGGGGTCCAATAGCGCACGCTGCTGTGGGAGTTGACGGAGAGGTTGCCGGCCGCGACGGCTCGGGAGACGCGCAGCGCGCGGCCGACGTCGCGGGTCCAGAGGGAGCCGGAGAGGCCGTAGTCGGTGGCGTTGGCGATCCGGACCGCGTCGGCCTCGTCCTCGAAGGGGATGGCGACCGCGACCGGGCCGAAGATCTCCTCGACGGCCGTACGGTCGTCGGGGCGGCCTTCCAGGACGGTGGCGGGGTACCAGAAGCCCTTGCCCGTGGGGGCCTCGCCGCGGATGGCGGCCGGGGCGTCCTCGGGGACGTAGGACCGTACCCGCTCGCGCTGGGCGGCGGAGATCAGCGGGCCCATCCGGGTGGCGGGATCGGCCGGGTCGCCGACGGTGAACGCCTTGACCGCGGGCTCCAGGAGTTCCAGGAAGCGGTCGTAGACGCTGCGCTGGACGAGGATGCGGCTGCGGGCGCAGCAGTCCTGGCCGGTGTTGTCGAGGAAGGAGCCGGGGGCGGCGGCCGCGGCGGCCTCGATGTCGGCGTCGGCGAAGACGATGTTCGGGCTCTTGCCGCCGAGTTCGAGGGTGAGCCGCTTGGTCTGCGCGGCGCAGCGTGCGGCGATCTGCCGGCCGGTGGCGGTGGAGCCGGTGAAGACGACCTTGGCGACGCCGGGGTGGTCGACGAGTGCGGTGCCGGTGACCGGGCCCTCGCCGGGCAGGACCTGGAAGAGGTGCTCGGGGAGGCCGGCCTCCAGGGCGAGTGCGGCGAGCTTGAGGGCGGTGAGCGGGGTGGTCTCGGCGGGCTTCAGCAGGACCGCGTTGCCGGCCGCGAGGGCGGGGGCGGTGCCCCAGGCGGCGATCGGCATCGGGAAGTTCCAGGGGGCGATCACGGCGACCACGCCGAGCGGTTCCTGGACGGTGATGTTGAGGCCGCCGGCGACCGGGATCTGGGTGCCGGTCAGCCGCTCCACTCCCCCGGCGGCGTAGTGCAGCAGATCGCGGACGTTGCCCGCCTCCCACTGCGCGTTGCCCAGGGGGTGGCCGGCCTCGGTCCGTTCCAGCTCGGCGAGCTCGGGGATGTGGGCGTCGACGACGTCGGCGAAGCGGCGCAGGAGGCGGGCGCGGTCGCCGGGGGCCACCGCGGCCCAGGCCTCCTGGGCGGCCGCGGCCCGGCGGACCGCGGCGTCGACCTCTTCGGGAGAGGTGGTGGGAACGAGGGCCACCACTTCCTCGGTGGCCGGGTTGAGGATCTTCAGCTCGTGCGGACCATTGGACACAGCGTGGTTCCTTACATGCGCTCGAAGGAGCGGAAGCGCTCCCAGTCCGTGACGGCGGCGTCGTAGGCGTCCTGTTCGACGCGGGCCATGTGGCGGTAGTGGTCGACGACCTCGTCGCCGAAGGCCTCGCGGGCGATCGGGCTGCGCTCCCACAGCTCGGCGGCCTCGCGCAGGGTGGTGGGGACGTGCGCGGCGTCGCCGGCGTAGGCGTTGCCGGTGGTGGCGTCGGGGAGTTCCAGCTCGTGCTCGATGCCGTACAGGCCGGCCGCGACCATGCCGGCGACCGCGAGGTAGGGGTTGACGTCGCCGCCGGGGAGGCGGTTCTCCAGGCGGTGGGCGCGGCCGTGGCCGACGACGCGCAGGGCGCAGGTGCGGTTGTCGGGGCCCCAGGCGACGGCGGTGGGCGCGAAGGAGCCGGGGCGGAAGCGCTTGTAGGAGTTGATGTTGGGGGCGTAGAAGAGCGTGAAGTCGCGCATCGCGGCGAGCTGGCCGGCGAGGAAGTGCCGCATGATCTGCGACATGCCGTACGGGCCGGAGTCGTCGGCGAGGACGGGGTGGCCCTGCTCGTCCTGGAGCGAGAGGTGGATGTGGCAGGAGTTGCCCTCGCGCTCGTCGTACTTGGCCATGAAGGTGAGCGCCATGCCCTCCTGGGCGGCGATCTCCTTGGCGCCGGTCTTGTAGATCGAGTGCTGGTCGCAGGTGGTGAGCGCCTCGTCGTAGACGAACACGATCTCGTGCTGGCCGAGGTTGCACTCGCCCTTGGCGGACTCGACGGTCATCCCGGCGGCGCCCATCTCGTTGCGGATGCGGCGCAGCACGGGCTCGACCCGGCCGGTGCCGAGGACGGAGTAGTCGCCGTTCCACTGGTTGGCCGGGTTCATGTCGCGGTAGCCGCGTGACCAGGCGTCCTCGTAGGAGTCCTTGAAGAGCATGAACTCCAGCTCGGTCCCGGCGAAGGCGCGCCAGCCGCGTTGGGCCAACCGGTCCAGCTGGCGGCGCAGGATCTGCCGGGGTGAGGCGGCGACCGGGGAGCCGTCGTGCCAGGCGAGGTCGGCGGTGATCAGGGCGGTGCCGGGGTTCCAGGGGGTGCGGCGCAGGGTACCGGTGTCGCCGTGCATGGCGAAGTCGCCGTAGCCGCGTTCCCAGGAGGACATCGCGTAGCCGTCGACGGTGTTGAGGTCGACGTCGACGGCGAGGAGGTAGTTGCAGCCCTCCGTGCCGTGGTCGAGGACGGTCTCGAGGAAGTATCGGGCCGCGAACCGCTTGCCCTGGAGCCTGCCTTGCATATCGGTGAAGGCGAGGACGACAGTGTCGATCTCCCCGGCGTCGACGAGGACTCTGAGCTCCTCGACGGAGAGTGGGGGCGTGCGGTCTGCCACGGTGTTGCCTCCTGTCACTGCATCCGGAGGTCATAAGGTAGGCACACGAACCATTGATTGGGAAGGGGTGTCGATGGACGGGACGGACGACCGGCTGGCGCCGGTGCTGCGGCCGGTGCGCGCGGGCAACGGCTTCGAGGAGGCGCTGGAGCAGATACTCCAGATCGTCCGGCTCGGCCTGGTCCAGCAGGGCGAACGGCTGCCCGCGGAACGGGAGTTGGCCGAGCGGCTGCAGATCAGCCGGGTCACCCTGCGCGAGGTGCTCAAGGTGCTCCAGGACGAGGGGCTGGTGGAGAGCCGGCGCGGGCGGTACGGCGGCACATTCGTCCGGGTGCGCGCCGAGAACCACGGCGAGGCCGAGCTGCGCCGCCGGATCGAGAAGATCGACGTCGAGGACACCCTGCGGTTCCGGGAGGTGCTGGAGGTGGGCGCGGCCGGGCTGTGCGCGGCGCACGGGCTGACCGACGAGCAGGCCGGGCGGCTGCGCGAGGCGCTGGCCGCGACGCAGGACGCGCCGCTCGCCGACTACCGCCGGCGCGACACCCTGTTCCACCTCACCCTCGCCGAGCTGTCCGGCTCGGTGTCGCTGGCCGCGCAGTACGCCGCGGTCCGGGCGAACGTCAACGACCTGCTGGACTGCATCCCGCTGCTGGTCCGCAACCTGGAGCATTCGCAGACCCAGCACGCGGCGCTGGTGGAGGCCGTGCTGGAGGGCGATGCGGACGGGGCGCGCGAGGTGATGCGGGAGCACTGCTGCGGCACCGCGGCGCTGCTCCGGGGCTTCCTTTCGTGACGCTTGCGCCACTCGCCGGGCCCCGAAACCCGCCCGTTACAAGATTTTCCCGCCGGGGTCTTGCGCTCAGCCGACCCGAAGACAAAGGTATCGGCCCATACCTTTATTGCGGGGCTGGTAGCGGTACGGCCGTACCCGCCGCGGATCATCGAGGCCCTCGGAGGCGTGGTGTCCATCAACGAGCACGCGACGAACCCAGAGCAGGACCAACAACCCCCTCAGCGCTCCAGCGACGAACAGCGCCTCCACGAGCTCGGCTACGCCCAGGAGCTGGCCCGCTCGATGTCGGCGTTCTCGAACTTCGCCGTCTCGTTCACGATCATCTCGGTCCTCTCCGGCTGTCTGACGCTGTACGGCTTCGGCATGAACACGGGCGGACCCGCCCTGATCACCTGGGGCTGGCCGCTGGTCGGCCTCATGACGCTGTTCGTGGGCCTGGCGATGGCCGAGGTCTGCTCCAGCTACCCGACGGCGGGCGGCCTGTACTACTGGGCGGCGAAGCTGGCACCCTCGCACGGCCCGGCGTGGTCCTGGTTCACCGGCTGGTTCAACTTCCTCGGCCAGGTCGCGGTGACCGCGGGGGTCGACTTCGGCGCCGCGTCCTTCTCGAACGCGCTGCTGGACCTGCAGTTCGGCTTCGCCGCCACCCCGACGCACACGATCATGCTGTTCGGCGTCGTGCTGCTGGTCCACGGCCTGCTGAACACCTTCGGCGTGAAGCTGGCCTCCTTCCTCAGCAACGTCAGCGTGTGGTGGCACATCCTCGGCGTGCTGGTCATCGTGGGCGCCCTGGTCGTGGTGCCCTCGAAGCACCAGTCCGCCTCCTTCGTCTTCACCCACTTCACCAACAACACGGGCTGGCACTCCAGCCTCTACGTCGGGCTGCTGGGGCTGCTGCTCGCGCAGTACACCTTCACCGGCTATGACGCCTCGGCGCACATGACCGAGGAGACGCACGACGCGGCCAAGGCCGGCCCCCGCGGCATCGTGATGTCGATCCTGGTCTCCCTGGTCGCCGGCTGGGTGCTGCTGGTCGGCATCACCTTCGCCATCCAGAACTACGACGGCGCGCTGGCCAGCAAGACCGGTGTGCCCCCGGCGCAGATCTTCATCGACGCGCTGGGCGCCACCGGCGGCAAGCTGCTCCTCCTGGTCGCCATCGGTGCCCAGTTCTTCTGCGGCATGTCGTCGGTCACCGCCAACTCGCGCATGATCTACGCCTTCTCGCGGGACGGCGCGCTGCCCGGCTCGCAGCTGTGGCACCGCATCAACAAGCGGACGAAGACCCCGACCAACGCGGTGTGGCTGGCCGCCGGCGGCGCCTTCCTGCTGGGGCTGCCGTACCTGTGGAACGCCACGGCGTACGCGGCCGTCACCTCGATCGCCGTGATCGGCCTCTACATCGCCTACGTCCTGCCGGTCATCCTCCGCCTGCTGCAGGGCGACCGCTTCCAGCGCGGGCCCTGGCACCTCGGCCGCTGGAGCAAGCCCGTCGGCATCATCGCCGTCGGCTGGACGCTGGTCATCTCCGTCCTCTTCATGCTCCCGACCACCAGCCCGGTCACGGCGGAGAACTTCAACTACACCCCGCTCGCCGTCCTCCTGGTCCTCGGCTTCGCCGGCACCTGGTGGCTGGTGTCGGCCCGCAAGTGGTTCACCGGCCCGAAGGTCCAGGGCTCGGCGGAGGAGCTGGCCGCCATCGAGCACGAACTGGAATTCTGAACAGGCCCGGCCGTTGACGCACCAGCACCCCCTCGGAGGATCCGTGTCCCAGCCGCTCATCGGCATCAGCACCTACCAGCAGGAGGCCAGCTGGGGGGTGTGGACGCTGCCGGCCGCGCTGGTGCCCGCCGGGTACCCGCGGCTGGTGCAGCGCTCGGGCGGGCTGGCCGCGCTGCTGCCGCCGGGCGATCCGGCGACCGCGGCCGCGGCGGTGGCCCGGCTGGACGGGCTGGTGATCGCCGGCGGCGCGGACGTGCAGCCGGCGCGGTACGGCGCGGAGCCCGACCCGCGCACCGGGCCGCCGTCACTCGACCGGGACGCCTGGGAACTCGCCCTGATCGAGGCGGCGTTGGCGGCCGACGTGCCGCTGCTGGGGATCTGCCGCGGGCTGCAGCTGCTGAACGTGGCGCTGGGCGGCACGCTCGTGCAGCACCTCGACGGGCACGCCGGGCCGCCCGGGGTCTTCGAGCGGCACGAGATCACGCCGGTTCCGGGGACGCTGCTGGCCCGGGCGCTGCCCGAGCCGGTCTCCGTGCCGACCTACCACCACCAGGCCGTGGAACGGCTCGGCCGCGGGCTGCTGGTCTCGGCGCACGCCGCGGACGGCACCGTGGAGGCGCTGGAACTGCCGGACGGGCCGGGCTTCGCGCTGGCGGTGCAGTGGCACCCCGAGGCGGGGGACGACACGCGTGTCATGGACGCCCTGGTGGCGGCGGCAGGCGGGGCGTCCCCCCGGGAGTGACCGGCCGGGTCAGACCCTCCTGGTCCCGCAAGCGGCGGGGATCCAGCCGGTGTTGCCCCGGAACGTGATCTTGAGCCAGTCGTTGCCCGAGCGGCCGCAGAGGTGGTAGCTCTGCCCCGTGCCCCTGCCGGTGATGCAGGTGGTTGCGCCCTTGGTGAAGAGCCCCACCGCGGTGCTGTTCAGCTTCCGCTCCTTGCGGATCCGCACGTTCTCCTGGGCCTCCGCGTTGACGCACGCGGCCCGCGCGGTGGCCGTGGCGGCGGGCGCCTTCCCGGGTGTGGCGGCGGTGGCGATCCCGCTGGTCAGTGCGGTGCCGAGCGCGGCCACGGCGATGACGGCGGGAGCCGTCAGCTTCAGCCTCATGTGTCCCCCTCAAGATCGATGAAGCGTTCGCACAGATTATCGATGCGGAAAGTCGTCCGCCACCCCGACCAGCAGGACCCGGGTGCCCGAAGTCAGCGCGCGCCAGCGGTGGGTGACCCCGCCCGAGCAGTAGAGGGTGTCACCGGGGCCGAGTTCATAGGCGTCGCCGGCCGCCTCGGCCTCCACCGCGCCCTCGACGACGTACATCAACTCGTCGTGCGGGTGCCGGAATGCGCGCTGCCAGTCGTGCCTGCCGCTGAACTCCAGGGCGTGCAGCTGCTGCCGGCCGCGGACCAGCGGGCGCACCCGGCCCTGACCGCCGGCGCCCCGCTCGCCACCGCTCCCCTCGCCGCCCGCTTCACCGCCCCTTCCCTCGTCGCCGCCCGCTTCGTCGCCGCCCTCGGGCATCGCCGCGGAGTCGGCCCGGACCACGTCGACGGTGCGCGGGCCGTCGGCGGCGGCCAGCAGCCGGACCGCGGTGGTGTCCAGCGCGTCGGCGATCAGCTGCAGCGAGCGCATGCTGGGACGGGCCCGGTCGTTCTCGACCTGACTGAGGAAGGGCGCCGACAGCCCCGTCCGGCGGGCGAGTTCGGCCAGTGTCAGCTCGCGGGCCCGGCGGCGCCGCCGTACGCCCGCCCCGACCCGCGGCGCCTCCGTGCCACCCTGTCCGCCGCCCGTCGGCCCGCCCATCCGCCACTCCTTATTGCCGCGTTCACAGCTCTGCAACAGACCGCCCCTAGCGTCTACGCTGTTTGATCCCATCAAACAAAGTTTGACAAGGGGAAGTTCTTCATGACCACGGTCGATCAAAACACACGCCGCCGCCGAGGCACCGGCCTGATCGCGCTCGACACCCGCGCCGCCCACGACGGCTACACCCTCTACGCCCCGCTGACCGGCGGCGGCGAGGTGCTGCTCATCGATCTGCACGGCACCGTCGTGCACCGGTGGCACCTTCCGCACCGCCCGGGACGGCACGCCCGCATCCTGCCGAACGGCAACCTCGCCTACAACGCCACCCTCCCGGACCAGGACGCGCTGTTCCCGATGTGGCACAAGTACCGCGGCGGGCTGATGCAGGAGATCACCCCGGACGGCACCGTGCTGCGGGAGTTCACCGACCCGCTGCAGCACCACGACGCCCACCACCACGGCGACGGGCGGATCCTGTACACCGCGCTCGAACCGCTCACCGGGGACCGGGCCGCGGCGGTCCGCGGCGGCGTCCCCGGGTCCGAACCGGGCGGCACGGTCTGGGCCGACACCATCCGGGAGGTCGACGCGGAGGGCCGGCTGCTGTGGTCCTGGCGGGTCGCCGACCACCTCGACCGGGACGCGTACGCCCTCCACCCGGACTACGCGCGCGAACACTGGCCGTTGATCAACTCGGTGTACCCGCTCGCCGACGGGAACGTCCTCGCCAGCCTGCGCAGTGTCTCCGCGGTCGTGGTGATCAGCCGCGCGACCGGCGAGATCCTCTGGCGCACCGAGCCCGGCCTGGTCTCCCAGCAGCACCACCCCACCGAGCTGCCGAACGGCAACTTCCTGATCTTCGACAACGGCGTCTTCCGCCCCGGGCGGGACGTCCCGTTCTCCCGGGTCATCGAGGTGGACCGGGCGACCGGGAAGATCGTGTGGGAGTACCACGACCCGTCCCGGGAGGCGTTCTTCGCGCCGTTCATGGGCAGCGCCCAGCGGCTGCCGAACGGCAACACCCTGATCACCGACTCGCCCGCCGGCCGGCTCTTCGAGGTGACCGCCGAGGGCCTGCTGGCTTGGGAGTACGTCGTGCCGGAGTTCGGCAGCTACCGCGAACCGGAGGTCGGTGCGCTCTTCCCGGCGCAGAACAACGCGGTCTTCCGCGCCTACCGCTACGACGCCGGCCAACTGCCCTGGCTGAAGCGGCAGGTGTGAGCGATGGCCGCCTCGGCACCGGATGCCGTCGACGCACGGCTGCCGCTGGTCCGGCTGCTGCCGCTGGCCGCCCAGCACGTCCTGGCGATGATCGCCGCCCCGGTCTCCACGGTCTTCCTGATCGCGACCGGCCTGCGGCTGCCCGCCGACCGCACCGCCGCCCTCCTCAGCGCCACCCTGCTGCTGTGCGGGGCCGGTGCGCTGCTGCAGTCCTTCGGCGTGCTGCGGACCGGGGCCCGGCTGCCGTTCGTGATGCTGCCGGGCGGCGCGGCGGCCGCCCTCTTCCTCCGGACCGCCCAGGAGCACGGCGCGGCCACCGCGTCCGGCTCGGTCCTCCTGGCGGCCGCGCTGCTGCTGGCCGTCACTCCGCTGTACCGGCGGATCGTACGGTTCTTCCCGCCGCTGGTGATGGGCGCGACGGTGCTGGTCATCGGCGTCAACATGATCGACGTGGCGGCGCCGATGGCGGTCGGCGGCACCGGGCTCGCGGTGGTCACGATCGCTGCCACCGCCCTAGGTTTCCTGCTGCTGCGCGGGGTGTGGCGGCAGCTCTCGGTGCTGCTCGGGATGGCCGTGGGGACCCTGACCGCCGTCCTGACCGGGGCGCCCTTCCACCACGTCCCGGGCGGCGGTGTGCTGGCCCTGCCCCGCCTCTTCCCGTACGGCGCCCCGCACTTCGACCTGCTCGCCGCCCTGCCGCTGATGGTCTTCGCGCTCGCCTCGCTGGCCGAGGCGACCGGGCAGACCGTCCTCAACAGCGAGGCGGTGGGCCGTACGCCCGACCCGGCGCGGGACGTCCCGCGCACCGCCCGCGCGGACGCGGTGACCTCCCTGGGCGCCGGGCTGCTCGGCGGGACCGTGATGGTGACCAGCGCCGAGAACATCGGGATCGTCCAACTCACCGGCGTCCGCAGCCGGTTCGTGACGGCCGGGGCGGGCGGGCTGCTGATCCTCGGCGGTCTGTGCGCGCCGGTGACCCGGCTGCTGGCGGCGCTGCCCACCCCCGTGGTCGGCGGCGCGTCCCTGGTGATCTACGCCGTCATCGCGGCCATGGGCCTCGGTCTGCTGCGCCGCACCGACCTCGCCGACCGGGGCGCGGTCACCGTCGTGGCCCTGACCCTGCTGGCGGGGCTGCTGCCCGTGCTGGCCCCGGAGTGGTACCGGCCGCTGCCGGACTGGGCCCGGACGCTCTTCGGCAGCGGGGTGCCGGCCGCCGCCCTGACCGCGGTCGTGCTGTCCGCGCTGTTCGCCCGCTGCGGGCCGGGCCGGCGGCGTCCGGTTCAGGACGCCCCGCGGGTCAGCCCCAGCAGCTGACGGGCCGGGCCCGCGGGCCGTTGCCCGGTGGGCCACACCGCCCGCAGATCACGGCCGAGCCGCAGGTCGCGCACCGGGACCGCCACCAGCCGGCGGGCGGTGAGCTCCTCGCCGACCGCCAGTTCGCTGAGCACCGACGGTGCCGCCCCGCTGAGCACGGCGGCCTTCAGGGCGGTGGTCGAGGCGAGTTCGAGCAGCGGCTCGGCCGGCCCGCCGTACCCGGCGAGCGCCGCGTCCACCACCTGCCGGGTGCCCGAGCCGCGCTCCCGGAGGATCAGCGGGGTCGCGGCCAGCTCGGCGGCGGTCGGTCCGGTACGCCGCCGGGCCCACGGATGGGACGGGGCGGCGACGACCACCAGCCGGTCGTGCCCGATGACCGCGCCGTCCAGCCCGGCCGGGACGTCCAGTCCCTCGACGAAGCCCAGGTCCGCCTCGCCCGCCAGCAGCCGCTCGGCCACCACCTTGGAGTTGCCGGTCAGCAGGGACACCGCGGTACCGGGCAGCTCGGCGCGCAGCGCGATCAGCCAGCCGGGCAGCAGGTACTCGGCGATCGTCATGCTCGCCGCGACCCGCAGCCGGGAGTCGCGCCGGCCGCGCAGCGCCTGGGCTCCCGCATCGAACGCCTCGGCCGCCTCGACGACCCGGCGCGCCCAGTCCGTCACCAGGACCCCGGCCTCGGTCAGCCGGGAGCCGCGCGGCGACCGCTCGACCAGCGCCACGCCCAACTGCCGCTCCATGGACCGGATCCGGCTGCTGGCCGCGGGCTGGCTGATGCCGCGGGCCCGGGCGGCCCGCCCCAGACTCCCCAGCCGGGCGACCGCGAGCAGCAGCTCCAGCGCGCCCAGATCCGGCACCCGGTGCGCCAGCGGGACGGCCGGGACCTCACCCGACCCGTTCCCGGCACCCGCCGCATTCGCTTCACTCATCGGTCCCCGGCCCCCTGCTCATCACCTCAGCTTATGCCCCCATAGACACGACGTCCCTGGTGGTGGCGGCGGCGACCACCGACGCTTCCTCCATGGCAACCCTCGCGCACGCACCTTCCCGCCCCGCCGCCCCGCCCCGCCCCTCGGACCCGGCCGGCCCCTCGGGCCCGGTCCGCCATCTCGGCCCGAACTGGTACGCCACCGTGATGGGCACCGCGATCGTCGCCAACGCCGGCGCGGCCCTGCCGCTCGCCGCCCCGGGGCTGCGCACCGCCTACCAGCTCGTCTGGGCGCTGTCGGGGCTGCTGCTGGTCACCCTGCTGGCCGCCCGTACCGTCCACTGGCTCCGCCACACCGACCAGGCCCGCCGGCATCTCCTCGACCCGGCCGTGGCGCCGTTCTACGGGTGTCTGTCGATGGCCCTGCTGGCGGTGGGCGGCGGCACGCTGACGGTGGGCCGGGACGTCATCGGCGGGCCGGCCGCGCTCGCCACCGACGCGGTGCTGTGGAGCCTGGGCACCCTCGTCGGAGTGGCCGGGGCCGCCGCGATCCCGTACCTGATGGTGACCCGCCACCGCATCGAGCCGGGCAGTGCGACCCCGGTCTGGCTGCTGCCGCTGGTGGCGCCGATGGTCTCGGCGGCCCTCGGCCCGGGCCTGCTCCCCCATCTGCCGGCCGGCCAGGCCCGGCAGGCGATGCTGCTGGGCTGCTACGCGCTGTTCGGGATGTCGCTGCTGGCGACGCTGCTGGTGCTGCCCCTGGTGATGTCCCGGCTGATCCACCACGGCCCGCTGCCGCTCGCGCTCACCCCCACGCTGTTCCTCGTCCTCGGCCCGCTCGGCCAGTCCACCACCGCGACCGGAAACCTGGCCGACGTGGCGCCGGGCGTCGTCGACGCCCCGACCGCCCACGCGATGGGCGCCTTCGCGGTCCTGTACGGGATCCCGGTGACGGGGTTCGCCCTGCTGTGGCTGGCGCTCGCGACGGCGCTGGTGGTCCGCGCCGTCCGCAACGGCATGCCGTTCGCGATGACCTGGTGGGGCTTCACCTTCCCGCTCGGCACCTGCGTCACCGGGGCGGCGGGCCTGGCGCGGCACACCGGGCTGACCGCCTTCACCTGGCTGGCCGTGGCGCTGTACGCCCTGCTGGTGGCCGCGGTCGCGGTGGCCGCCGCCCGCACCGCGAGCGGCCTGGTCCACGGCCGGCTGCTCACGCCTGTGCCGCCGGCCCGTTAGCCGGCCCTGCCGTACGGCTCAGCCGGCCCCGGCCAGCGCCTTGGCGAGGGCTGCCGGGGCGGTCGCCAACGACGGGCCGTACCAGGTGAGATCGCGCCCGCTGACCAGCGCGGCGGGCAGCCCGGGGAACGCCTCGGGCCCGTCGTCGGCGGTGAAGCGGTAGGGCTCGTCGGGCAGCACGACGAGGTCGGCGCCGGCGGCGTTGAGGGCGTCCAGGGCGATCCGCGGATAGCGGTCCGGGTGGCCGGCGTAGACGTTCCGTACGCCGAGGCGGGCCAGGAGGTCGCCGGCGAAGGTGTCCCGGCCCAGCACCATCCACGGCCTCCGCCAGACGGGCACCACCGCGGTCCGCTCCCCCGCCGGCCGGGCCAGGTCACGCCAGGCGGCCTCGGCGGCGTCCAGCCACCCGGGCCGGGCCAGCCGGCAGCCGGCGACCAGCACCCGGTGCAGCTCCCGGAACCCCTGCTCCAGCGTCCGTACCTCGGTGACCAGCACCTCCAGCCCGGCGGCGCGCAGGGCGGCCAGATCGGCCGGGCGGTTCTCCTCCTCGTTGGCGAGCACCAGGTCGGGCGCCAGCGCGGCGATCCGGGCGGTGTCGGGGTTCTTGGTGCCGCCGATCCGCACCACGTCGAGGTCCGCCGGACGACCGCACCAGTCGGTCGCCCCGACCAGCAGCCCGGGCGCGCTGACGGCCACGGCTTCGGTGAGGGACGGCACCAGGGACACCACGCGACGGGTCATGGGCCCAGGCTAGGGGTCGACGAGGGTGCGCACCCGCCTTCCCCGGCTAACGGCGGACGCTGCGCCGCAGCAGATACGCCGCGCCCCCGGCGAGCAGCAGCAGGGCCAGCCCGCCCGCCGCCTGGGTCGCCGTCAGCCCCTCGACCCGCCCGGCCCGTACGGTCACCAGCTCGGTGAGGCGCTCGCCGCCCGGCGTGCATTCGATGATCACCCGGTAGCGGCCCGGGGCCGCACCGTCGGCGACCCTGGCCTGGCCGGTCAGGCCGTCCGCGCCCGGCCGCAGCGCCACCGGACCGAACAGCTTCGAGGCGGCCCGGGCGCCGTGCACCGCGCCGCACTCCTGCTCGTCGCTGATCCGCACCCGCTGCCCGGCCACCATCGGGTCCGGGTCGACCTCGGCCCCGGCGGCCGGCGCGACGACGCCCAGACCGGCGGCGCCGAGCAGTGCGGCGGCGGCGATGTGCGCAGGGTTCACGTGCCCAGCGAACCATCCCGCACCGGGCTCCGCGGCGCATCCGCCGCCGGTCAGGTGAACCGGACACGTCGCGGGCCCCGCCGCCCGGCGACTGCCGGGAAACGGGGCCCGCTGCGGCCTTGGGGAAAAGGCCCGCCTACTTCACCGGCGCCATCTTGTCCACAATTCCCGGGTGGTCGCCGATCCACTTCTCGACGCCCTTGTTCTCATTTCCCTTGCCGGCGTCCTGGATGTCCTTCTCCAGGCTGCCGAGTTCCTCGGGGCTCATCTTCCAGTTCTTCAGCCAGCCGTAGAACTCCGGGAATTTCTTCGGGAGGTTCTTGTTGCCGAGCGTCTTGATCTGGTTGTTGGCGCCCCAGGTGCCCTTGGGGTCGGCGAGCTTGGTCAGGTGGTACTTGCTGTACGCCCAGTGCGGCGACCACAGCACGACCGCGATCGGCTCGTGCTTGTGGTAGGCGCGGTCCAGCTCGGCGAGCATGGCGCTGGTACCGGCCGAGGTGACGTCGAAGTCCTGGAGCCCGTACGCCGGTGCCACGGTGTCCTTGAGCCGCTTCATCTCACCCGTGCCGGGCTCGATCCCGATAATTTTGCCCTTGAATTCGTCCTTGTGCGCCCGCAGGTCGTCGAGCGTCTTGACGCCCTTGACGTACGACGGCACGGCGATTTCCAGGGACGTCTTGTCGTACCACGGCCCGACGTCGACGAGATCGTGTCGGTACTTGTCCCAGTACTGTTTCTGCGCCACCGGCAGCCAGCCGTCCGTCTCCACGTCGATCTGCCCGGTGGACAGGCCGGTCCACATCGGCCCGATGTCGAGATTGCGGATGTTCGGCCGGTAGCCGCGCTTCTCCAGGACGTTCTTCCAGAGGTACGTGGTGGCGATGCCCTCGTCCCACGCCGGGTAGCCGATGTCGGGCGCCTTGCCCGCGTCCTTGCCCTTGGCGTAGGTGGCGTGGGCGGACGGCGCGATCTTCTCGACCAGGCCCGGGTTCTTCTTCAGCCAGGTGCGCACACCGTCCTGCTCATGGCCCTCGCCGGCGTTCTTGACGTCGTTCTCCAGGCTGGTGAGCTGCTTCTCGTCCAGGTGGAAGTTCTTCATCCACTTGGCGACCTCGGGCTCGTCCTTGGCGAAGCCCTTGCGGCCCAGCAGGTGCAGGCTGTCACCCGAGCCGAACGATCCCTTGGGGTCCTTCAGCTTGGTGAGCGGGTACTTGTCGTACGCCCAGTGCGGCGACCAGAGCGTGACCGCGATCGGCTTCTTCTGATGGACCGAGCGGTCCAGCTCGCTGAGCATCGACGCGGTGCTGGACTCCTGCACCTTGTACGTACCGCCGAGGCCGTAGTCCTTGAGGACCTTGTCCTTGAGGATCTTCATCTCGCCGGCACCGGGCTCGATGCCGGTGATCCTGCCGCCGAACTCGCCGGCCTTGCCCTTGAGGTCGTCCAGGGTCTTGACGCCCTTGACGTACGACGGCACCGCGATCTCCAGCGACGTCTTGTCGTACCAGGCGCCGAGGTCCTCCAGCTGGTCCTGGTACTTCTTCCAGTACGAGGCGTGGGTGGTCGGCAGCCAGGCGTTGGTCTGCACGTCGATGTCCCCGCGGGCCTGCCCGGCGAACAGCGGACCCGCCTCCAGGGCCTGGACCCTGGGCTTGTAGCCGCGCTCCTCCAGGATCTCCTTCCAGAGGTACGTGGTGGCCTTGCCCTCGTCCCAGTTGACGTAACCGATGCTGATCGGGCGGCCGTTCCCGCCGCCCTGGCCGGCGCTCTTGCCGAACATGCCCATGCCGCCGGCGATCAGCGCGAGCACGACCACGCCGACCACGGCCACGGACGTGGCGGGCCGCCACCGCAGGAACTTCAGGCCGCCCAGCGACGCCTGGGCCTTGGCCAGCGCGCGCCGGCCGAGCGGGGAGACCCGCTGGTTGAGGGCGCCGGTCATCCGGTCCAGATACATGGCGAGGATGACCACCGCGAGGCCGGCCTCGGCGCCCAGCGCCACGTTGACCGAGCTGATCGCGTTGTAGACGGACGAGCCGAGACCGCCGCCGCCGACCATGCCGGCGATGACGACCATGGACAGCGCCAGCATGATGACCTGGTTGATGCCGGCCATGATCGTGGGCAGCGCGAGCGGCAGCTGGACGCGGAAGAGGGTGCGCCGCGGGTGGGTGCCGAACGCCTCGGCGGCCTCGACCAGTTCCTCGTCGACCTGCCGGATCCCCAGCTCCGTCATGCGGACCGCGGGCGGCATGGAGAAGACGATGGTGGCGACGATGCCGGGGACGACACCGAGGCCGAAGAAGAGGATGCCGGGGATCAGGTAGACCATCGCCGGCATGGTCTGCATCAGGTCCAGGACCGGACGCAGCGCTCCGCCGACGACCCGGCTGCGGGCCGCCCAGATGCCGAGCGGCACCGCGACCACGACGGTGATCAGGCAGGCGACCAGCACCAGCGAGAGCGATTCGACGGTCGGGCCCCACTGTTCGACCGAGTCGATCAGGGCGAACCCGAGGAAGGTGAGCACGGCGGCCGGCAGTCCGCGCAGCCACCAGGCGAGCACCGCGAAGATGCCGGTCAGCAGCAGCGGTTCGGGCCCGGCGAGGACCGTGTGGATCGCGTCGTAGAGGCCGTTCAGCACCTTCGTGATGAGGGTGAAGAGCCAGTCGAGGTTGTCGCGCAGCCAGTTGACGGCGTCGTTGGCCCAGCTGCCTATCGGGATCCTAGGCACCGGCGATCACCTTGCCCTCGGGGTCGTCGTCGCCGGGTTCGTCGTCCGTCCCCGCGGCCGCCTCCGTCGTTCCCCCGTCCGTCTTCGCCGTCTTCGCGAGGGTCTTCACCCCGGGCTGGGCGGGGACGCCGGGAGCCGTCGCCGGCGCCTGCTCCGCACCCTGTTCGGCGGGCTCGCCGAGCACCGCGAGCAGCCGCTCGGCCGGTACGGCACCGATCACGGCGCCCGTGTCGTCGGTCACCGCGACGGGCACACTGCTGGCCGAGCACGGCGTGAACAGCTCCACCAGCGGGGTGTCGACGTCCACGGTGGCCGGCGCCGCGGCACGGAACTCCGCGGCCGTGCCGAGCGTGCCGCCCTCCGGCGTGCGGCCGCCGAGCACCGTGCCGACCTCGGCCATGACCGCGCCGGCGGTCAGTACCCGGCTGCGGTCCACGTCCTGGATGAAGGAGGCGACGTAGTCGTTGGCGGGGCGCACGAGGATGTCCTCGGCGCTGCCGGTCTGCACGATCCGGCCGTCCCGCATCACCGCGATCCGGTCGCCGAGGCGCATCGCCTCGTTGAGGTCGTGGGTGATGAAGACGATGGTCTTCTTGAGGGTCTTCTGCAGTTCCAGCAGCTGGTCCTGCATGTCGCGCCGGATCAGCGGGTCCAGCGCGCTGAACGACTCGTCCATCAGCAGCAGATCGGCGTCGGTGGCCAGGGCCCGGGCCAGGCCCACCCGCTGCTGCATACCGCCGGACAGCTCGTCGGGCCAGGACTTCTCCCAGCCCTTGAGGCCGGTGAGTTCCAGTGCCTCGGTGGCCCGCCGCTCGCGCTCGGCGCGCGGCACGCCCTGGACCTCCAGGCCGTAGGCCGCGTTCTCCAGGACGCTGCGGTGCGGGAAGAGCGCGAAGTGCTGGAAGACCATGGAGATCTTCCGGGAGCGGACCGCGCGCAGTTCCTTGTCGCTGAGGGAGGTGAGGTCCTGGCCGTCGATCCGCACGGTTCCGGCGGTCGGCTCCAGCAGGCCGTTGAGCATGCGCAGCAGCGTGGACTTGCCGGACCCGGACAGACCCATGACGACGAAGATCTGGCCCTCGTCCACCTCGATCGACGCGTCGATCACGGCGGCGGTGGTGCCTTCGGCCCGCAACTCCTCCCGGCTCGCGCCGGCTTCGAGTCTGCGTACCGCGTCCTCGGGTCGTCTGCCGAACACCTTGTACAGGTGCTCGGCTTGCAGCCTGGACACATATGCCTCTCTTGTCGCACGAGAAACGACCTGCCACCCCCGCCGGCAGGTCGTGGTGCGGGACGGGGTCCGCCCGCCTTTACCGCTGGAAATGTTGAATCTCCACCGGGTCCGCTCCGGCTGCGCGTCTGCCCGTCTTTATCCGGCGCAAACACATCGGTGTGCCAGATCACATCGCGGCGACGATTGGGGCATACGGCATCATGCGGGGTGTGACTCGACGCCTGATGCTCCTCGACACCGCCTCGCTGTACTTCCGCGCCTATTTCGGGGTACCGGAATCGGTCAGGGCCCCGGACGGCACGCCGGTGAACGCGGTGCGCGGTCTGCTGGACTTCATCGCCCGGCTCGTCCAGGACCACCACCCCGACGACCTGGCCGCCTGCATGGACTTCGACTGGCGTCCCCAGTGGCGGGTCGATCTGATCCCCTCCTACAAGGCGCACCGGGTCGCCGAGGAGGCCCCGGCCGGTTCGGGCGAGCCCGACGAGGAGCAGGTCCCCGACACCCTCTCGCCCCAGGTCCCGGTCATCGAGGAGGTGCTGGACGCGCTCGGCATCGCCCGGATCGGCGCGGCGGGTTACGAGGCCGACGACATCATCGGCACGCTCGCGGCGCGGGCGCCAGGCCCGGTGGACATCGTCACCGGCGACCGGGACCTCTACCAGCTCGTCGACGACCGGCGCGGCATCCGCGTCCTGTACCCCCTCAAGGGCGTCGGCACCCTCCAGGTCACCGACGAGGCGTGGCTGCGCGAGAAGTACGGCGTCGACGGCCCGGGGTACGCCGATCTGGCGCTGCTGCGCGGCGATCCCAGCGACGGTCTGCCCGGCGTCCCGGGGATCGGCGAGAAGACCGCGGCGAAGCTGCTGGCCACCTACGGCGACCTCGCCGGGATCATGGCCGCCGCGGAGGACCCCGCCTCGAAGGTGACCCCGGCGCAGCGCGCCCGTCTGCTGGAGGCCCGGCCGTACGTCGCGGTCGCCCCGAAGGTGATCAAGGTGGCCACCGACGTGCCCGTCCCGGATGCGGACCTCGCGCTGCCGGCGGAACCGGCCGACCCCGAGCGCCTGGAGGCGCTGGCCACGCAGTGGGGCCTGGGCGGCGCCCTGCACCGGCTGCTCGTCACCCTCCGCCGGTGAACTACTGTTAGGTTAGGTATACCTAACAAGGCGGGTCCGCTTTCCCGGGCCCGCCACCCACCGCGTCAGGGGAGATTGCCGTGGCAGCGACACGTCCGTCCCGCAAGAAGCCCGCACTGCACCGCGCCCGGGTGCGGCGCACCGAGCGGCTCACCCCCCACATGGTCCGGGTGGTGCTCGGCGGCGAGGGACTGGCGGAGTTCGCCGCGGGCGAGTACTCCGACCACTACGTCAAGCTGGTCTTCCCGGTCCCCGGCGTGCGCTACCCGGAGCCCTTCGACATCGCGCAGATCCGCGCCGAGTTCCCGCGCGACCGCTGGCCCCGGACCCGTACGTACACCGTCCGCGCCTGGGACCCGGAGAGCCGCGAGCTGACCGTGGACTTCGTGGTGCACGGCGACGAGGGCCTGGCCGGGCCCTGGGCGGCGGCCGCGCAGCCGGACGACGAGATCTTCCTGCTCGGGCCCGGCGGCGCCTACGCCCCGGACCCGGCCGCCGACTGGCACCTCCTGGCCGGCGACGAGAGCGCCCTGCCGGCTATCGCGGCGTCCCTGGCGCGGATCCCGGCGGGCGCCGCGGTGCATGCGTTCATCGAGGTCGCCGGGCCGGAGGAACGCCAGGAGCTGACCGCTCCGGCCGGCGCGCGGATCACCTGGATCCACCGCGGCGACGCCCCGGTCGGCCGCCAACTGGTCGCAGCAGTACGGAACTTGGCGTTCCCGCCCGGCCGGGTCCAGGCGTTCGTGCACGGCGAGGCGGGCTTCGTGAAGGAGCTGCGCCGGCTGCTGCGCGTCGAGCGCCAGGTCCCGCGCGAGGACCTGTCCATCTCCGGCTACTGGCGCGCCGGCCACGACGAGGACGGCTGGCAGGCGTCCAAGCGCGACTGGAACCAGCAGGTCGAGGCGGAGCAGGAGGCCACCCCCGCGGCCGCGTCCTGACGTCACGTCAGGACGTCAGCCCCCCCGCTCCACCGGCGGGCCCGCAACCGGACGCCCATCACCGGACACCCCCACCCGGGCCCGCCGACCACCCCTCAGACCGCCTCCCCGCCCTCGTACCTGCGGGCCGAGGCGTCCACATGCGCCAGCCGGCGCATCGCACTCAGGACCGCGTCCCCGACCACGGTCCCCACCACCACGCTCTCCACCAGGCGGTCGACCTCCGCGTTGCGGCCCACCCACGCCAGATCGGCGGCGGCCACCCGCTCACAGGCGTCGGCATAGTCGTCGAGGAGCTCACCGAAATCGCCGTGCCCGAGGCCCCGAAGGGTGGCCAGCGCGGCCGCCAGCGCCTCGACGGACGGATTCTCCGGGGCGACCCGCCAGCCCCGCCGGCGAATCAGCCCGGCGACCGCGCGCCGCGCCTCCTCCATGCCGTCCGGCGCGGCGACCTGCGGCGGGGCGATCGCCACCTGCGCCGTACCGAGGACCTTGTGCACCGGCTCCTCGGGTGAGTCGACGGCGGCCAGCACCTCCCGCACCTTCGCGACGGAGAGCCCGCCGACGTCCATCAGCCCCCGGATCAACCGCAGCCGGCGGACGTGACCGTCGTCGTAACGCGCCTGATTGGGGCTGGTCAGCCGGCCCGCGGGCAGCAGTCCCTCGCGGACGTAGTACTTGATGGTCGGCACCGCGACCCCGGTCTCCCGGCTCAGCTCCCCGATGCGCATCCGCACCCGCCGCCTTTCCCGCGCCGGGGTCCCGCCCCGCCGCCCTGTCCCCCGGGCCCCCGCACACCCGGCCTTGCCAATTCCGCCCCCATCATAGATAGTCCAGCTATCAGATAGCAGCAAGCTCCACTATCCATTCTGTGCCGCTGCCGCCCGCACACGCCTGGGCACCCGTGCACCCGCGCACCGGTGCCCTCCCTGGGGGATCCATGTCCAGATACCGTTCACTGCTCGCCTTCTCCTGGGCGATGGCCGCGCTCGCGGTCGTCGCCGCGGCCGGCCTGATCGTCGACGACCGGGTCGTGCTCGGGGCGCCGGTCTGGTTCAAGCCGTTCAAGTTCGCGGTGTCGTTCGCCGCCTACGGGCTGACCCTGGCCTGGATGCTCTCCCGGCGCCCCTCGCCCGGCCGGCTGGGCGCGGGGGCGGCCCATGTGGTCGTGGTGTCCGGGCTGATCGAAATGGCCATCATCACCGGCCAGGCCATCCGCGGCCGGCGCAGCCACTTCAACATCGAAACCCCCCTGGACCAGGGCCTGTTCGTCGCCATGGGGCTCACCATCGTGGCCCTGTGGACCGCCACCCTCGTCATCGCGGTCCTGCTCTTCCGGGCCCGGCTCGGCGACCCGGCCACCACCTGGGCGATCCGCCTCGGCGCGCTGATCGCGCTGGCCGGACTGCTGCTCGGCGGGCTGATGCTGATGCCCACCCCGGAGCAGCAGGCCGACGGGCTGCGCACCGCCGTCGGCGCGCACAGCGTCGGCGTCCCCGACGGCGGTCCGGCCATGCCGTTGACCGGCTGGAACACCACCGGCGGCGATCTGCGCATCCCGCACTTCGTCGGCATGCACGCCCTCCAGGCGCTGCCGCTGTTCCTCTACGGGATCGAGGCGCTGGCCGGACGGTTCGCCCGGCTGCGCGACGCACGCGTGCGGCTGCGGCTGGTCCTGGTCGCCGCGGGTTTCCTCACCGGGCTGCTGGCCCTGGTCACCTGGCAGGCACTGCGCGGCCAGGCCCTCATCCACCCGGACACGGCCACGCTGACCGCGCTCGCCACCCTCGCAGCGGCCACCGGCCTCGCCACGTACGCGGCACTCCGCCGCCACCCCGCACGCCCGGCCCACGACCTCCCCGCCCCCTCCACTACCACCCCTGCCCTCACCACGGAGTCCCCCGCATGACCTCCAGCGCCCTGTTCGATCTGGCCTTCCTCCTCGCCGCGCCGTTCTGGGCGCTGCTGATCCTGGCTCCCGGCCGGCGCTGGACCGACCGGATCGCCGCCTCACCCCTCCCGATGGTCCCGGTCCTGGCGGTCTACCTCGCCCTGGCCGTCCCGGTGTTCCCGCAGCTCTGGGCGGCCGTCAGCCACCCCGACCTGACCGGTTTCCAGGACCTGCTGCGCCTCGGCGGCGGGGCCGGCGCGATCTGGGCGCAGGTGATCGCCTGGGACCTGTTCCTCGGCCAGTGGATGTACCGCGAGGCCCGCACCCTGCACCTCCACCCCCTCCTGATGGGCCCCCTGCTCCTCCTGACCGTCCTCCTCTCCCCGATCGGCGTGCTGATCTTCCTGGCGATACGGGCCACCGTGCTGCGCGGGAAGGGAAGGGGGGCGGAGGGCCGGGTCCGCACGGCACACTGACGGAGATCCGTACACGGCGACGGGGACCCGGGCCGGCGCGGAGGAGACGCCGAGCCCGGGCCCGGACGCCCACGCCTGTCGGCGCGATCCTCGCCATCCACCGTGATCCCGAGACGTGCGCGCACAACCCCTCCGATGCGCTCGCCCGGTTCGAGGAGGCCGAACTCCTCTACCGGCGCTGGGACAAGCAGTGGCAGCAGCACGGCTACGGGTACTGGGTCGTCCGCCGCCATGACTCCGCCCGGCAGCTCGGATTCTGCGGGATCAAGCCCATGGAACTCCACGGGTCGCCTGTGCTGAACCTCTTCTACCGTTTCGCCACCTCGGCCTGGGGCCAGGGCTTCGCCGGTGAAGCCGCCGGCGCGGTCACCGCCTGGGCGTCCCTCCGGTGCCCGACATCCCGCTGATCGCCCGCGTCCGCCCGGCCAATGTCGCCTCCCAGCGCGTGGCGGTGCGCGCCGGACTCCGTCGGGCGCAGCACCTCGACACCGAGGGGTACGACGGCTTCGACTGGATCTACACCTCCGCCGCCCGGATCGCCCGACCGGCCAACTGAGCACCGTCCGCCCAGGCGCCCCAACGCCCCCGCACCGCCCGGCATTTGGTTGACGGTGCATGCATCTTCTGTTCCACTGAGCTCATGCGTCCTCACACGCGGCTGGTCACCCGTGACCACATCGACTTCGGTCGGGTGTGGTCCGCTTCCTGTTGCCGCTGACTTCTCCGTGGCGCGGACCTTCCCTCCGCGATTCCCGGCGCCCGGCGCGCCCGACCTACGAGAAGACGAGGCCTACCCATGCCTGTCGAGTTCCTCGGCATTGCCGCGACCCACGACGGTTCCGAAGTCACCCCCCGCTCCGGTGCGTCCTTCGACAAGGACTACACCCTGAGGCTCGCCCGCGCCCATGAGCAGTACGGCTGGGACCGGGTGCTGTTCGCCTACGGCTCCGGCTCCCCCGACCCCACCCCGGCCGCCGCCTACGTCGCCGCCCGTACCGACGCCCTGCAGATCCTGGTGGCGCACCGCCCCAACGTGTCGTACCCGACCTTCGCCGCGAAGACCTTCGCCACGCTCGACCGGATCAGCGACGGCCGGCTCGCGGTGCACTTCATCACCGGCGGCAACGACCACGAGCAGCGGCGCGAGGGCGACACCCTGACCAAGGACGAGCGCTACGACCGCACCCGGGAATACATCCGCATCGTCAAGAAGATCTGGACCACCCACGAGCCCTTCGACCACGAGGGCGCCCACTACCGCTTCCACGACTTCGTCTCCGACATCTTCCCCCTCCAGCAGCCCCACCCGCAGGTGTCGTTCGGGGGCTCCTCACCCGCGGCATACGCGGCGGGCGGTGCCGAGGCGGACATCTACTGCCTGTGGGGCGAGCCGCTGGCGCAGACCGCCGAGCAGATCGCCTCGGTGAAGGCGGCGGCGCAGGCGGCCGGCCGCAGTGACGTCCCCAGGATCCAGGTCGCCTTCCGGCCGATCATCGCGCCCACCGAGGAACTGGCCTGGGAGAAGGCGCACCGCACCCTGGACCGGATCAAGGCGCGCAAGGCGGGCGGTGCGCTCAGCCGCCGCCATCCGGCGACCAACCCGCAGAACGCCGGCTCCCAGCGACTGCTGGCGGTGGCCGCCGAGGGCGAACGGCACGACCGGGCGCTGTGGACGCCGACCGCGGCGGAGACCGGCGGCGCGGGGAACTCCACCGCCCTGGTCGGTACGCCGGAGACCGTCGCCCAGGCGCTGCTCGACTACTACGACCTGGGCGTGGAGATCCTCTCCGCGCGCGGTTACGACCTGCTCGACGACGCCATCGACTTCGGCCGGTACGTCATCCCGCTCGTCCGCGAGGAGGTCGCCAAGCGCGACGCCGAGCGGGCGGCGGCGGACGCACGGCAGGCGTCGTAACCACCCCGGACCGGCCTACGGCGACGGCGCCGCGCCCCCGCCGAGGGGAACGCGGCGCCGTCGCCGTGCGGTTCGCCGTCGCGTGGACGGCCGGTCAGCCCACCGAGGAGTACGCGACCACGCCACGCAGCACACCGTCCATGGCGCGGCGGGCGTTCTTCGCCACCGAACTTCCGGCCGGGGCGGCGGCCGCGATCTGGCCGAGGATGTCGACCAGTTGCTTGCACCAGCGGACGAAGTCGCCGGCGGGCATCTCCGCCTCGCGGAGCACCTCGTCCAGGCCGAAGCCGGCCGCCCAGCGATAGGCGGCCCAGGCGAAGCCGAGGTCCGGTTCGCGCTGGCCGACGCCTTCCGCCTGGTTGATCCGGTGGTCCTCCTCCAGGGCGTCCAGCCGGCCCCAGATGCGGACCATCTCGCCCAGCGCGTCCCGGGCCTTGCCGGCCGGCAGCTTGGGCGCCACCGCGTCGTCCGCCTGCCGGGCCTCGTACACCAACGCGGAGGCGCAGGCGGCGAGTTCGGCCGGGCCGAGGTCCTCCCAGACGCCGTCCCGCAGGCACTCGCTGGCCAGCAGGTCCAGCTCGCCGTAGAGCCGGGCGAGCCGGCGGCCCTCGTCGGTGACCTCGTCGCCTTCGAGATAGCCCAGCTCGGTCAGCAGCGCACAGATCCGGTCGAAGGTGCGGGCGATGGTGTTCGTCCGGCCCTCGATGCGGCGCTCCAGCTGGCGGGTGTCCCGCAGCAGGCGGTGGTAGCGCTCCGCCCAGCGCGCGTGGTCCTCGCGCTCGTCGCAGCCGTGGCAGGGATGAGCGCGGATCGCGGTGCGCAGCCGGGAGATCTCGCGGTCGTCGACCGCCTCCGACCGGGGCTTGCGGTGGCGCGACGGCACGATGTGCCCGGCCTTCGTGCGCAGCGCGGACGCCAGATCGCGGCGGGACTGCGGGCTGCGGGCGTTGAACGACTTGGGGATCCGCATCCGGTCCAGCGCCGTCACCGGCACCGGGAAGTCGATCGAGCCGAGCCGCTTGACCTGCCGCTCGGCGGTCAGCACCAGCGGCCGCGGGCCGTCCTGCGACTCGAAACCGCGGTGGCCGTTGGTCCGGCCCGACGGCATACCGGGGTCGAGGACCAGCGCCAGGCCGGCGTACTTGCCGGTCGGCACATGGATCACATCGCCCGGCTTCAGCTTCTCCAGGGCCGCCGCGGCCGCCACCCGGCGCTGCGCGGCGCCCTGCTTGGCCAGCTCCGTCTCACGGTCCTTCAACTCCCGCCGCAGCCGGGAGTACTCCTCGAAGTCGCCGAGGTGGCAGGTCATCGAGCCGCGGTAGCCGTCCAGGCCCTCCTCGTTGCGCTGCACCTGCCGGGAGATGCCGACCACCGACTTGTCGGCCTGGAACTGCGCGAACGACATCTCCAGCAGCTCGCGCGAACGGTGCCGGCCGAACTGCGAGACGAGGTTGACCGCCATGTTGTACGACGGCTTGAACGACGACCGCAGCGGGTACGTCCGGGTGCCGGCGAGCCCGGCCAGCGCGGCCGGGTTCATCCCGCGCTGCCACAGCACCACCGCATGGCCCTCGATGTCGATGCCGCGGCGCCCGGCCCGGCCGGTCAACTGGGTGTATTCGCCGGGGGTGATGTCGGCGTGCTGCTCGCCGTTCCACTTCACGAGCTTTTCCAACACCACCGAACGCGCCGGCATGTTGATGCCCAGCGCCAGGGTCTCGGTGGCGAAGACGGCCTTCACCAGGCCCTTGACGAAGAGTTCCTCGACGACCTCCTTGAAGGTCGGCAGCATGCCGGCGTGGTGCGCCGCGATGCCCCGCTCCAGGCCCTCCAGCCACTCGTAATAGCCCAGCACATGGAGGTCGTCGTCCGGGATCCCGGCCGTCCGGGCCTCCACTATGCGGCGGACCTGTTCGCGGCCCTCCGTGTCGTTGAGGCGCAGCCCCGAATACAGGCACTGCTGGACCGCGGCCTCGCAGCCGGCCCGGCTGAAGATGAACGTGATCGCGGGCAGCAGGCCCTCGTTGTCGAGGCGGTCGATGACCTCGGGCCGGCTCGGCGTCCAGATCCGCGCCCGCTGCCGCCGCTCGCGCTCGCGGTCCGCCTCCCGCATCGTGCGGCCCCGGCGCTTGTCCCGGCCGAACGTCGGCCGGCTGTTCTCCATCCGTGCGAGTCGTTCGAGGTCGGGATTGACCTCCCGGCGACCGCCCTTGGCGCCATCCCGCTCCTCGAAGAGGTCGTATATCCGGCGGCCGGCGAGGACGTGCTGCCACAGCGGGACGGGGCGGTGCTCGGAGACGATCACGGCGGTGTCGCCACGCACCGTGTCGAGCCAGTCACCGAACTCCTCGGCGTTGGAGACCGTCGCGGACAGCGAGACCAGCGTCACCGATTCGGGGAGGTGGATGATCACCTCTTCCCAGACGGCGCCGCGGAAGCGGTCGGAGAGGTAGTGCACCTCGTCCATGACCACGTACGCCAGGCCGATCAGCGACTGGGAGCCGGCGTAGAGCATGTTCCGCAGGACCTCGGTGGTCATCACGATCACCGGCGCCTCGGAGTTGACGCTGTTGTCGCCGGTCAGCAGGCCGACCTTCGCCGCGCCGTACCGCTTGACCAGGTCCTGGTACTTCTGGTTGGACAGTGCCTTGATCGGCGTGGTGTAGAAGCATTTGCGGCCCTGCTCCAGGGCCAGGTGGACGGCGAATTCGCCGACGATCGTCTTGCCGGATCCGGTGGGGGCGGCGACCAGCACGCCCTGACCGGCCTCCAGGGCCTGGCAGGCGTCGACCTGGAACGGGTCCAGCTCGAAGTCGTACAGCTCCCGGAAACCGGCGAGTGCGGTGGCCTGGTCGGCCGCCCGGAGCTTGGCGGCGGCATAGCGCTCAGCAGGGGACATGTCCTCGGTCATCGTGCTTACGAGCCTACCGGCCACCTCTGACAACGACCCGATCTTTATGTGCGGCCTTTACCGAGCGGGGGCGGGGCACGTCCCGGCACGCGAAACGGCCCCGGGCTCGCGCGAGCCCGGGGCCGTCACCGCATGTGAGGGGTAGTCACCTCACGTCACGTCGTCGTAGCCCCCCCGTGGCCCGGCGCCGTCGTCCGCTTCGCCGCTCGCCTGCTCCGGCAGCATCCGCCCCGAGGAGACCGGCTCGATCGCGCCGACCTCGGACGGCGTCAGATCGAGCGCCGAGGCCTCGTCGTCGCTCAGCCCCGCGTCCGGGTTGCCCAGCCGGCGGCGGCGGTCGTTGAAGAGGCAGATGCCGGCAGCGCCGAAGTACAGCACCACGATCGGGGCGGCCAGCAGGCTCATGGTCAGCGGGTCACCGGTCGGGGTGGCGAGGGCCGCGAAGATCGTGATGCCGAGGACCATGAATCGCCACCAGCTCATGATCCGGCGCCCGGTGACCACCCCGCCGAAGTTGAGCAGCACCAGCAGCAGCGGCAGCTCGAAGGCGAGGCCGAAGACCACGATCATGCGCGTGACGATGTCGAAGAACTCGTCGGCCGGGAAGAGGTTGGCCCAGTCGTCCGGGGTCAGACCGACCAGGGCACCCGCCGTGGTCGGCAGCACCGCGTAGGCGAGGTAGGCACCGGCCAGGAAGAGCGGCACGCCGGCCCCGACGAAGCTCAGCGCGTACTTCTTCTCGTGCTTGTGCAGGCCCGGTGCGAGGAAGGCCCAGAGCTGGTAGAGCCAGATCGGGCTGGCACCGACGACGCCCACCGTGAGGGACAGCTTGAGCAGGATGGTGAACGGCGCCAGCAGACCGTTGGCGGTGACCTCGGCGCACGGATGCGTACGCGGGGCGGTCACGCTGCCGCGGCCACAGCCGACCGCGTCGATGACCGGCCCCGTGATGAAGTGGGCGATGGCGTCGTACTGCCACATCGCGACGATGGTGACGACACCGATCGCCAGCACCGACTTCAGCAGTCTGTTGCGCAGCTCACGCAGGTGCGCCGCGAGGGGCATCCGCCCCTCGGGGTCCTTCTCCTGCTTGCGGGCAGACTTGAGCAACCCACTTCCTCGTCTCGTGCATCAGCCGTCCCGGACCGGGCGGGGCGACGGGATCGGTTCGGTCAGCCCTGCTTGGTCGTCTGGCTCGGCTCGGCGACCGGACGCGAGCTGCTCACGTCGCCGGGCGCCGCCTGGATCGTGCGGGGAGCCTGCTGGCCGGCGTCGGCGGACGCCTCGGACGAGGTGCCGGTCGAGGCGCCGTCCGCCTCGCCGTCCTTCTTCATCGCCTTGGCCTCGCTCTTGAGGATCCGGGCGGACTTGCCGAGCGAACGCGCCATGTCCGGGAGCTTCTTCGCGCCGAACAGCAGCACGATAACGACGAGGATCAGGATGATCTCGGGGGCCCTCAGGTTGCTCAACATGTGCGACTACCTTCTCGCCGGGGCGGCGTCTGCTGTGGTGCCTGCCGATGGGGTCGGGCTGGCGTCCTGGTGCTCGATCGATCGTAACGTTCGGTGGTGAACGTCCGGCAATCCCCGTGCAACCTCCGGATTGCCACGACCGCCGCGCTCTTCGAACCGCGGGGGAAGCCTACCTCTCCGCCCTGCCGCACAGGAGGGCGCCGACCTCTCCGGCGACGTCCGGGCGCCGGGCCCGGCACCGGCGTCAGTCCCCGGCCCGGTCCCGGCCGGCCTCGTGCATCCGGGAGGCCAGCGGCACCGCCGCCCGTTCCAGGTCCTGGGCGGCCCGCTGGATCCGCTCCGACGCCGTGCCGACCTGCCGGGCCAGCCGGCGCACCTCGATGAAGACACGGACGGCGAGCACGCCCAGTACGGCGATCCCGAGGAAGCCGAGGGCGATGGCGATCATGGGCCAGAGCATGGGGCGAGCCTATCGGTCAGCCCGAGTGCAGCCGCAGCGTGCGTACCCCGCCGCCGGTCAGCAGCTCGACGATCCGCTCACCGGCCGGCCGGCGCACCGCGCGTCGGCAGTCCGGGCAGGTGAAGGAGTAGAAGGTGGTGCGGCGGCTGCCGCCGATGGCCAGCCGGAAGGCGTCCGAGGCCAGCTCGAAGCGGCCCCGGCAATCCGGGCAGGCCGCCTTGAAGAGCACCGGAGCGGTCGCGTCCGCCGGGGCGGTCGCCGTCCCGGTCGCCATGGTGGTCGTCATCCCTCGCTGCCTCCTTCTGGACACGGCCCTCTCCCTGCGGCGTCCCCACGCGGTGGCCGGGCCGCCCGGCTCACTCGCCGTACGCCGCGAGCGCCTGCTCGGCGGCGCGCCGGGCACTGTCCGCCAGCGCCTGCGGCGCCACGATCCGGCCGTCCCGGCCCAGCCGCAGCGCCAGCCGCCGCAGCGAGGCCGGGTCGGGGGTGCGCAGGGTGATCCGCAGCCCGCCGTCGGGCAGCTCCTCGGCGCTGTCGTGCGGGTAGTACTCGGCGACCCAGCGGCCGCCCGGCCCGACCTCGATGGACACCTCGGGGTCCTCGGCGGCCGGCTGCACCAGGCCCTCGGACAGGTCGCGCAGCTCGACCGGCGGCGGGTCGGCGGGCGCGTCCAGCAGCTTGATCTCGGCGACCCGGTCGAGCCGGAAGGTGCGGCGGGCCTCCGAGAGCCGGCACCAGGCCTCCATGTAGGTGTGGCCGACGGCGAACAGCCGGATCGGGTCCACCTCGCGCTCGGTCAGCTCGTCGCGGGCCGGGGAGTAGTAGCGCAGCCACAGCCGGCGCCGTTCGGCGATCGCCCGGTCGACGTCGGCGAACACCCCGCCCTCGGACTCGAAGGTCACCGAGAGCCGGGAGCTGGCGCCGGCCGCCTCGCCGGCCGCCGCCTCCAGCTTGGCGGTGGCCCGCAGCAGCGCCTGCCGGTCGCCCTCCCGCAGCCCCGGGAGCGTGGCGACCGCGCGGGCCGCGACCAGCAGGGCGGTGGCCTCGTCGGCGGCCAGCCGCAGCGGCTCGGCGACGTCGTCGGGGTTGTGCCACCAGATGCGGTCGCCGTCGGTGTCGATGTCCAGCAGGTCGCCGCCGCGGAAGCTCGTGCCGCACATGGGCAGTACGTCGAGGTCGGCGATCAGCTCGTCCTCGGTGATGCCGAAGGCGCGCGCGACGTCGCCGACGCGGGCGCCGGGGCGCTCGCGCAGATACGTCACCAGCGACAGCATCCGGCGGGTCTGGTCGATCGCGTTCGTGGCCATGAGTGAAGCTCCCGTCCCTCTCAGCCCTTGGCCACGGCGCGCAGCCGGTCGATGACGTCGGCGCGCAGTTCCGCGGGTTCCAGTACGACCACGTCGGGCCCGAACTCCACCAGCCAGGCGTCGAGTCCGTGGCCGTTGGGGATCTCCAGCTCGTCCCAGCCGTCGCCCAGCTCCCGGACGGTCAGCGCGCGGGAGCGCAGCGGATAGCCGTGCTCGGCGCGGAGCTTGATCCGCGCGGTGCCGGTGGCGGTCTCCCCCGCCCAGCTCTCGACGGTCTCGCGGACGGTGACGTGGTCGGGCACCGGCGCGGTGAACTTCCCTTGCCGGGAACGGACCTTGCCGGTGATCCGGGAGAGCCGGAAGACCCGTTCGGCCTGGCGCTCGCGGTCCCAGCCGGCGACGTACCAGTGGCCGCGCCAGCACTCCAGGATCCACGGCTCGACCTGGCGCTGCTCGGGGCGGGCGGCGTTGGACTTGCGGTAGTCGAAGACGACCGGGCGGCGGTCGCGGCAGGCCAGCATCAGCGGTTCGAAGGCGGCCTCGTGGGTGGGGATGCGGGGTTCGAGCGCGCTGTGCGGCTGCCCGGCGTCGTAGTCCTCGCCGTCCCGGGCCAGCGGCATTCCGGCCGCCCGCAGTTTCTGCAGCGCGCCGCTGGCCGCGCCGGCCAGCCGGGCCTGCTGCCAGACCTTGGCGGCCAGCCCGAGGGCGGCGGCTTCCTCGGCGTCCAGGGTGATCGGGGGCAGCCGGTTGCTGTCGCGGCGGGCGAGGTAGCCGACCTCGCCGTCGATGCCCTCGACGGTCTCGATGACCAGGCCCAGCTCGCGCAGGTCGTCCTTGTCCCGCTCGAACATGCGGTTGAAGGCTTCGTCGCCGCCCGGAGCGCCGTTGCCGGCCCCGAAGGCTTCGCGGTAGGCCTCGATGGACGAGCGGAGCTCGCGCTTGGTCAGCGGGCGTCGCGTCCCCAGCAGGCACAGCGCCAGATTCATCAGCCGCTCGGCCTTGGCAATGGCCATCGACGCCCTTTCTCGTTGTACTCCCGATCGTTGACCGTACCGCTCGGCGTGCTCAAGGTAAAAGCCGAGGGCCCACGGCCGAGGGCCCGTGCCACGGGGTGGCACGGGCCCTCGGGTGCGTCGGCGGCCCTCCCGGTCGGGAGCGGCGGCAGCGTCAGACGGAGACCAGGTCGCAGACGAAGATCAGGGTCTCGTTGGGGGCGATCCGGCCGCCCCCGGCGCCGTGCGCGCCGTACGCCAGGTGCGGCGGGATGGTCAGCCGGCGGCGGCCGCCGACCTTCATGCCCTGGACGCCCTGGTCCCAGCCGGCGATGACCTGGCCGGCGCCGAGCTGGAACTGCAGCGGCTTGCCGCGGTTCCAGCTGGCGTCGAACTCCTCGCCGGTGCTGAAGGACACGCCGACGTAGTGGACGGAGACCATGTCCCCGGCCTTGGCGACCGGCCCGTCGCCCTCCGTCAGGTCCACGATTTCGAGCTCGGTGGGAGCCGGGCCCTCAGGAAAGTCGATCTCGGGCTTGTCGATGCTCACTGATGTGCTCCTACTTGCGAATCTTTACGATTACCGGGCCAGTCTCCCAGATCTTGACGTCGTCGCTGGTCAGACGGTGCCGACGATGTCGACCGAGAAGACCAGGGTGTTCTTGGCCAGCTCGTGCTGCGGGCTCGCGCCGTACCCCAGCTTCGGCGGAATGACGATCTCCACCCGGTCACCGACGTGCTTGCCGACCAGCGCCTTGTCCCAGCCCTGGACGACCTGCCCGGTACCGATCTGGAACGCGGTCGCACCCCCGTGGTCCCAGGAGGAGTCGAACTTCTTGCCGTCCTCCCACTTCACACCGGTGTACTGCGCGATCAGCCCGTCGCCGGCCTTCACCTCGGCCCCCTTGCCCTTGATCAGCACCTGCTGCTCCAGGCCCTTGGGCGCCTTCTCCCCCTTGGGGATGGTGATCTTCGCGGCCTTCTCGTCCGCCGCGGTCACCTCCGGCATCCCGCTCTCGGCGTCGGCCTGCTTGCCCTCGGCCTTCGCCTTCTTGTCGACCTTCTTCGCGCCGACCACATCGACGACCCACACCAGGCCGTCCCCCGGCTTGATCCCGGACTGCGGGTTCAGACCCGCGCCGATCAGCGCCTTGGCGGTGCCCTCGACCTCGAACCGGCTGCCGACCTTCTGCCCGGCGACCGCCGACATCACCTTCGGCGGCAGCATCTGCTGCGTCATCTGGTCGGTGACCTCGCTGACGACCTGGGTGCGCGGCGCGCCCTTCTCGGCGCCGGGCTGCGGCGTCCAGCTGCTGCCGAGGTTCTGGCCCTTCATGGTCTGCGCCGCGAAGTCCAGGCGGACCAGGTCACCCTTCTTGACGGTCGCGCCCTTCCCCTGGACGAGCGTCTTGGTGACGAGCGTGTCGGACGGCTTGGCGCCCTTCGGCACCGTGATCTTGGGCTGCGCCCCCGGCTTTCCCGTGACCTTCACGACGGCTTCGCCCGACGAGCCCTTGCCGTCGTCGGACCCGCAGGCGGCGGTGATCAGCAGGAGGGGCACGGTCAGCGCGGCGACGGCGGCGCGACGGGCGTGCTTCGGGAACGAGCGGTGGTGCGGGGGCCGTGCCCCGGAGAGATTCAGCATCAGTCCAACTCGGGCTCGTGGGGTGGTGGGCAATGCCCGCCACTCTACGACCTGTGCCCGTGGACCTTTCCCGGCACAACACAGCAATGTGCCGGGAGCGCTCGGCTCCCGGCACATCTCCGCATTCCCCGCGGGTCACATCCCGGCGATCAGCTTCTCCACCCGGTCGTCCACCGAACGGAACGGGTCCTTGCACAGGACCGTACGCTGCGCCTGGTCATTGAGCTTGAGGTGCACCCAGTCGACGGTGAAATCCCGGCGCTGTTCCTGCGCCCGGCGGATGAAGTCACCGCGCAGCCGGGCCCGAGTCGTCTGCGGGGGCACCGACTTACCCTCGAAGATCTTCAAGTCATTGCAGATGCGCGCCGCTTGACCCTTCCGCTCCAGGAGGTAGTAAAGCCCCCGGCGGCGGTGAATGTCGTGATACGCGAGGTCTATCTGCGCCACTCGTGGGTGCGACATCGTGATGTTGTTCTTCGTGCGGTACCGCTCGATCAGCTGATGTTTCATCACCCAGTCGATCTCGGTAGAGATGCGGTCCAGTTCCTGGTCCCGGATCGCCTCCAGGGTGCGGCCCCACAGTTCCAGTACGCGCTCCACGAGACCCGTGCGGATTCCGCGGCGGTCGCAGAAATCCACCGCCTTTTCGTAGTACTCCTGCTGGACCTCGAGCGCCGAGGCCTCCCGCCCACTGGCCAGCCGCACCTTGCGCTGGCCGGTGGTGTCGTGGCTGACCTCGCGGATCGCGCGGATCGGATTCTCCAGCGTCAGATCGCGCATGACCGTGCCGGCCTCGATCATCCGCAGGACGAGATCCGTGGCGCCCACCTTGAGCATCATCGTCGTCTCGGACATGTTCGAGTCGCCGACGATGACGTGCAGCCGGCGATAGCGCTCGGCGTCCGCATGCGGTTCGTCACGGGTGTTGATGATCGGGCGGGAGCGGGTGGTCGCCGAGGAGACGCCCTCCCAGATGTGCTCCGCGCGCTGGCTGACGCAGTAGACGGCGCCCCGCGGCGTCTGCAGGACCTTGCCCGCGCCGCAGAGCAGCTGGCGGGTGACCAGGAACGGAATGAGGATGTCCGCGAGCCGGGAGAACTCGCCGTGGCGGGCGACGAGGTAATTCTCGTGGCAGCCGTAGGAGTTTCCCGCCGAATCGGTGTTGTTCTTGAACAGATAGACGTCGCCCGCGATTCCCTCCTCATGCAGGCGGCGCTCGGCGTCGACGAGCAGGCCCTCGAGAATGCGCTCACCGGCCTTGTCGTGCGTGACCAGCTCGGTCACGTTGTCGCACTCGGGAGTTGCGTATTCCGGGTGCGAGCCCACGTCCAAGTACAGGCGGGCGCCGTTCCGCAGGAAGACATTGCTGCTGCGGCCCCATGACACGACACGGCGGAAGAGGTACCGCGCCACTTCGTCAGGCGACAGTCGGCGCTGTCCCCTGAACGTGCACGTGACGCCGTACTCGTTCTCCAGCCCGAAAATGCGGCGGTCCATGACTGAACATTACGCCTGACGGCCTGCTCTGAAACCGGGTTCGACGGCCCCGTTTCGATCATTTTCCGCCGGGGCCGCACCCGCCGTACGCCGCCCGGGCTCCCCGAGAAATCGCTTCGTCGACAAAAGGACCAGCAGCGCGGCGAGTCCGCCCGCCCCCGCCACCGCGAAGCCGGCCCGTGCTCCACCGCCCTCCACGGCCGGTCCCGCCACCGACATGCCCACCGCCGACCCCACCCCGAAGGTCGTCACCAGCCACGAAAATGCCTCCGTGACCGTGCCCTTGGGCGCATGCCGGTCCACCACCACGAACGCACACGCCAGCGCCGGCGCCAGGAACACCCCGGCGACGCCGGTCAGCGCGGTCATCCCGGCCACGCCGGGGACCAGCACCAGCGGCAGATAGCCCAGCGCCAGCAGCCCGATCAGCAGCCGCAGCCGGTTCTCCGGGTGCCCCGGCCAGTCCCGGGCGCCGTAGACCAGCCCGCCGGCCAGCGCCCCGGCACCCAGTGCGGAGAGCAGCCAGCTGGAGACCGCCCCGCCGCCGTGCTCGTCCGCGTACGCCACCGCCGCGACCGCGATCGATCCCAGCGCCAGGCCCACGAAGAAGAACGCCCCGATCAGCACCAGCATCCCGGCCGACCGCAGGGCGCCCAGCCAGTGCGCCTCGCGGGGCGCGCTGCGCCACCGCCGGGACGGCGGCGAGACGACGACCGAGAGCGCGCCGAGCACCCCCACCGCGTTGATGACCAGCAGTGCGGCCCCCGCCGACCACGCCGCCACGCACAGCGTCACCAGCAACGGACCCACCGCGAACATGACTTCCTGCGCCACCGCGTCCAGCGCGTAGGCGGCGTGCACCCGGTCCGGGCGCTTGAGCACGCCCGGCCACAGCGCCCGCAGCCCGCCCTCCAGAGGGGGCGTGAAGAAACCGGCGACCACCATGGCCGCGTAGGCGAGCCACAGCACGTCCAGGCCTACGGCCGCCAGCAGGGCCATGCCAAGGGCGGAGAGCACCGACGCGGGCAGCATCACGCGCGGCTGCCCGTAGAGGTCCACGGTCCGGCCGAGCAGCGGCTGGCCGATCGCGTTGCACACGCCGTAGACCGCCGAGAGCGCGCCGGCCAGGGCGTAGCTGCCGCCCTCGGCCCGCGCGAACAGCACCACCGCCAGCGGGGCGGTGGCGTTCGGAAGCCGGCCGACCAGCGTCCCGGCCAGCAGCCGGGCCGCATGCCGGGTTCTCAGCAGCTCCGCATACCCCGCGGCCATCCCCGCCCCATTCCTGTCCGGTCCGCCCCGGACGGCAGTGTTACGTATAACGTCCTCCGTCATACGTACCATGGCGGCGACCCGCGGTCCACCCCGCAGCGGCCCGAGCGAGGAGCGAGACACCCCGTGACCAGCCAGAAGGCCACGCCCCCCGGCCACCCCCCGGCCACCGCCCGCGCCACCAGCCGCGATGTGGCCCGGGCCGCCGGTGTCTCCCAGGCCGCCGTCTCGCTCGTCCTCGGTGACAAATGGCGCGGCCGGGTCTCCCCCGGGAAGGCCGAGGCGGTCCGCGCGGCCGCCCGCGAGCTCGGCTACCGCCCCAACCTCGCCGCCCGCAGCCTCCGCATGGGCCGCACCCGCACCGTGCTCCTCGTCGTCCCCGCCCTCACCACGGAATTCTTCGCCCGGGTCTACACCGGAGCCGCCCGGATCGCCGCCGACCACGGCTTCGGCGTCGTCCTCTACCCCTCCCCCGAGGGCATCGGCCCGTCCCACCCGTCACCCGCCACCACCCCCGGCGGAAGGCCCCTTCGGGCCCCTTCGGTTCCGGACCCCTTCGACTCCGCGGCCGCCACCCTCGACGGAGTGATCGCCTCCTCGATGGCCGCCGAGGCCCTCACCGCGCTGCGCGCCGCCGACCTTCCCCTCGTCATGCTCGACAGCGACCCCGACGACGCCCGCGCGACCGCCACCGTCAACCTCGACATCGCCTCCGGCGCACGGCAGTTGACCGGCCATCTGACCGCGCTCGGGCACCGCCGCATCACCCACCTCGCCGCCGACGTCCGCTCCTGGACCTTCGAGGTACGCGCCCGGGCCGTCACCGAGGCCCTCGACGCCGTCCCCGGTACGCTGCTGCGCCGGCAGCCCGCCGCCCTCGGCGTCGACGCCGGTCTGCAGGCCGCACACGCCGCGCTGACCGGCCCCGGCCCCCGCCCCACCGCCCTGCTCTGCGACGACGACATCATCGCCGCCGGTGCCTGCAAGGCCGTACGCCGCCTCGGCCTGCGCGTCCCGGAGGACGTCTCGGTGACCGGCTTCGACGACCTCGCCCTCGCCCTCGCGGTGGAACCCGAGCTGACCACCGTACGGCTGCCCGCGGAGGAGTTCGGCGAGGCCGGGATGCGCGCCCTGCTGGCCGTGCTCGACGGCCGCCCCACCCAGGAACCCACCCTGCCGGTCGAACTGGTCACCCGCGGCTCCACCGCCCCGCCGCCGGCCGGGCCCGACAACGGGGCGCGCCCCGGCGGGCAGTGACCCACCGGGGCGCGCACACCGGGCACCGGCCCGGAAACCGTCCTTACAGCAGCGGTTCGCCGTCCGGACCGTCCTTGCCCTTGACGTCCTTGACGTCCTTCTCCTTGGCGTCCTTCTCCTTGGCGCCGCCGCCCTTGGCGCCCTTGCCACCGGCGCCCTCCGCGGTGGCCCCGGACTCCCCGGCGCCGGCGTCCGCGTCCGCCGCCGGCTCCTCGGCGCCCGCCGGGCCGCTCTCCTCCAGGAGACGGGACAACTGGCGGCCCAGGATCCGCTTGAACTTGCGCTGCTGCGGCCGCGTACGGTCCAGCGTCGCCACTTCGAGCTGCTCCGCGGTCAGCCGGCGCTCGCCGCCGTTGTTGTCCCGCGACAGGGACTCCACGGCCAGCTTCAGCGCCTCGGACAGCGTCATGCCGTCGCGGTGCCGCTGGTCCAGATAGCTGCTGATCTGGTCCGCGCTGCCGCCGACCGCCACCGAGCCGTGCTCGTCGACGATCGAGCCGTCGTGCGGCAGCCGGTAGATCTGGTCCTCCTCGGGGGCACTGCCCACCTCGGCGACGATCAGCTCCACCTCGTACGGCTTCTCGGCGGCGCTGGAGAAAATCGTGCCGAGCGTCTGGGCGTAGACATTGGCCAGACCGCGCGCGGTCACGTCCTCGCGGTCGTAGGTGTAACCCCGCAGATCGGCATAGCGCACACCGCCGATCCGCAGATTCTCGAACTCGTTGTATTTCCCGACCGCCGCAAAGGCGATCCGGTCATAGATCTCGCTGACCTTGTGCAGGGCGCGGGAGGGATTCTCGGCGACGAAAACCACGCCGTCGGTGTATTGCAGCACCACGACGCTGCGGCCGCGCGCAATGCCCTTGCGGGCGTATTCGGCGCGGTCGGCCATGGCCTGCTGGGGTGAGACATAGAACGGCGTCGACACCGGCTATCCGTCCCTTCCTGTCAAAAACTCTCTCAGTGGCGGCATTGCGGAACGTCCGTCCCGTCAGAGCAGCGCGGCCCGCGGGCCGTCGGGCTGCTCGAGGCGGCGCTCGTGAATGGCGCGGGCGATGTCCGCGACCTCCTCGTCGGACTGCCTCCGGAAGCCCTCGCCGGTGATCACCGTGACGATCGGGTAGATCCGCCGCGCCATGTCGGGCCCACCGGTCGCCGAATCGTCGTCCGCCGCGTCGTACAGGGCCTGGACGACCGCGGTGGCCGCCTGACTCTCCGTGAAGTCCTCCTGGTAGAGCTTCTTCAGCGCGCTGCGCGCGAAGACCGAGCCGGAGCCGGTCGCGGCGAAGCCCTGCTCCTCGGAGCGACCGCCGGTGACGTCGTACGAGAAGATCCGGCCCTTCTCGCGGTCGAGGTCGTAACCGGCGAAGAGCGGCACCACGGCCAGCCCCTGCATCGCCATTCCGAGATTGCTGCGGATCATCGTCGACAGGCGGTTCGCCTTGCCCTCCAGGGAGAGTTGGGCGCCTTCGACCTTTTCGAAGTGCTCCAGCTCCAGCTGGAACAGCTTGACCATTTCGACGGCGAGACCGGCGGTGCCGGCGATTCCGACCGCGCTGTATTCGTCGGCCGGGAAAACCTTCTCGATATCACGCTGCGCAATGACATTGCCCATCGTCGCCCGGCGGTCGCCGGCCAGCACCACTCCCCCGGGGAACGTCGCGCCCACGATCGTCGTGCCGTGCGGCGCCTCGATGGCTCCCTGCACCGGCGGCAACGGGCGGTTGCCCGGCAGCAGATCGGGTGCGTGCGCACCGAGAAAGTCCATGAACGACGAGGATCCAGGCGTCAGGAAGGCAGCTGGTAGACGCCCGGTGCTTCGAGTATTGGCTTCCACACGTTTCCTTCCGGATATGCGATGGCCCTGCGGAGTGCGCCCGGGTCATCCCTCAACTTGCCGAGTGCCGAGTTGCAGTTGATGCACGGTACGCCCCGGACCTTACCCGGCCCGTGGGCGTGATCCACATGCTGATCGTCCTGCGCGGGCCGGGACCGGGGCGAAGCGTGCGCGCGGTCCGGCCCGGCCGCACCGCGCGCAGCGCTTCACACGCTGTTCATTCGTCGCTCGCCCACCCCGCCACCTTCGATGCGAAGGCTAAGGTGGTCTACTCTCCGCCCTTTTGCACGAAGGACCGCACGAAGTCCTCAGCATTTTCTTCGAGGACGTCGTCGATCTCGTCCAGGACGGAGTCCACGTCGTCGCTGAGCTTCTCCTGCCGTTCCTTGAGGTCCTCGGAAACCTGCGCGTCCTGCGCCTGCTCCTCGACCTCCTCGGTGGAACGGGTGGCCTTCGCCTGTCCGCCGCCGCTGTCCTTGGTCGCCATATCCCTCACCCCGCTCGGTTTGCCCCGCTCGATGTGACCTTCAAGATCCGACCCTACAAGCAGGGTCCGACATCGGCCCTGCTGTTGCTGCAACGCCCGGGGGTCACCTCGATGATTCCCGTACCGCGACGATTTCAGCCGCGAATCGGCGGGCGATCGCCGCGGATTCTGTCGTGGACCTGCCGTTCCTCAGCGGCCGGACAGCGTCCTCACCAGCTCCTCCGCCGTCCGGCAGCGGTCGAGCAGCTCCTTGACGTGCTTGCGGGTACCGCGCAGCGGCTCCAGGGTGGGGACCCGCTGCAGGGAGTCGCGGCCGGGAAGGTCGAAGATGACCGAATCCCACGAGGCGGCCGCCACGTCGTCGGCGTACTGGTCCAGGCAGCGGCCCCGGAAATAGGCCCTGGTGTCCTCCGGGGGCTTCTGCTGGGCCCGCTGGACCTCGGCCTCGTCCAGGAGTCGCTTCATCTTGCCGCGGGCCGCCAGACGGTTGTACAGGCCCTTCTCGGGCCGCACGTCGGCGTACTGCAGGTCGATGAGGTGCAGCCGGGCGGCGTCCCAGTCCAGGCCGTCGCGGCGGCGGTAGCCCTCCATGAGCTCCCGCTTGGCCACCCAGTCCAGCTCTCCCGAGAGGCTCATCGGGTCGTTCTCCAGCCGGCCCAGCACGTCCTCCCACCTGGTCAGGACGTCCTTGGTCTGCTCGTCCGCATCCGCTCCGTAACGGTCCTCCACGTATTTGCGGGCCAGCTCGAAGTACTCCATCTGGAGCTGGACGGCGGTGAGCGTACGGCCGCTGCGGAGGGTGATCAGGCGCTGCAGTGTGGGGTCGTGCGAGACCTGGTGGAGGGTGCGGACGGGCTGGTCGACGGCCAGGTCGACGGCGATGAAGCCGTCCTCGATCATGGACAGGACCAGGGAGGTGGTGCCCAGCTTGAGGTACGTCGAGATCTCGGAGAGGTTCGCGTCGCCGATGATCACGTGCAGCCGGCGGTATTTCTCGGCGTCGGCGTGCGGCTCGTCGCGGGTGTTGATGATGGGCCGCTTGAGGGTCGTCTCGAGGCCGACCTCCACCTCGAAGTAGTCGGCGCGCTGGCTGAGCTGGAAGCCGTGCTCGTGGCCGTCCTGGCCGATACCGACCCGTCCGGCGCCGGTGACGACCTGGCGGGAGACGAAGAACGGGGTCAGGTGGCGCACGATGTCCGAGAACGGGGTCTCCCGTTTCATCAGGTAGTTCTCGTGCGTGCCGTAGGAGGCGCCCTTGTTGTCGGTGTTGTTCTTGTAGAGGTGGATCGGCTGGGCGCCGGGTACCTGGGCGGCCCGCTCGGCGGCCTCGGCCATGATCCGTTCGCCGGCCTTGTCCCACAGGACGGCGTCGCGGGGGTTGGTGACCTCGGGGGCGCTGTATTCGGGGTGTGCGTGGTCGACGTAGAGCCTGGCACCGTTCGTGAGGATCACATTGGCCAGGCCGATGTCCTCGTCCGTGAGCTGGCTGGCGTCGGCGTTCTCGCGTGCGAGGTCGAAGCCGCGGGCGTCCCGCAGCGGGTTCTCCTCCTCGAAATCCCAGCGGGCACGGCGTGCCCGGTGCATCGCGGCCGCGTAGGCGTTGACGACCTGGGATGAGGTGAGCATGGCATTGGCGTTCGGGTGGCCGGGGACGGAGATCCCGTACTCCGTCTCGATTCCCATTACTCGCCGTACGGTCATGCGGCCCTCCTTGCCCGGCGGCGCCCCCGGATGGGGTCGGCGCTCAAGTACCGCTGCGCTTCCGTTCCGCGTGCGTGCCCCACGCCCGCACAGCGTGACGTAGCGGTACCGAAGAGCCTAGAACGCCTTTGCGGCGCTGGGGAGATCATTACAGTCATTGCTCCAGTCCGGTTTTCCCTGGTCCATCGCTCTGAAATGGGGCGGCTGCGGCGTCCCCGGAAATGCGTCCGGCTGCGGACGCCCCGTGCAGGACATCCGCAGCCGGAGAGCGGTGTTACAGGTATTGGCCGGTATTCGCCACCGTGTCGATGGAGCGACCGGTGTCGGCGCCTTGTTTTCCGGTGACCAGAGTGCGGATGTATACGATCCGCTCGCCCTTCTTTCCGGAGATCCGGGCCCAGTCGTCCGGGTTCGTGGTGTTGGGCAGGTCCTCATTCTCCTTGAACTCGTCCACGCAAGCCTGGAGGAGGTGGGAGACCCGCAGACCCTTCTGATTGTGTTCGAGGAAGGCCTTGATGGCCATCTTCTTCGCTCGTCCTACGATGTTTTCGATCATCGCGCCGGAGTTGAAGTCCTTGAAGTAGAGGACTTCCTTGTCACCATTGGCGTAGGTGACCTCCAGGAAGCGGTTCTCCTCGGATTCCGCGTACATCTGCTCGACGACCGACTGGATCATCCCGCTGACCGCCGCCCGGCGCGAGTCGCCGTGCTCGGCGAGGTCGTCGGAGTGCAGCGGGAGGTTTTCCGTGAGGTACTTCGAGAAGATGTCCTTGGCGGCCTCCGCGTCCGGGCGCTCGATCTTGATTTTCACGTCGAGACGGCCGGGCCGCAGAATCGCCGGGTCGATCATGTCCTCCCGGTTGGAGGCACCGATCACGATCACGTTCTCCAGGCCCTCGACGCCGTCGATCTCCGAGAGCAGCTGGGGGACGATGGTGTTCTCCACGTCCGAGCTGACGCCGGAGCCGCGGGTGCGGAAGAGCGAGTCCATCTCGTCGAAGAAGACGATGACGGGCGTGCCCTCGCTCGCCTTTTCCCGGGCGCGCTGGAAGACCAGCCGGATGTGCCGCTCCGTCTCACCGACGTACTTGTTGAGCAGCTCGGGGCCCTTGATGTTGAGGAAGAAGCTCTTCCCCGCGGGCTGCCCGGTCACCTCGGCGACCTTCTTGGCAAGGGAGTTGGCGACCGCCTTGGCGATGAGCGTCTTGCCGCAGCCGGGCGGGCCGTAGAGCAAAACGCCCTTGGGCGGGCGGAGTTCGTGCTCTTTGAAGAGGTCGGGGTAGAGGTACGGAAGCTCGACCGCGTCCCGGATCTGCTCGATCTGGCCGCCCAGACCGCCGATCTTGGTGTAGTCGATGTCCGGGACCTCTTCGAGGACGAGTTCCTCGACCTCGCTCTTCGGGATGACTTCGTAGACGTAGCCGGAGCGCGGTTCGAGCAGCAGGGCGTCGCCGGGGCGGATGGTGGTGTCCAGCAGCGGCTCGGCGAGCCTCACCACCCGCTCCTCGTCGGTGTGCCCGATGACCAGGGCGCGCACGCCGTCCTCAAGGATTTCCTTGAGGGTGACGATGTCGCCGGCGCTCTCGAACTCCATGGCCTCGACCACATTGAGCGCTTCGTTGAGCATGACCTCCTGGCCGCGCCTGAGGTCCTCGGTCTCCACGCTCGGGCTGACATTGACCCGGAGTTTTCTGCCTCCGGTGAAAATGTCGACCGTGCCGTCCTCGTTCGCCTGCAGGAAGACACCGAAGCCGGCCGGCGGCTGTGCGAGCCGGTCGACCTCTTCCTTGAGGGCGACGATCTGGTCGCGGGCCTCGCGGAGCGTATTGGCGAGACGCTCGTTCTGCGCCGAGACGCCGGCCAGGTTGGTCTGCAGCTCGACGATCCGCTCTTCGAGAATCCTCGTGTGACGCGGAGAGTCGGCGAGCTTGCGTCGCAGGACGGCGATCTCCTGCTCGAGATAGGCAACCTGGCCGGCGGGATCTTCAGACCCCCGCCCCGGCCGGATGCCGCGGTTGATGTCGTCGTCGTGGGCTGCCACGGTCCTCACCTCCTCCAAGGAGCTGGACGCTTCCTGACCCTACCTGGGCCGGTGCAGGTTGAAACCCCTAGATCGAAAAGACTGTCGGGGTGTGTCCGATCTTCACCCTTGCGCACGTCCTCCCGCCAAGGGAATACCCACCCATCAACATCGGAAAGCGAGCGGTTGTATCGTCGAGTCGGTCAACACCCGTCAGGGCTGGCGCCACTTAGACAAAAACGGTTCACGTACGCAGGAACGGCAGGCGAGATGACCGCGCAGGACGAAGCCCCAGAGCTGGAAGTCTGGATCGACCAGGATCTCTGCACCGGGGACGGCATCTGTGCGCAGTACGCGCCGGAGGTCTTCGAGCTGGACATCGACGGCCTGGCCTACGTGAAGAGCGCCGATGACGAGCTGCTCCAGGAGGAGGGCGCCACAACGCCCGTCCCGCTGAAGCTGCTCGCCGACGTCCGGGACTCGGCGAAGGAGTGCCCCGGGGACTGCATCCACGTGCGCCGGGTCAGCGACCGCGTCGAGGTCTACGGCCCGGACGCCGAGTGAACAGACGCTGAGTGAACCGGAGGAAGCGGAAAGCTCCCTCCGCGTACCGGCTGTAGCGACTCAGACACCTTTGGTGCTCGCCGCGGCGGGCAGTTCGCTCTGGATGAACTTCCCGTCCCGCCATTGCCATTTGACGCTCTTGTGCACGTCGGGGCAGCAGCGCGGCACGTTCAGGTCGGAGTAGCCCAGCAGCCCCGCCGAGATCACCCCGTTCTCCACCGCCAGGGACTGGACGCTGAGCTGCTGGGCGGGGGCGACGAGGGTCGCCACGATGCGCGGGGCGGCCTTCGGGTCGGTGGGAGGGGCGAGGACGTAGACGCCGCTGGGCGGGGTGCCGGTGTCGCTGTGGCAGCGGACCACGGCGACCGTCTCGGTCGTGCCGTCGCCGTCGAGGTCGCCGGACGCCTTCTTGACCACCTCGGGGTGGTTCGGGCCGCAGGTGACCGGAAACGTGACCTTGCCGGGATCGGGGGCGGAGGAGTGCCGGCCGGCCGCGGTGTTGCGGGAGGTGGTGGCGGTGGCGTCGGGGGGCTGGACGAAGGACGCGGCCGCGACGACCGCCGAGAGGGCGGTGGCGGTGGCGAGCCAGTGCATGGGGCGCGGCTGGGTGTGCAAGAGGTCCTGGCCTGCCATGGGCTGCACGCGGGGTAACTCCTGTGAAGTGCTGTGCCGGTGGGAGTGCCCAGCATCGTTCCACAGGACAGGGCGGCAAGGAACCAGCTGGACGGGAGTTTTCGGGGTTTCCCGTGCGGGTTCCGTAAGGGTTGTCGTCGGGGGGTGCCTCGGGGGTCCCTTAGGGGATCCCTTCGGGGTCGCGTGAGCCCCTGGCCGGTGAACGGAGGGGGGACGGTGGGGGTTCCCGGGAGTGGTGGCCGCAGGCGGCACCGAGGGCTTGTGTCCGGGGGCGGGGACCGTGCCTGGGAGGGGGACGGGTGGCCCGGGGCCGAGGGGGGCCGGTGGCTCGTGGCTGGGGGACGGGTGGTCCGTCGCCGCGGGTTCTGGGGGGAAATGTGCCGAAGGCGCCGCCGGCGGGTTCCGGGGGGAACTCGGCGGCGGCGCCCAGGGGTTCGGTGGCCGGTTGCGGGCGGCCGGTGACGGTGTGTGGAGGGTGTGAGGTGGCCGGCGGGGCCGGTCAGGCGCCGTCGGTGAGGTCGCCCGTGGTGGCCGTGCCCTTGTCCTTGCCGGCTGCCTTCTCGCGGCCGCCCGGGCCGGTGTAGTCCTCGCCGTACGCGCCCTTGGCCGGGCGGCGGCGGCGGAGCGGGGGCTCGACGCCGTCGGCGAGGCGGCGGGCGGTGAGCAGGAAGCCGGTGTGCCCGATCATGCGGTGGTCGGGACGGACCGCGAGGCCCTCGACGTGCCAGGTGCGGACCATGGTTTCCCAGGCCGACGGCTCGTTGAAGGTGCCGTGCTCGCGGATCGCCTCGACGGTGCGGGCCAGCTGGGTGGTGGTCGCGACGTAGGCGCAGAGGATGCCGCCGGGCACCAGGGCCTTGGAGACGGCCTCCAGGCACTCCCAGGGGGCGAGCATGTCCAGGATGACGCGGTCGACGTCGGTGTCGGAGAGGTTGTCCTGGAGGTCACCGACGGTGAGCGTCCATGCCGGGTGCGGGCCGCCGAAGTAGCGCTCGACGTTCTGCGTGGCGATCTCGGCGAAGTCGGCGCGGCGCTCGTAGGAGTGCAGCATGCCGTCGTCGCCGATGGCGCGAAGCAGGAAGCTGCTGAGCGAGCCGGAGCCCACGCCCGCCTCGACGACGCGCGCGCCGGGGAAGATGTCGGCCATCGCCAGGATCTGCCCCGCGTCCTTGGGGTAGACCACGGCGGCGCCGCGGGGCATGGACAGGACGTAGTCGGGGAGCAGCGGGCGCAGCGCGAGGTAGGCGACGTTCCCGGTGGTACGGACAACGCTGCCCTCGGGAGCACCGATCAGCTCGTCGTGGGGGAAGGCTCCCTTGTGGGTGTGGAAGCTCTTGCCCTCTTCGAGCGTGAAGGTGTAGTGGCGTCCCTTGGGGTCGGTGAGCTGGACCTGGTCCCCGACCTTGAAGGGCCCGCGACGGCGGGCGGCACCGGTCGGTTCGGACATGTGACCAGCCTACCGGGCCGTGGGGCCGCCACTGACCACGGGCGAACCAGCACGGGCGAGTGAGCAGGGTCTGCGGCGCGGGCCGCGGCGCGGAGGCGGAGGGAGCCCTAGTGGGGGCGCGCCATCGCCGAGACGAAGGCGCGTTCGACGTCGGCGGTGGAGAGGACGCCGTAGATCTCGCCGGTCCGCTCGACGACGAGGTATTCGGTGGCGGGGGTGGCGCGGAGGTATTCCAGCAGGTCCTCGCCGGCGAGCTCGGCGGAGACCCGCATGCCGTCCTTGAGTTCCTGGGCCAGGGTGCCGACCGGTACCCAGGGGCGGCGGTGGTCGGGGACGCCGACGATGGCGGCCTCGCGGACGAGGGCGGTGGGCCGCCCCTGAGGGTCGACGACGACCAGGGCGCGGGCTCCCGCGTCGTTGGCGCGGCGCAGGGCCTCGGAGAGCGGGGTGGCGGTCTCGACGGGCACCGCGCGCCGGGTGAGGGTGCGGGCGGTGAGCTCGGGGAGGCGTTCGCGGAGCCGGGCCATCCGCAGGCTGTTGCCGGCGCCGGTCCAGATGATGGCGGCGAGGATCGCGGCGAGCAGGGCGTCGGTGAGCGAGTCGGCGTCGCCGATCTCGGGGCGGGCGTTGCCGAGGGCGCCGGTGTGGGTGAGCAGTGGCAGGCCGATGAGGACGGTGACGGCGAGGGCGCGGCCGATCCAGGCGGCGGCGATGGTGCCGGTCATCGGTTTGCCGGTGATCTTCCAGACGACGGCGCGGAGCATCCGGCCGCCGTCCAGCGGGAGGCCGGGCAGCAGGTTGAAGATCGCGACGATGAGGTTGGAGATCATCAGGCCGGCGAGCAGGACACCGGGGACCGTGCCCGGTTCGACCAGCTGCATCCCGGCGTAGAAGACGGCGGCGAGGACGAGGGAGAGCAGCGGGCCGACGAAGGCGAGGACGAATTCCCGGCCGGGGCTCTCGCTCTCCTTCTCGATCTCCGAGACGCCGCCGAAGAACTGGAGCTGGATGCGGCGGACGGGGAGCTTGAAGCGGAGCGCGGCGACGGTGTGGGCCAGCTCGTGGACGAGGACCGAGGCGTAGAAGGCGACGGCGAAGAAGAGCGAGACGAGGTAGCGGGCGGCGCCGAGCTCGGGCAGCACGCGCTCCAGTTGCCCGCCGAAGACCCAGGTGATCAGGGCGGCGACCAGGAACCAGCTGGGGGCCACGTAGACGGGCACGCCGAAGGGACGGCCCATCAGGATGCCGCCGCCGCTGCCCTTCCTGCCCGGTGGGGGCGCCTTGGGGCCCTCGGTGTCCTTGGTGTCCGTGTCCTTGGTGTCCTTGGGCGGCTCGGGCGGCTGGGGCCGCACGGACTCCTCGGGGTCCTGCGGCTTCCCGCTCTCGTCCACAGTGTCCCCTCATCGAATACGGCTTTCGCCCCTGCTCGGCCTGATATCCCGATCATGCAGGGCGCAGGGGTCCGGCGTCGATGGTATGCGGAGTGGCGTGCGCCGGTCGGCTGCGGGGCGCCTCCGGCGCAGGGCCGTCCGCGCCTGTCAGTGGCGGGCCGTAGGGTTTTGTGCCATGGGATGGAGCACGGAGCAGGACGGCGCGGGCACGCAGGGTGTGCAGGACGCCCAGGAGGGGTCCGGCGTGGGGACCGCCGGGGAGCGGGGTGCGGAGCCGGCGCGGCCGCCGGTGGCGCTGTCGCCGTCGCGGGCGAGCGATTTCATGCAGTGCCCGTTGCTCTATCGCTTCCGGGTGATCGACCGGCTGCCGGAGAAGCCGAGCCCGGCGGCGACCCGGGGCACGGTCGTCCACGCGGTGCTGGAGCGGCTCTTCGACGCCCCGGCGGCGGCGCGTACGGCGGCGGGGGCCCGCGCCATGGTGCCGGGCGAGTGGGAGCGGCTGCTGGCCAAGCGGCCGGAGCTGGCGGAGCTGTTCGCGGACGATCCGGGGGGTGAGCGGCTGGCGGCGTGGCTGGCGGAGGCCGAGGCGCTGGTGGAGCGGTGGTTCTCGCTGGAGGATCCGCAGCGGCTGGAGCCGGCCGACCGTGAGCTGTACGTCGAGACGGAGCTTGCGTCGGGGCTGCGGCTGCGGGGCTTCATCGACCGGGTGGACGTCGCGCCGACGGGCGAGGTGCGGATCGTCGACTACAAGACGGGGAAGGCACCGCGGCCGGAGTTCGCCGAGGGCGCGCTGTTCCAAATGAAGTTCTACGCGCTGGTGGTGTGGCGGCTGCGGGGTGTGGTGCCGCGGCGGCTGCAGCTGGTCTATCTGGGCAGCGGCGATGTGCGGACGTACGACCCGAGTGAGGCCGATCTGCGGGCCGTGGAACGGAAGTTGCTGGCCCTGTGGGAGGCGATCCGGCTGGCGACGGAGACCGGCGACTGGCGGCCGCGGCCGACGAAGCTGTGCGGCTGGTGCGACCACCGGGCGCACTGTCCGGAATTCGGCGGCACTCCCCCGGTGTACCCGCTGCCGCTGCGGGTGGCTGACGGACCCTCGGCCGGGGGTCCGGGGGTTGCCCCCGGGGCAGCACAGTCGCTGCCGGTGCGGGTGGCTGACGGGTCTTCGGCCGGGGGTCCGGGGGTCGGCCCGCAGGAAGCGCAGTCGCTGCCCGTGCGCCCGGCGGACGGCGGCGGGGGGCCGCAGGGCAGAATGGGGCCGATCTAACGAAGGAGAGCTCGTGGCCATCCGCGTCCTGCTGGTCGACGACCAGCCCCTGCTGCGTACGGGATTCCGGATGATTCTGGAGGCGGAGCAGGACCTGGCCGTCGTCGGTGAGGCCGGTGACGGTCTGCAGGCGCTGGAGCAGGTGCGCGCGCTGCAGCCCGATGTGGTGCTGATGGACATCCGGATGCCCCGGATGGACGGGGTCGAGGCGACCCGGCAGATCACCGGTCCGGCGAAGGACGGGCCGGCGAAGGTGCTGGTGCTGACGACCTTCGACCTGGACGAGTACGTCGTCGAGGCGCTGCGGGCGGGGGCCAGCGGGTTCCTGCTGAAGGACGCGCCGGCGAACGAACTGGTGCAGGCGATCCGGGTGGTGGCGGCGGGCGAGGCGATGCTGGCGCCGAGCATCACCCGGCGGCTGCTGGACAAGTACGCCGGGCATCTGCCGTCGGGTGAGGAGCCGGTGCCGGACACCCTGCACACCCTCACCGATCGGGAGGTGGAGGTCCTCAAGCTGGTGGCCCGCGGATTGTCGAACGCGGAGATCGCGGCGGACCTCTTCGTCAGCGAGACGACGGTCAAGACGCATGTGGGCCATGTGCTGACGAAGCTGGGGCTGCGCGACCGGGTGCAGGCGGCGGTGTACGCGTACGAGAGCGGCCTGGTGCGCCCGGGAGCGCAGTAGCCGGGCCCGGAGGGCTGTTACGGCGCTCGTGAGGGCGTGTACGGCGGCGGGGCCGGTCCGGGAGGGAAATCCTCCGGGGCCGGCCCCGCTGTCGTGCTGTGCGTCCGTCAGCGTCTCCGTCAGGCGTCGGCCGCCTTGCTGATCTCCCAGAACCGGAAGACGGTCGAGGCGTCCAGGGTCCATTCCAGGCCGGTGACGCCGTTCCGGGCCACCGCGTACTGCTTGCCCTGCCATATCGGGATGATCGGCACGTCACGGGCGACGATGTCCTGCAGCTCGCGGAACGCCGTCTTGGTGGCGGCCCGGTTCTGCTCGTCGGCCGTCTTGGGCAGCAGCCGGCCGGTGATGGCGGGCGAGTTGTAGTGGTTGGACAGCACGCTGTCCTTGCCGAAGAACGGCTGGGTGAAGTTGTCGGGGTCCGGGTAGTCGGGGATCCAGCCCTTGACGTAGACGCCGAACCGGCCGTCGGCGACGCCCTTTTCGTACTCGTCGGTGGGTACCGAGCGCACCTTGGCGTCGAACAGGCCGCTGGCGTTGAGCTGTTGGGCGATCTCCTGGAAGGCCGGCACGGTGCCGGGGCCGAACCGGTCGGGGGTGGCCCACAGCGTCAGCGGGACCTTGCCGGACAGGCCGGAGGCGCGCAGTGCGGCCTTGGCCTTGTCGGGCTGCGGGCGGTCGCCGTAGGTGTTGAAGAACGAGGTGCTGTGGCCGGTAATGCCGGCCGGGACGACCGAGTAGAGCGGCTCGGCGGTGCGCTGGTAGACGTCCCGGACGAGGGTGGAGCGGTCCAGGAGGTAGGCGATCGCCTTGCGGACGCCGGCCTGCTTGGTGACCGGGTCCTTCATGTTGAAGACCATGTACATGGCCTCCGCGCTGCCGCCCTCTATGACCTGGGTGCCGTGCTGCTGGTTCAGGGAGGCGTTGTCCAGGTGGGCGATGTCCTTCATGGCCAGGCCGCGGTAGGCGAGGTCGACGTCGCCGCTCTCGACGGCCTTCTTGAGCTTGCCCGGCTCGTCGAAGAACTTCACAGTCATCCCGGAGTTCTTGACCTTCGCGGGGCCCTTGTAGGACTCGTTGACGGCGAAGACGGCCCGGTCCTTGCCGTACGACTTGAGGGTGTAGACCCCGGAGCCGGTGGCCTTGCCGTCGGTGCGCAGGCGGTCGGCCGGGTAGGCGGTGTGGTCGACGATGGAGCCGGCGCCCGAGGCGATCTTCATGGGGAAGGTGGCGTCGGGCGTCTTGAGGTGGAAGACCACGGTCTTGGCGTCCGGCGTCTCGACCTTGTCGAGGGCCGCGAACATCACGGCCGGGCCGTTCTTGTCCTTGATCCGCTGGGTGCGGTCGAAGGAGAACTTGACGTCCTTCGAGGTCAGCGGGTCACCGTTGCTGAAGTGGAGGCCGTCCTTCAGGGTGCAGCGGTAGACCTTGCTGTCCGCGTCGGTGAAGCCGCAGCGCTGAGCGGCCTCCGGCTCGGGGGTGTTGCCGCCCTTGGGGAAGCTCAGCAGGGACTGGAAGACGTTGTTGAACAGCAGCCAGGAACCCGGGTCGTAGCCGGCTGCCGGGTCGGTGGCCACCACCTTGTCCGTCATTCCCATGACGACCGGCTCGCCGTGGCCGGCCGCCGCCGAGTCGTCGGTGCCGCACCCGGCGAGCGCGAGCAGGGCTGTCGCCAGCCCCGCTCGGATCGGGGCGGCCAGCCGCGGGTCACGCTTCCTCACTAAAGGTCCTCACGTTCTGGGTGGTGCCTGTCGGGCCGCGGCGGGAACACCGCGGCGGGTGTGCCGCATCCGGGCGGATGCGGCAGGGGTCAGTCGGCGACGCCCCGGCCGAGCTCCCAGATCTGGAGGCCGGAGGCGGAGTTGAGGGCCCAGCCGATGCCGGTGATGTCGTCGCGGGCGGCGACGTACTGCTTGCCCTGCCACAGCGGGAGCAGCGGGACGTCGTCGGCGATGATGTCCTGGGCCTGCTTGAAGTCGGCGCCCGCGGAGTTGCGGTCGGTCTGCTGGCGGCTGGCCGGGATCAGCTGCGACTCGATCTTGGAGTTGCGGTAGGGGCTGCCGAGGAAGTTCCGCTTGCCGATGAACGGCGCGATGTAGTTGTCGGCGTCCGGAATGTCGGCGAACCAACCCATGTGGTAGACGGTGTACTTGCCGGCCAGGGCGTTGGTGCGGTACTGCTGCCAGCTGTCGACGCCCTTGAGGCTGACGTCGAACAGCTTGGTGTCGTTGAGCTGCTTCTGCAGCGCCCGGACTTCCTTGCCGGAGCTGGGACCGTAGTGGTTCGTGGTGTAGGCGAGGGTGAACTTCACCGGGGTGCTGATGTTCGCCTGCTGCAGCGTCTTCCGGGCGGCGGCGACGCCGGGGTTCCCGTACTTGGTGAAGAACGAGTTGATGTGGCCGGTGAGGCCGGTGGGCACCATCGAGTAGAGCGGGTCGCTGGTGTAGGAGTAGACGTCGCGCACCAGCTCGGAGCGGTTGACGATCTGTGCCATCGCCTGGCGCACGGCCTTGTTGGCGACGACCGGGGCCTTGGTGTTGAAGGCCAGGTAGCGGATCTCCTGGCCCGGCATCTCCTGGAGGGCGATGTGCTGGGCGCGGGCGTTCTCCAGACCGCGGATCTGGTCGGACGCCAGCCCGCGGTTCATCACGTCGACGTCGCCCTTGCGCAGCGCCTTCTCCGTGGCCGCCGAATCGGCGAAGAACCGCATCTCCACCTTGTCGTTCTTCACGCTCATCCCGCCCTGGTAATCGGGGTTCTTGGTGAAGACGGCCTTGGTGATGTGGCTGCCGCTGCGCTCGATCTTGAGGGTGTACGGACCGGAGCCGACCACGTCGAAGCCGTTGTACAGGCGGTTCTTGGGATACACCTGGCTGTCGACGATGGCCGCGGCCGGGGTGGCGAGCTTCTCCGAGAAGGTGGCGTCCGGCTTGGAGAGGTGGAAGACCACGGTCTTGGCATCCGGCGTCTCGACGGTGTCGATGTCGTCGAGCAGCGCCACCGGGCCGTTGCTGTTGTTGATGGTCCGCATGCGGTCGATGGAGAACTTGACGTCCTGGGCCGTCAGGGCATGACCGTTCGAAAACTTCAGGCCACTGCGCAGGGTGCAGCGGTACTGCTCGTTCTGGGTGTCGCGGAACCCGCAGGACTCGGCCGCGTCGGGCACCGGCGTGGTGCCCGACCGGGGCAGCCGCATCAGCGTCTGCAGGGTGCTGCGCAGCACGTTCCACGCGTCGACGTCGTAGGCCTGCGCCGGGTCGAGCGGGGCCGGCGCGGCCTTCGTCGCCTCGATCTGGGCGGCGACGCCCACCACGATGGGATCGCTGCCATCGCCCGCACCGTCCGTGCTTCCACAGGCCGCGAGCACGGGGGCAAGGAGACCGGCCAGCGCCGGCAGCACCAGGGTCTTGCGATTCATCGTCGGCAGGTTCCTTATCAGCGCAGAGGTGTTGCTCGCGTCGACATTAGTAGGAACGGCCAGCCGCGCCGGGACACAAAGGAGTTGAACGGATAAGGCTTCCGGATAACGTCGGCGGGATGATCGATATCCGGACGGTGGAACGATCCGCGCGTTGCTCCATCAATCCGGACACTTACCCCCGTAGAAACCTCCGAACGGGCCCCGTGGAGCACCTGCCGGGCCCGCTGTCGATGCCATGGCGCGTGAGAAACGTCACGCATTCACGGCTCTGCGGCGATGTATCAATTCAGTCAGGATGCCCCCGGTCCTTTCGTCACGGAAAATGAGCGGACCGCTCCCCTGAGTTCTTCCGGGGATTTGGCGGGACACGCTCAGTGCACGGCGCCGCGGCTTTCCGTGATGAGCGACCGGAGAAATGCGAGATCGACTTCTTCCAGCGAGCGGACGACGCTGCGGCCCGGGGCGGCCGGAATCGGGGTCACGGAGGGGACCGCGACGACCGGGCAGCCGGCCGCCTCTCCCGCCCGCACGCCGGTCAGGGTGTCCTCGATGACCACGCAGCGTGCCGGGTCCACCCCGAGCCGCGCGGCGGCCGTGACGTACGGGTCCGGGTGCGGCTTGGTGCGGGGCAGGTCGTCGCCCGCCAGGGTCAGCCGGAAGTGTTCCGGCCCGAGGGACTGCAGCATCCGGTCGACGATGGTGCGGTGCGAGGCGGAGACCAGCGCGGCGGGCACCTCGTGGGCGGCCAGCTCGGCCAGCAGCCGGTGGGCGCCCGGCATCAGCGGGACGCCGCGGGCGATCCGGTCCAGGAAGGCGGCGTTGAGCAGCACGCTGAGCTCGGTCAGGCCGATGTCGGCGCCGGTGGCCTGAATCAGATACCCGGCGCTGCGGGTCATCGGGCCGCCGACGACCACCTCGCGGTGGACGTCGTCGAGGACGTGGCCGAGCTCGGCGAACACCTGCGCCTCCGCCTCCCACCAGAACCCCTCCGTGTCGACGAGGGTGCCGTCGAGGTCGAGGAAGACGGCCTGGAGGGTCGCGGCGCCGCCCGTCCGGGTGCCGACTGCGGGGATGCTGCTGGTCATCCATCCACCTCCGTTACGCGTCCCACAAGGGACGAAAAGGCCGGTCGCCGTCCCCGGCTGGGGGATACGACCGGCCACTACCGGATCGATAAGTGTACGACGGTGTGCGCCGGAATGCGTGCCGGCGGCTCGGACGGCAGCGGCCGGGGCCGCCCGGTACGACTCCGGACGGCCCCGGCCGCTCACGCTGCGTCACGCCGGACGGGGCCCGGCGGTACGGACGTCACCTGGCGTTGAAGTACTTCGCCTCCGGGTGGTGGATGACGATGGCGTCCGTGGACTGCTCCGGGTGCAGCTGGAACTCCTCGGAGAGCTGGACCCCGATCCGCTCGGGCTGCAGCAGGTCGGCGATCTTGGCGCGGTCCTCCAGGTCGGGGCAGGCGCCGTAGCCCAGCGAGAAGCGGGCGCCGCGGTACTTGAGCGCGAACATGTCCTCGACGTCGTCGGGGTCCTCGCCGCCGAAGCCCAGCTCGGCGCGGACCCGGGCGTGCCAGTACTCGGCCAGCGCCTCGGCCAACTGGACGGACAGGCCGTGCAGTTCGAGGTAGTCGCGGTAGGAGTTGGCCTCGAAGAGCTCGGCGGTGGCGGCACCGATCCTGGAGCCGACGGTGACGACCTGGAGGCCGACGACGTCGGTCTCCCCGGACTCCTCCGGGCGGAAGTAGTCCGCCAGGCACAGCCGGCGGCCGCGGCGCTGGCGCGGGAAGGTGAAGCGGGTGCGCTCGGTGCCGTCCTCGTGCAGCAGGATCAGGTCCTCGCCCTTGGAGACGCAGGGGAAGTAGCCGTGGACGACCGCGGCCTCCAGGAGGTTCTCGGTCTGCAGCTTGTCGAGCCAGCCGCGCAGCCGGGGGCGGCCCTCGGTCTCCACCAGCTCCTCGTACGTCGGGCCCTCGCCGGTGCGGGCCTGCTTGAGGCCCCACTGGCCCTTGAAGAGGGCGCCCTCGTCCAGCCAGGAGGCGTAGTCGGCGAGCTGGATGCCCTTGACGACCCGGGTGCCCCAGAACGGCGGGGTGGGGACCGGGTTGTCGGTGGCGACGTCGGAGCGCACCGCGCCCTCGGGCTCTTCCACCTCCAGCTCCGCGGTGTCCCGCTTGGGGACCCGGCGCTGCTTGAGCTCGGGGAGGGCCGCGCCGGGCACCCCGCGCTTGACGGCGATCAGGGCGTCCATCAGCCGCAGGCCCTCGAACGCGTCGCGGGCGTAGCGGACCTCACCCTCGTAGATCTCGTGCAGGTCCTGCTCGACGTAGGCGCGGGTGAGGGCGGCGCCGCCGAGGATGACGGGGTAGTCGGCCGCCATCTTGCGCTGGTTGAGCTCCTCCAGGTTCTCCTTCATGATCACCGTGGACTTGACCAGGAGCCCGGACATGCCGATGACGTCGGCCCGGTGCTCCTCGGCGGCCTCCAGGATCGCCGAGACCGGCTGCTTGATGCCGAGGTTGACGACGTTGTAGCCGTTGTTTGACAGGATGATGTCGACGAGGTTCTTGCCGATGTCGTGGACGTCGCCGCGGACGGTGGCCAGGACGATGGTGCCCTTGCCCTCGTCGTCGGACTTCTCCATGTGCGGCTCCAGGTAGGCCACCGCGGTCTTCATCACCTCGGCGGACTGCAGCACGAACGGCAGCTGCATCTGGCCGGAACCGAAGAGCTCGCCGACGACCTTCATGCCGTCCAGGAGGGTGTCGTTGACGATGTCGAGGGCGGGGCGGTCCTGCAGGGCCGTGTCGAGGTCGGCCTCCAGACCGTTCTTCTCGCCGTCGATGATGCGCCGCTTGAGGCGCTCCTCCAGCGGCAGCGCGGCCAGTTCCTCGGCCTTGCCGGCCTTCAGCGACTTGGCGGTGGCGCCCTCGAAGAGCTGCATGAGCTTCTGCAGCGGGTCGTAGCCCTCGGACCGCCGGTCGTAGATCAGATCCAGGGCGGTGGTGACCTGCTCCTCGTCGAAGCGCGCGATCGGCAGGATCTTGGACGCGTGCACGATCGCCGAGTCCAGGCCCGCCTTGACGCACTCGTCCAGGAAGACGGAGTTCAGCAGGATACGGGCGGCCGGGTTCAGACCGAAGGAGATGTTGGACAGGCCCAGGGTGGTCTGCACGTCCGGGTGGCGCCGCTTCAGCTCCCGGATCGCCTCGATGGTGGCGAGGCCGTCCTTGCGGGACTCCTCCTGGCCGGTGCAGATGGTGAAGGTGAGCGTGTCGATGAGGATGTCCGCCTCGTGGATGCCCCAGTTCCCGGTGAGGTCGTCGATGATCCGCTCGGCGATCTCGACCTTCTTCTCGGGCGTACGGGCCTGGCCCTCCTCGTCGATCGTCAGCGCGATCAGCGCGGCGCCGTGCTCCTTGGCCAGGGCGGTGACCTTGGCGAACCGGGACTCCGGTCCGTCACCGTCCTCGTAGTTCACGGAGTTGATCACCGCGCGGCCGCCGAGCTTCTCCAGGCCGGCCTGGATGACGGGCACCTCGGTGGAGTCCAGCACGATGGGCAGGGTGGAGGCGGTGGCGAAGCGGCCGGCCAGTTCCTCCATGTCGGCGACGCCGTCCCGGCCCACGTAGTCGACGCACAGGTCGAGCATGTGGGCGCCCTCGCGGATCTGGTCGCGGGCCATCTCCACGCAGTCGTCCCAGCGGCCCTCCAGCATCGCCTCGCGGAACTTCTTCGAGCCGTTGGCGTTGGTCCGCTCGCCGATCGCCAGGTAGGAGGTGTCCTGGCGGAACGGCACGGTCTGGTAGAGGGACGCGGCGCCCGGCTCGGGGCGCGGCCGGCGCTCGGGCGGGGTGAGGTCGCGGACCCGCTCCACGACCTGCCGCAGGTGCTCGGGCGTCGTACCGCAGCAGCCGCCGACCAGCGACAGGCCGTACTCGGCGACGAAGGTCTCCTGGGCGTCGGCCAGCTCCTGGGGCGTCAGCGGGTAGTGGGCGCCGTCCTTGCCGAGCACCGGCAGGCCCGCGTTGGGCATGCAGGACAGCGGGATGCGGGAGTGCCGGGCGAGGTAGCGCAGGTGCTCGCTCATCTCGGCCGGGCCGGTGGCGCAGTTCAGGCCGATCATGTCGATGCCGAGCGGCTCCAGCGCGGTCAGCGCGGCGCCGATCTCGGAGCCCAGCAGCATGGTGCCGGTGGTCTCGACGGTGACCGAGCAGATCACCGGGAGGTCGGTGCCGGTGGCCTTCAGGGCGCGGCGGGCGCCCAGGATGGCGGCCTTGGTCTGCAGCAGGTCCTGGGTGGTCTCGACGAGCAGGGCGTCCGCGCCGCCGGCGATCATGCCCTCGGCGTTCTGCTGGTAGGCGTCGCGGAGGGTGACGTAGGGGGCGTGCCCGAGGGTGGGCAGCTTGGTGCCGGGGCCCATGGAGCCCAGGACGTAGCGCTGCTGGCCGGTGGAGGCGGTGAACTCGTCGGCGACCTCGCGGGCGATCCGGGCGCCGGCCTCGGACAGCTCGTGGACCCGTTCGGGGATGTCGTACTCGGAAAGGGCGGCGTGGTTTGCGCCGAATGTGTTGGTTTCGACGCAGTCGACGCCGACCGCGAAGTACTCCTCGTGCACCGAACGGACGATGTCGGGCCGGGTGAGGTTGAGGATCTCGTTGCAGCCCTCCAGCTGCTGGAAGTCCTCCATGGTCGGGTCCTGGGCCTGCAGCATGGTGCCCATCGCCCCGTCGGCGACCACCACCCGCGTGGCCAGGGCCTCACGCAGGGATTCGATGCGGGCGGTAGGGGTGGACGATGGCGTCTTCGAGGCCATGGAGATGCTCCCGTGGTTGCGACGGCTGTCGGCTTTGCACCCCCCTTCAGGGGGCGCACCCGGCCAGCGTAGCTGTCGGGCGCGGTACACGTGTTCCCCGTTCCAGGGCGTGGACAGCACCCCGCCACCCCCCGTGGGTGGGCCGTTCGTGATCGTTGGCAAACTCCGGTGCACCCGCCCAGTAGTCCCCGTGCCCTGCCTTCAGTCGGCATGGGCCGATATCGTTCAGCATTGTCGAACTGCTCACTTCGGAGGTTGCCCGATGGCACGCACCATCCAGTCGTTGGAGCGCGCCGCCGCGATGCTGCGGCTGCTCGCGGGAGGTGAGCGGCGACTGGGCCTCTCGGACATCTCCTCCTCCCTCGGACTGGCCAAGGGCACCGCGCACGGGATCCTGCGCACCCTGCAGCAGGAGGGCTTCGTCGAGCAGGACGCGGTCTCGGGCCGCTACCAGCTGGGTGCGGAGCTGCTGCGGCTGGGCAACAGCTACCTGGACGTGCACGAGCTGCGCGCCCGCGCCCTGGTGTGGACCGACGACCTGGCCCGCTCCAGTGGTGAGGCGGTCTACCTGGGCGTCCTGCACCAGCAGGGGGTACTGGTGGTCCACCACGTCTTCCGGCCGGACGACAGCCGGCAGGTGCTGGAGGTGGGGGCGATGCAGCCGCTGCACAGCACGGCGCTGGGCAAGGTGCTCTGCGCGTACGACCCGGTGGCGCACAGCGAGGTCGTCGAGGCGGACCGGGAGGCGTTCACGCCGCGCACGGTGACCGGTCTCGGGGACTTCGAGGGGCTGCTGGACCTGATCCGGGCCCGGGGCTGGGCCGCGGACGTGGAGGAGACCTGGGACGGCGTGGCGTCGGTGGCCGCGCCGATCCACGACCGGCGGCGGATGCCGGTGGGCGCGGTGGGGATCACGGGGGCGGTGGAGCGGGTCTGCCGGGACGGCGAACTGCGGCCGGAAATCGTCGCTGCTGTGCGCGATTGTGCACGCGCGGTGTCCCGTGATCTTGGCGCAGGGCGGTTCTGACCCTTTCGCCCCTTAAGTTCACCTAAGTTTTTGGCCAAGTACCTCTTGACGGGGTTCTGACGCTGAACAAAACTGCCGTTCATCGGTCGGCATTGTCGAACACCACACGGCAATATTCGCTATGGTGGGCAGTGCCGGGCCGACCACCGCCCTCTCGGAGGGCGCGAACCACCGGAGGGACCCGGGGTTCGCCTTCCCCTGGACGAAGGACAAAGGAGTCGCCGGTGTCCAGCTCCGACATCTTCCTCAGCGAGACCATCGGTACCGCTGTACTGCTTCTGATGGGCGGCGGCGTCTGCGCCGCCGTCACGTTCAAGCGCTCCAAGGCGCACAACGCCGGATGGGTGGCCATCACCTTCGGGTGGGGCTTCGCCGTCCTCACGGGTGCCTACATCGCCGCGAAGTCCGGCGCGCACCTCAACCCCGCGGTCACGATCGGCCTCGCCATCAAGGGCGCCGTCGCATGGAGCCAGGTGCCGGTGTACCTGGCCGGCGAGATGCTCGGCGCCATGATCGGCGCCGTACTGGTCTGGGTCGTGTACTACGGACAGTTCCGTGCGCATCTGACCGATCCCGAGGTGCTGGCGGATCACACGAGCGAGGAGGGCATGGTCGACCAGGCCGCCGCTCCGAAGGCCGGCCCGGTCCTGGGCATCTTCTCCACCGGCCCGGAGATCCGCAATGCCGTGCAGAACCTCGCCACCGAGATCATCGCCACCACCGTGCTCGTGCTGTCGATCCTCACGCTCGGTCTGAGCGACAACGGCAAGGGCGTCGGCGTCATCGGCACCCTGCTGGTGGCACTGGTCGTCGTCGGCATCGGTCTGTCGCTGGGCGGCCCGACCGGATACGCCATCAACCCGGTCCGCGACCTCGGTCCGCGCATCGTGCACGCACTGCTGCCGCTGCCGAACAAGGGCGGTTCAGACTGGGGTTACGCCTGGATCCCGGTCGTCGGCCCGCTGATCGGCGGCGCCCTCGCCGGGGGCATCTACCAGGTCGCGTTCGCCTGATCCGCCCGACCGCCCCGCCGCCCGCACAGACTTCTTGGAGCACACCATGAGCGACACCCACAGCACCTCCTCCCACGGCCACGGCCCGTTCATCGCAGCCATCGACCAGGGGACGACCTCCAGCCGCTGCATCGTCTTCGACAAGGACGGCCGGATCGTCTCGGTCGACCAGAAGGAGCACGAGCAGATCTTCCCGAAGCCGGGCTGGGTCGAGCACGACGCCGCCGAGATCTGGACCAACGTCCAGCAGGTCGTCGACGGTGCCGTGCAGAAGGCCGGCATCACCGCCGACGACGTCCGCGCCATCGGCATCACCAACCAGCGCGAGACCACCGTCCTCTGGGACAAGAACACCGGTGAGCCGGTCCACAACGCCATCGTCTGGCAGGACACCCGCACCGACGCGCTCTGCAAGGAGCTGGGCCGCAACGTCGGCCAGGACCGCTTCCGCCGGGAGACCGGTCTGCCGCTGGCCTCCTACTTCGCCGGCCCGAAGATCCGCTGGCTGCTCGACAACGTCGAGGGCCTGCGCGAGCGCGCCGAGCGCGGCGAGATCCTCTTCGGCACGATGGACTCCTGGGTCATCTGGAACCTCACCGGCGGCGTCGACGGCGGCCACCACGTCACCGACGTCACCAACGCCTCGCGCACCATGCTGATGAACCTGCACAGCCTGGAGTGGGACGAGAAGATCCTCGCGTCGATGGACATCCCGGCGGCCGTGCTGCCGGAGATCAAGTCGTCCTCCGAGGTCTACGGCCACACCGCCGGCGGCGTGCTGTCCGGTGTCCCGGTCGCCTCGGCGCTCGGCGACCAGCAGGCCGCGCTCTTCGGCCAGACCTGCTTCGCGCAGGGCGAGGCCAAGTCCACGTACGGCACCGGCACCTTCATGCTGATGAACACCGGCCACGAGCCGGTCAACTCCTACAACGGGCTGCTGACCACCGTCGGCTACCGGATCGGCGACCAGCAGACGGTCTACGCCCTGGAGGGCTCGATCGCCGTCACCGGTTCGCTCGTCCAGTGGATGCGCGACCAGATGGGCCTGATCAACAGCGCGGCCGAGATCGAGACCCTGGCCAGCACGGTCGAGGACAACGGCGGCGCCTACTTCGTGCCGGCCTTCTCCGGCCTGTTCGCCCCCTACTGGCGCTCGGACGCGCGCGGTGTCATCGCGGGCCTGACCCGTTACGTCACCAAGGCGCACATCGCCCGCGCCGTTCTCGAGGCCACCGCCTGGCAGACGCGCGAGATCACCGACGCCATGACCAAGGACTCCGGCGTCGAGCTCACCGCACTCAAGGTCGACGGCGGTATGACCTCCAACAACCTGCTGATGCAGACCATCTCGGACTTCCTGGACGCACCCGTGGTGCGCCCGATGGTCGCCGAGACCACCTGTCTCGGCGCTGCCTACGCGGCCGGTCTGGCCGTCGGCTTCTGGTCCAGCACCGACGAGCTGCGCGCCAACTGGCGCCGGGCCGCCGAATGGACCCCCCGCATGGACGCGGCCATCCGTGACCGCGAGTACAAGAACTGGCTCAAGGCCGTGGAGCGGACCATGGGCTGGCTCGACGACGAGAGCTGACGAGGAGCACAACATGAGCACCCTGCAGAGCGTCCCGGCCCTCGGGACGCACCCGGCCAACGGTTCGAACCCGAGCCGCGCCGAGACTCGGGAGCAGCTTTCCAAGGCGACCTACGACCTCCTGGTGATCGGTGGCGGCATCCTGGGCATCTCCACCGCCTGGCACGCCGCGCAGGCCGGACTGCGGGTGGCCCTGGTGGACGCCGGCGACTTCGCCGGCGCCACCTCCTCCGCCTCCTCCAAGCTGCTGCACGGCGGTCTGCGCTACCTGCAGACCGGTGCGGTCAAGCTGGTGGCGGAGAACCACTTCGAGCGGCGTGCGGTGTCCCGCGAGGTCGCACCGCACCTCTCCAACCCCCTCACCTTCTACCTGCCGGTGTACAAGGGCGGCCCGCACGGCGCGGCCAAGCTCGGGGCGGGCGTCTTCGCCTACTCCGCGCTGTCCGCGTTCGGCGACGGCGTCGGCCACGTGATATCCGCGGCCAAGGCGCAGCGCGACGTGCCGGAGCTGCGCACGGAGAACCTCAAGGCCGTGGCCGTGTACGGCGACGACCAGATGAACGACTCCCGGATGGCGCTGATGACCGTCCGCGCGGCGGTCGCGGCCGGCGCCACGGTCCTCAACCACGCCGAGGTCACCGGTCTGCGCTTCACCCAGGGCCGGGTCACCGGCGCCGAGCTCAAGGACCGTACGGACGGCCAGGAGTTCGGGGTGAACGCGCGCCTGGTGCTCAACGCCACCGGCCCGTGGGTGGACCACCTGCGCAAGATGGAGGACCCGAACGCGGCCCCGTCCATCCGGCTGTCGAAGGGCGCGCACCTGGTCCTCAAGCGCACCTCCCCCTGGAAGGCGGCGCTGGCCACCCCGATCGACAAGTACCGCATCACCTTCGCCCTCCCCTGGGAGGACATGCTGCTGCTGGGCACCACGGACGAGGAGTTCGAGGGCGACCCGGCGGACGTCGCGGTCAACGACAAGGACGTCACCCAGATCCTGGACGAGGCCGCCTTCTCGATCCGCGACCAGCAGCTGTCCCGCGACCTGATCACGTACTCCTTCGCGGGTCTGCGGGTGCTGCCGGGCGGCCCCGGGGACACCTCCAAGGCCAAGCGCGAGACGGTCGTCACCGAGGGCAGCGGCGGCATGCTGTCGGTGGCCGGCGGCAAGTGGACGACCTTCCGGCACATCGGCCGGACGGTGATGAACAAGCTCGCCGCGCTGCCCGGCCAGCCGCTGGCCGACGACATGGAGCCGATCGCGCAGCTGCCGAAGAAGCTCCCGCTGCCCGGTATCGCCAACCCGAACGCGGTCGCCCACCGGCTGCTCGTCGACGGCGGCACCCCCGGTCCCCGGATGGCCCCGGAGACCGCGCGGCACCTCGCCACCCACTACGGTTCGCTGTCCTTCGACATCGCCCGGCTGGCCAACGAGAACCCGGCGCTGGCCGAGCGGATCCACCCGGACGCCCCGGAGATCTGGGCGCAGGTCGCCTACGCCCGGGACAACGAGTGGGCCGAGACCGTCGACGACGTGCTGCGCCGCCGTACCACGCTGACCATCCGCGGGCTGGACACCGAGGACGTCCGGGCCAAGGTCAAGGACATGCTGGAGGGCTGACACCGGGTCAGCACGTCAGCACCTGCTGAAGCACGAAGGGGCGGTCCGGGGGGCCGCCCCTTCGTCGTACCGCAATCGGGAGGCGGTCGCGACCGGCCCGCGGGGCCATAATGACCCAGACATCGGATGTCTGGGAGGTCGGCATGGCGGTCACCGATGAGGCCATCGAGAAGATCAAGGGCATGATCGTCTCCGGCGCGCTGCGGCCGGGCGACCGGCTACCGAAGGAGAGCGAGCTGGCGGCCGAGCTCGGGCTGTCCCGCAACTCGCTGCGCGAGGCGGTGCGGGCGCTGTCCCTCATCCGCATCCTCGACGTACGCCAGGGCGACGGCACCTACGTCACCAGCCTCGATCCGCAGGTGCTGCTGGAGGCGATGAGCTTCGTCGTGGACTTCCACCGCGACGACACGGTGCTGGAGTTCCTCGCCGTCCGCCGGATCCTGGAGCCGGCCGCCACGGCGATGGCGGCCGGCCGGATCGGCCGCGACGAACTCGACGCCCTGGAGGCCCGGTTGGACGCGCTGGGCCCGAGCCCGTCGGTGGAGGACCTGGTCGCCTCGGACCTGGAGTTCCACCGCGGGATCGTCGCGGCGTCCGGCAACTCCGTGCTCTGTTCGCTGCTGGACGGGCTGTCCGGGCCGACCACCCGGGCCAGGATCTGGCGCGGGCTGACCCAGAAGGACGCGGTGACCCGCACCCTCACCGAACACCGGGCGATCCTCGGCGCACTGCGCGACCGGGACGCGGAGGCGGCACGGGCCTGGGCGACGGTCCACATCGCCAGCGTGGAGCAGTGGTTGCGCACCTCACTGTGACGCGCGGGCACCGGGGGTCGGGCCCCCGTCCCGGATCAGACCGCGAAGCCGCCGTCCACCGCGATCGAGGCGCCCGTGATGTAGCGTCCGCCCTCGCCCGCCAGGTGGGCCACGGTCTCCGCGACGTCCAGGTCCCGGCCGTAGGCGCCCAGGGCGGTCAGCCCCGCCTGGAACTCCGCGCTCTCGCCGTCGGCCGGGTTCATGTCGGTGTCGATCGGGCCCGGGTGGATGAGGTTGGCGGTGATCCCGCGCGGTCCCAGTTCCTTGGCCAGGGTCTTGGTGAGGCCGGTCAGTGCGGACTTGCTGGTGGCGTAGAGGGTGCCGCCGGGGAAGGCGACCCGTTCGGCCATGCAGCTGCCGATCGAGATGATCCGCCCGCCCTCGGTCAGATGCGCGGCCGCGGCCTGCGCGGCGAGGAACGGCCCGCGGACGTTGGTGCGCAGCACCCGGTCCACGTCCTCCAGGGAGATCCCCTCGAACGGCCCGAGGACGCCGGTCCCGGCGTTGTTCACCAGGATGTCCAGCCGCCCGAAGCGCTCCACGGCCCCGGCCACCGAGGCCCACACCTGCTCGGCGTCGGCCACGTCGGCCCGGACCGCCCAGGCCTGTCCGCCGGCCTGCTCGATCTCCTTGACCACCTGGTCGGCCAGGTCCTGCCGGCTCTGGTAGGTCAGTGCCACCGCCGCGCCCCCGGCGGCCAGCCGGCGCGCGATCGCCGCCCCGATGCCACGGCTGCCGCCGGTCACCAGGGCCACCTTGCCCGCCAGTGGCCGGCCGCCGCCCTCCCCCGCCGCGGTCGCCGTCATGGGGGTCATGGTCATGGGAGCCATCACCGTCGCGGTCATCGTCGTCACCGTCGCCTTCGTGCGTGTCGGTCGTCCGTACTGGACGAGCACCGCGTCGGTCCGCGGTACGCCTCGATCCTCGGGCGTGGACGGCTACGGGGCTGGCGGAAACCGGACGCCGACGCGGCGGCCCGGGCGGGGGCCGCCCCGGCCCGTACGGCCACCGGACATCGGCCCCCGGCCCCCGGCCCGAACGACCATCGCCCCGCCCGCCGTTCGGCTACAGCGCCGCGAGCCCGTAGACCCGCGCCGCTGTTCCGCCGAAGACTGCCGCGCGCTCGGGCGTGGTGAGGTCGGTGGTGGCTGCTTCCGCGAGGGTGAGGACGTCGGCGTAGGCGGCGGCGAGGGTGCAGACCGGCCAGTCGGAGCCGAACATCAGCCGGTCCGGGCCGAAGGCGTCCAGCACGTGCCGGGCGTAGGGGAGGATCTGCGAGGGCCGCCAGGCGTCCCGGTCGGCCTCGGTGACCAGGCCGGACAGTTTGCAGCTGACGTTCGGCAGTCCGGCGAGCGCACCGACCGCGTCGGCCCAGGGCTGCCACTCCCCCGCCGCCACCGCCGGTTTGGCCGCGTGGTCCAGGACGAAGGACAGCTGGGGCAGGGCCCGGGCCGCGGTGTGTGCGGCGGGCAGTTCGCGCGGGGTGACCAGCAGGTCGTAGACGAGACCGGCTTCGGCCAGGGCGGCCAGTGCGCGCAGGACCGCGGGGCGGGTGAGCCAGTCGGGGTCGGGTTCGTCCTGGACCTGGTGGCGGATGCCGACCAGTTCGGCCGGCCGGTCCGCCAGGCGGTCGGGAAGCGCCGGGTCGGTGAGGTCGGCCCAGCCGACGACGCCCGCGACCGGGCCCTCCCCCGCCGCGATCGCCAGCAGTTCGGCGGTCTCGTCGTACGAGGACGACGACTGGACCAGGACCGTGCGGTCGATGCCGTGTGCGGTCAGGTGCGGGACGAGGTCGGCGAGCGCGTAGCTGCGGCGGATCGGGTCGGCCCAGGGCCCGGCCATCCACGGCTGGTGCCGCCTGGTGAGGTCCCACAGGTGGTGGTGGGCGTCGATGCGCATCAGGGGCGTGCTCCGGGGGTGTCGGGGCCGTCGGTGCGGGGCAGCGGCAGGTCGGGGTCGAGCAGCCCGCGGGCGACGAGCGTGTGCCAGAGGGCGTCGGGGATCTCCTGGGTGAAGAGCCGGGCGTTCTCCGCCATTTCGCCGGGGGTGGCGGCGCCCACGACAGCCGCGGCCACGGCCGGGTGACCGAACGGGAAGCGCAGCGCCGCGGCCTTCAGCGGTACTCCGAACTCCTCGCACACGGAGGCCAGTTGGCGGGCGCGGTGCAGCAGGGCGGGTGGCGCCGGGGCGTAGTCGTAGCGGGCGCCGGGTGACGGGTCGGCGAGCAGCCCGGAGTTGTAGACCCCGCCGACGACGACGGAGGTGCCGCGGCGGGCGCAGACCGGCAGCAGGTCGGCCAGGGCGGAGTGGTCCAGCAGCGTCCAGCGGCCGGCGCAGAGCACCACGTCCACATCGAGGTCGGCGACGAGCCGGGCCAGGACGTCGCTGTGGTTCATCCCGAAGCCGATGGCGCGCACGACTCCTTGGGCGCGCAGTTCGGCGAGGGACGGGAAGCCCGTTTCGTGCACCTCGCGCAGATGGTGCTCGACGTCGTGCAGGTGGACGATGTCGACGCGGTCGACGCCGAGCCGCTCCAGGGACGCCTCCAGGGTGGCGTGGATGCCGTCGCGGGACAGGTCGCGGACGCGGGCCCGGGCGGGGGTGTCCACGAAGCCCTCACCGGCCACCTCCTCCCCCGGTGCGAGCGGTCGCAGCCGGCGGCCCACCTTGGTGGCCAGGATGTAGCCGTCCCGGTCCCGGCCGTGCAGCGCCCGGCCGAGCCGCTCTTCGGAGAGGCCGAGGCCGTAGTGCGGTGCGGTGTCGAAGTAGCCGGCGCCGGCCGCGAGGGCGGTGTGGACGACGGCCCGGGCCTGCTCTTCGGGGACGGCGCGGTAGAGGTTGCCGAGCGGGGCGCAGCCCAGGCCGAGGGGCGGGACGGTTACCCCGCTGTGTCCCAACTCGCGGCAGAAATAGGTGTGTTGGTGCATGGCCGGGGGCCCTCAGTCCTGCTTCTCGCCGCTGGTGAAGCGGGAAATGACCAGGGCGACGATGATGATCGCGCCGTTGAGGAACTGGGTCCACAGCGGCGGCACCCCGCCCAGTGTCATGACGTTGATGACCAGTTGGAGGGTGAGTACGCCGGTGAGCGCGCCGAAGAGGGTGCCGTGGCCGCCCTTGAGGCTGATGCCGCCGATCACCGCGGCGGCGAAGACCTGGAAGATCCAGCCGTTGCCCTGGCTCGCCGAGACCGCGCCGTAGTGGCCGGTGTAGAGGATCCCGGCGAAGGCGGCGAGCACCCCGGCGAGGGTGAGGACGGCCCAGGTGAGCCGGTCCACGCGGATGCCGGCGGCGCGGGCGGCCTCCGGATTGCCGCCGATCGCGTACAGCGCCCGTCCGTGCCGGAGGTAGCCCAGGGCCGCGCCGCCGAGCGCGAACAGTGCCAGGCAGATCCAGACGGCGGCCGGGACGCCCAGCCAGTCGGCCTTGCCCAGGTAGGCGAAGGACTCCGGGACGTTGCCTATCGACTGGCCCTCGGAGAGGCCCACCTGGAGGCCGCGCAGCATGGTGAGCATGCCGAGGGTGGCGATGAAGCCGTTGACCCTGAGCCCCAGGATCAGCAGGCCGTTGGTGGCGCCGACGGCCGCACCGACGGCCAGGCACAGCGGGATCGCGGTCCAGGCGGGGAAGAGCGCGAGGCCTGCGAACCGCCCGCCGTGCGCGGGCATCACCAGCCACAGCGCCACCACCGGCGCCAGCCCGATGGTCGATTCCAGTGACAGGTCCATCCGGCCGCTGATCAGGACGAGCGCCTCGCCGAGGACCAGCAGGCCGAGTTCGGTGGACTGCTGGACGACCCCGATGAGGTTGTCCTGGGTCAGGAAGGCGGGCGAGACGATGAAGCCGATGACACCCAGCACGAGGATCACCGGCACCAGGGAGAGGTCCCGCCAGCGGGCCGGGTCGATCCGGGGCCGGCGGCGTGCGCGCGGGGTGGCGGCACCGAGGTCGGTGGCCGGCGGCGAGGCGGTTCCGGTCATGGCGCGGTCCCTTCCGTTCCGTGCGGGTCGTCGGCGCCGTGGCCCGCCGGCCGCTCGTCGGTGCCGTCGCCCGCCGGCCACTCGTCGGTGCGGTCGCCGGCCAGGCCCTCCATGGCGGCGACCAGGTCGTGGTCGCGCCAGCCGCGCGGGAAGTGGGCGGTCACCCGGCCGTGGAAGACCGCCAGCACCCGGTCGCAGACCCGGAGGTCGTCCAGTTCGTCGGAGACGATCAGGGCGCCGCTGCCGCCGTCCGCGACCTGGCGTACGACGCCGAGCAGGGCCTCCTTGGACCGGACGTCGACGCCGTTGGTGGGCCGGACGGCGACCAGGACGGCGGGCCGGCGGGCCAGCGCGCGGGCGATCACGACCTTCTGCTGGTTGCCGCCGGAGAGCCCGGAGACCGGCTGGCCGGGACCGGTGGTCCGGATGTCCAGCTCGCTGATCATGCGCCGGGCGAACGCGCGGGTCCGGGAGGGCAGTACGGTCCCCAGCGGCCCCAGCTGGTCGGCGACGGTGAGGGTGGCGTTCTCGGCGACGCTGCGGCCGGGGACGAGGCCCTCGCGGTGCCGGTCCTCGGGGACGTAGCCGATGCCGGCGGCGAGGGCGTGCGGCACGCTGCCGGTGCGGACCGGGCGGCCGCGCACCGAGATCCGGCCGGCGTCCGGGGCCCGCAGCCCGGCCAGCGTCTCGCCGATCGCGGTGGTCCCACTGGCCGTGGCGCCCGCGAGGCCCACCACCTCACCGGCCCGTACGGTCAGGTCGAGCGGGCCGAACCGGCCGTGCAGCGCCAGCCCTTCGGTCCGCAGCACCGGTGCGCCCGTGGTGCGCGCGGCCGGCCGGGGGCGCCGCGCGGCGCCCGGCTCCTCCCCCGTCATCGCCGCGACCAGCTCGTTCCTGGGGAGGTCCGGGACGGGCGCGGTCAGTACGGGGCGGGCGTCGCGGAGGACGGTGACGGTGTCGCACAGCTCGTAGACCTCCGTCAGGTGGTGCGAGATGAACAGGAAGGCCACGCCCTGGTCGCGTAGGGCCCGCAGTTTGCCGAAGAGCCGGTCGATGCCGGCGGCGTCGAGGCGGGCGGTGGGCTCGTCGAGGACGATCAGCCGGGCGCCCTGCGACAGGGCGCGGGCGATCTCCACGAACTGCCGCTGTTCCACGCCGAGTTCGCGTATCCGGGCGCCCGGGTCGACCGTGACGCCGTACTCGGCGAGCAGTTCGCCGGCGCGGGCGCGCAGTGCGCCCCAGCGGAGCGTGCGGCCGCCCGGGAGGCGGCCCAGGAAGAGGTTCTCGGCGACGGTCAGTCCGGGCACCGTCATCGACTTCTGGTGGACGCAGGCGACCGTGCGCTGCCAGGCGGCCGGGTCGCCCCAGCGGGGTGCGGGCCGCCCGGCGAAGGTGACCCGGCCGGCGTCCGGGCGGGTCAGGCCGGTCAGCACGGAGACCAGGGTGGACTTGCCGGCGCCGTTGCGGCCGACGAGGGCATGGGCCTCGGCGGGCCGTACGGTCAGCCGGGCGCCGTCGAGGGCGACGGTGGGGCCGTAGCGTTTGACGATTCCCTCGGCGTGCACCGCCGCCGGTTCGTGGGCCGTCATCGCTGCTGCTTCTTCCCGGGCCGGTCGAGCTGGTTGGCCCAGAGCGTGGGGTCGTCGACGGTGGCCTTGGTGACCAGGGGTGCCGGGAGCTGGTCCTCCAGGCCGTTCTTGATCTTCACGATGGTGGAGCCGTGGTCGGTGGGGCCGGGCTTGAAGGTCTTGCCGTCCAGTGCGGCCTGGGCGTAGCGGAGCGCGTACTTGGCGTAGAGGTCGGCCGGCTGGGAGAGGGTGGCGTCGATCGTGCCGGCACGGATCGCGGCCAGTTCGTCCGGTATGCCGTCGTTGGAGATGATGGTGAGGTGCCCGGCGGAGCCGGCCGGTACGAGCCGCTTCTTCTGCTCCAGCAGTGCCAGCGTCGGCTGCAGGAAGGCGCCGCCGGCCTGCAGGTAGATGCCGTCGAGGTCGGGGTGCTGGGCGAGCAGGCTCTGCAGCTTGGCGGAGGCGACCTCGCCCTTCCAGTCGGTGGCCAGCTCATGCACGGTGATCTTCGGGTACTTCTTCTTCATGCAGGCCGCGAACGCCTCGGAGCGGTCCCGCCCGTTGATCGAGCTGAGGTCGCCCTGGAGTTCGGCGACCCGGCCCCGGCCGCCGAGTTTGCGGCCGAGGTAGTCGCAGGACTTCTCGCCGTAGGCGCGGTTGTCGGCGCGTACGACCATGTAGACCGTGCCGTCGTCGGGCCGGGTGTCCACGCTGATCACGGGGATCTTCTTCGCCGCCAGCCGCTGCAGCTCGGCGCTGATGGCCCCGGTGTCCTGAGGGGCCATCACGATCGCCTCGGCGCCCTGACCGGTCAGCGCCTGCACGTCGGCGACGACCTTGCCGATGTCGTTCTGGGAGTTGGCCAGTGGGAGGGCCTTCGGGCCGCCGTGGTCCAGGTCCTTTTGGAGGTACTGCTGGTAGGAGTTCCAGAAGTCGGTGTCCGTGCGGGGCAGGTCGATGCCGATCCGGCCGGCGGCGTCGCTGCCGCGGTTGCAGCCGGTGAGCGCGGCGAGGGCGGCGAGGGCAGCGAGCACGGACACCGCGGCACCCGCCGCCGCGCCGGTCGTACGCAGTCTCATGGGATTCCCTTGGTCGGTCGGGTGGGCTGGTCCGGCTCTCCGTTCGCGGCCGGGATCACGTCGCGGGGCGCAGGCGCAGGCCCTGCATGCCGCCGTCGACGGCGAGCGCGGTGCCGGTGATGCCGGCGGCGGCCGGGGACGCCAACGAGGCGATGGCGGCGGCGACTTCGGCGGCGGTGACCATCCGGCCCATCGGCTGGCGGGCGTGGAGGGCGGCGCGTTCGGCCGCCGGGTCGTCGGCCCGGTCCAGCAGCCGGCCGATCCACGGGGTGTCGGCGGTGCCCGGGTTGACGCAGTTGACCCGGATGCCCTCGCGGACGTGGTCGGCGGCCATGGCGAGCGTCAGCGAGAGCACCGCGCCCTTGCTGGCGGCGTACAGGGCCCGTTGCGGCAGCCCGGCGGTGGCGGCGATGGAGCAGGTGTGGGTGATCGACACGGCCCCGGGGCGGGCGGGTGCCGCCCGGCGCAGGTGCGGCAGTGCGGCGCGGGCGGTGCGGACCAGGCCGAGCAGGTTGACGTCCAGGACGTGCTGCCACTCCTCGTCGTCGTTGTCCTCGACGGTGCCGGTCGCACCGATGCCGGCGTTGCCGACGAGGGTGTGCAGGGCGCCCAGTTCGGCCGCCGCCTCGTCGACGGCGGCACGTACGGCGGCGGCGGAGGTGACGTCGGCCGTGACCGCGAGGGTGCCGGGCGGGGCGCCGGACGGGTCGCGGTCCAGTACGGCGACCGTGGCGCCGCGCTCCTGGAGCAGGGCGGCGGTGGCCGCGCCGATACCGGAACCGCCGCCGGTGACGAGGGCGGCCAGGCCGTCGAAGTCGGTCATGCGAGGGCCTCCTCGGTGGCCTGCCGGGCCCGCCAGACGGGTCCGTCGGGGTAGCGGTGGGCGGCGAGCGACGCCGGGTGCATCTCGGCGGAGAAGCCGGGGGCGGCCGGGGCCCGGTAGCGGCCGTGCTCGACCACGACCGGGTGGACGAAGTGCTCGTGGAGGTGGTCGACGTACTCGATGACGCGGTCGTCCCGGCTGCCGGAGACGGCCACGTAGTCGAACATCGCCAGGTGCTGCACCAGCTCGCACAGGCCCACGCCGCCCGCGTGCGGGCACACCGGGACGCCGTATTTGGCGGCCAGCAGCAGGATGGCCAGGTTCTCGTTGACCCCGGCCACCCGGGCCGCGTCGATCTGGACGAAGTCCACCGCCCCGGCCTGCAGCAGCTGTTTGAACACCACGCGGTTGGCGACGTGTTCGCCGGTGGCGACCTTCACGGGCTGCCCGGCGCGCACCGCGGCGTGCCCCAGCACGTCGTCCGGGCTGGTCGGTTCCTCGATCCAGTACGGGGTGTACGGCGCCAGCGCGGTCATCCAGCGGACCGCCTCGGCCACGTCCCAGCGCTGGTTGGCGTCGACCGCGATCCGTACGCCGGGACCGACCGCGGCGCGGGCCAGCCGCAGCCGCCGTCTGTCGTCGTCGAGGTCGGCGCCCACCTTCAGCTTGATCTGCCCGAAGCCGTCGGCCACCGCCTGTTTGGCGAGCCGGACCAGCTTGGCGTCGTCGTAGCCGAGCCAGCCGGGCGAGGTGGTGTACGCGGGGTAGCCCTCGGCCTTCAGGAGGGCGGCGCGGGCGGCCCGGCCGGGCGTGGCGGCGCGCAGCAGGGCCAGCGCCTCGCCGGGGGTGAGGGCGTCGGAGAGGTAGCGGAAGTCGACGAGCGAGACGAGGTCCTCGGGGGTCATCGCGGCGAGGAACTCCCACACCGGCAGGCCGGCCCGGCGGGCGGCCAGGTCCCAGGCGGCGTTGACCACCGCGCCGGCCGCCATCTGCATCACGCCCTTCTCGGGGCCGAGCCAGCGCAGCTGGGAGTCGTGGGTGAGGTCGCGGTGCAGGGCGGCGAGGTCGGCGGCGGTGGTGGGCACCGGGCGGCCGACGAGGTACGGCGCGAGGGAGCGGATCGCGGTGGCCATGACGTCGTTGCCGCGCCCGAGGGTGAAGCACAGGCCGTGGCCGCGCGGTCCGCCGCCGGTGTGCAGGACGAGGTAGGCGGCGGAGTAGTCGGGGTCGGGGTGCATGGCGTCCGAGCCGTCGAGCTGGTCCGAGGTGGGGAAGCGGACGTCGTGGATCTCGAACGCGGTGACGGTGCCGGTCACGGCCATGCGCACGCCCCTGGGGAGTAGCGGAGGAACATCGTTCCTGCCGACGGAGCTAACATCGGACCTTTCCGGGTCATCCGATGTATAGACCTGTGCGCGAGGCGGCGTCCAGACCCCGTACCGAAAGTCCTGCGGGAGTTGAGGAAGGAAAGCCGCATGACCTCGGCCACAGATCGGATGACTCGGGACGCGTTCGTGCACAGGGGCTGCGGACCGGGGCCACACAAGCCGTAGGCTTGGTGACGCACGTAATGGAACTGCTGCCGGCCGCCGTCCCCGACGGCCGGGCCGGTCGGAAGGAGGCGCTGGGTGATCGAGCTGGAGGGGGTGCCCGAGCTGATCGACCCGGTCATGGTGGCCGCGTTCGAAGGCTGGAACGACGCCGGCGACGCCGCCTCCGCCGCGGTCGCCCATCTGGACCGGGAGTGGAAGGGTGAGGTCTTCGCCGCGCTGGACGCCGAGGACTACTACGACTTCCAGGTGAACCGTCCCACCGTCTTCCTCGACGGCGGCGTACGCAAGATCACCTGGCCGACCACCCGGCTCTCCGTGGTCCGCGTCAGCGATGCGAACGGCAAGGGACGGGCGCGCGATCTGGTGCTGGTCCGCGGCATCGAGCCGAGCATGCGCTGGCGCTCGTTCTGCAACGAAATCCTCGGTTTCGCCCATGAGTTGGGCGTGGAGATGCTGGTGGTGCTGGGCTCGCTGCTCGGGGACACCCCGCACACCCGCCCGGTCCCGGTCAGCGGGGTCACCTCGGACGCGGACCTGGCCCGACGGCTGGATCTGGAGGAGTCGCGCTACGAGGGCCCGACCGGCATCGTCGGGATCCTCCAGGAGGCGTGCACCCACGCGGGCGTGCCGGCGGTGAGCCTGTGGGCGGCGGTGCCGCACTACGTCTCCCAGCCGCCCAACCCGAAGGCCAGCCTCGCGCTGCTCAACCGCCTGGAGGACCTCCTCGACATCAGCATCCCGCTGGGCGAGCTGAGCGAGGACGCGCGCGCCTGGCAGCTGGGCGTGGACCAGCTGGCGGCGGAGGACAGCGAGGTCGCCGAGTACGTGCAGTCGCTGGAGGAGGCGCGGGACACCGCCGACCTGCCGGAGGCGTCCGGCGAGGCGATCGCCCGCGAGTTCGAGCGCTATCTGCGCCGCCGCGACCCGCAGTCCGGTCCCGGCGTGGCCACCGAGGGCGGGCTCGCGGAGGGCCGGGACAGCTCCTACCTCCGCGACACGACCAGCGGCCGCACCCGGCCGCCCCGCCCGGCACCCAAGGAGCCGCGCGAGCCCGGCACCGGACCGAAGGACACCGGCCCGTCCGACTCCTCCCGGCGGCCCGACGAGGACGGCCCGGAGGAGAGCGGCGACTAAAACCCGGGCGCGGCCCCGGGGCGATCCACACGCACAGGGCGCCGGACCGGCCGTCGAGCCGGTCCGGCGCCCTGTGTGTCATCCCGATCCCAGGGCCGTCATCCGGAGCAGTGGAAGCGCGCCCCCGCCCAGTCGCCGTGGTCACCGGACTTCTTGCCGTCGGTGTCGGTCACCTTCAGCCGTACGTGCCGGGCGCCGCCGAGCGGTACGTCCACCGCCACCGGCGCCGACTTCCCGGTCAGCTTCGGCGAGGTCCACAGCACCTTGCCGTCCGCCTCCACGGAGAAGGCGACCTCCCCGTAGTCGGCGATCTCGTCGTCGATCCCGGCGTCCGCGGTGAACGACGTACAGCGCCCCCCGGTGAAGAACTCCAGGTCGGCATTGGCGTGCGCACCGATGCCCTTGGCGTAGGTCTTCCCCGCGAGGGTGAGCGGATGGCCGTCCGCCGGGCCCGACTCGCCGTTGCTGCGGTCCCGTTCGGCCGGTCCGTAGCCATTGGCCGCGGTCAGCCATTCCATGTCACTCGCCCAGGTGTCGGAGGCCGGCGCGGACGGTACGGGCCGTACCTCGAAGCGGTGCACGGTGGTGCGCGGCGCCCCCGCCGCCCGGTAGCGGACGGTCGCGGTGACGGTCACCGGGTCGGCGCTGCTCGCGTCCTTGGGCGCGGTCACGGTCAGCGTGTCGCGGGCGGTGCCGCCGGCCGCGAGCCGGCCGTGGTGCACCGGCGCGGAGACCCGCCAGCCCTCGGGCGCGGACAGCGACACCGAGACGTCCGTGGCGTCCCGGGTGCCGGCCGTCACCGCGGTCCGTACGGTCGTCGGCGCGCCCTTGGTCACCTCCTGGCCGCCCGGGGTCGTGACCGTGACGCCCGCGCCCGGGGTCCGGCCGCCGACCGCGCTGGCACCCTTGAGCGTCAGCCCGAAGGCCCGGTCGGTGGGGCGGGCGGCGGTCTTGACGTGGACGACTCCGCCGCGGTCGGCCGGGTCGTAGTACCAGCCCTGGTCGGCCGCTCGGAGGCCGCGCGCGGACGGCAGCCGCTTCAGCGGACGGCCGGCCAGCTCCACCCCGCGCGGCGCGTCCCCGGTGTGCACGGTGAACTCGTAGGGCCGGCTGGTCTGCTTGCCGTGGAAGGAGCCCTTCGAGGCCCCGACGGCGAGGCGTACGTCACCGGCGCCGGAGCGGGGCGCCGTGACGTCCACCCGCTGGGTGGCACGGGCGCCCGTACGGTGGGCGCGGGTCACCCCGTCGTCCTCGTAGAGCGTGAACGACGAGCGGCCCTGCGGGTACACGTCCCAGGCGAGCGGGGACCCGGCGGTCCGGTCCTGGTAGGACGTGATGCCCGGCCACATCGGCACGGCGGCACCGGCCTTGACGAACAGCGGCAGGGTGTCCAGCGGCGCGCTGTAGCCGTCGAGGGTCATCGGCCCCTGGTAGGTGCGTCCGGACCAGTAGTCGATCCAGGTGCCCTTGGGCAGGTAGATGCCGTTGCGGGTGTCGGTGTCCTGGTAGACGGGGGCGAGCAGGAAGTCCTGGCCGGAGAGGAATTCGTACTTCGCGGCGTCCGAGGCGGCCTTCGGGTCGTCGGGGTATTCCAGCGACAGCGGACGCACCGGCCCGACCCCGGTCCGGGTCGCCTCGGCCGCGTAGGAATACATGTACGGCAGCAGCGATTCCTTCAGCTTCAGGTATTTCCGGTTGATGGCCGTGTACGGGTCGCCGTAGCGGAAGGGCTGTTTGTCGCTGGCGGCCCAGCCGTCCATCGTCATGACCGCGGGGAGGAAGGATTTCCACTGCAGATCGCGGACGTACGTCTTGGGGCTGCCGCCGAAAATGCCGTCCACGTCACCGGTGGTGTAGGCGAGCCCGGACATCGTCGCGCCGGCGTAGGTCGGTATCTGCCAGCGGATGTACTCCCAGCTGCCGCTCTGGTCGCCGGACCACTGGACGCCGCACCGCTGCGCGCCGGACCAGCTCTCCGGGGCCCAGGTGAAGCCGCGTGCGTCGCTGTTGTCCTCGATCCCCCGGTAGGCGTCCTTGCAGCCGTCCAGGGCGAATTTGTAGCCGTCGCCGACCCAGGCGACGTCGAGTTTGGCGATCCGCTGTCCGGCCTTGACCTGGTCGGCGAGTTTGGCGATGCCGTCCTCGGTCCACAGTCCGAGTTTCATCTTCCGGCCGCCGAGCCCCTGGGAGGTCTGGCCGAGGTTTTCGTAACCGCAGCCGTAGCCGTCGTTCACCAGCATCCAGCCGTTGGGCATGTCGTGCTGCACATATCCGTCGGCGACCTTCAGGGAATCCAGGGTGTGCCGCTCCCCGCGGTTGGCATTGTGCAGATAGCAGTCCGAATCGCCGATCTCCAGGCCGTACACCGGCGGCAGGAAGGGCTTTCCGGTCAGTGCGGTGTACTGGCCGATGACGTCCTTCGTGCTCGGCCCGGCGAAGTAATAGGCGTCGAAGCGCCGTTCCTTCGCCGTGGTCGTCACCGGGTCGTCGAAGGCGTAGGTGTTGGGGGCGTAGGTGTTGCGGAAGACGCCGTATCCGGCGGTGGAGAGGTAGAAGGGGACGGAATTGGGGTGCCCGCCGTCGTCCCAGTTGTAGTCGACGCCCACCTCGACGGTGTGGCCGCGGTGGGAGGTGTTGCCGCGGCCGTTCTGCATGCCGGCGCCGTAGAACTGCTCGGTGGCGCCGCGTGCGAGGGTCTGGGTGGTGGTCTTGTCGTCCCAGCTCAGGCCCTTGGCCTCGGACCAGACCAGGGAGCCGTCGGCCCGGCGCAGTTCGAAGCGCAGCGGCGCCTTGTACGCCGTCAACGTCACCTTGCCCGTGCTGAGTTCGTAGGCGTCGCCGGCGTCCCGCCAGTGGGTGGCCGGCGGGGCTCCCTGGGGCAGCACGATGTCCTTGCCGGTGGGGTCGGAGAAGGTGCCGTCCGGGGCGAGTTCGAGGCGGAAGGTACGGTCCGTCACGAAGCTGACGCGGGCCTCGGCCCGGCCCGCGTGCAGGTGGTAGACGGGCCCGTCGGCCTCGAAGCCGGTGACGTCCCCGACGGTGTGGGCGGGCGCGGGGCCGGCGGCCGGTGCGCTGCCGGCCGGGCCGGCGACCGCCACGACGAGCCCGAGCAGCGCGGCAACGACCGCCGCCCGCAGTCCTGTTGGTTTCCTCATGCCGGACAGCTGTAGCCCGCCGGCGGGGCGGCCCACCATGGATTCTTGCGCCGGGTTGCTGGATTTCCGGTCGCCCGGCCCGGGTGCGGGCGCGGCCCCGGGCACGGAAAAGGGGCGCCCGTACCGGCCGGCACGGGCGCCCCTGGCGGGACGGGGGTCAGGCGGTGGCCGTCAGAGGGCCACGCCCAGGAGCGCGTCGACGGCGCGGGATACGAGGCCGGGGGCGCCCTCGTCGGTGCCGCCGTCGGCCGCCTGCGCGGCGGCCCAGCGGTCCACGGCGGCCAGCGCGGCCGGCGCGTCCAGGTCGTCGGCGAGTGCGGTGCGGATCTCCTCCAGGAGGGCCTCGGCGGGCGGGCCGTCGGGGCGGGAGACCGCGGCGCGCCAGCGCGCCAGCCGCTCGACGGCCTCGTCGAGCACCGCGTCGGTCCACTCCCAGTCGGCGCGGTAGTGGTGCGCGAGCAGCGCCAGGCGGATCGCCGCCGGGTCGGTGCCGTCGCGCCGCACCTTCGAGACGAAGACGAGGTTGCCCTTGGACTTGGACATCTTCTCGCCGTTCAGGGCCACCATCCCGGCGTGCACGTACGCCTTGGCGAACGGGTGCTCGCCGGTGAGCGCCTGGGCGTGCGAGGCGCCCATCTCGTGGTGCGGGAAGGCGAGGTCGGAGCCGCCGCCCTGGACGTCGAAGCCCATCCCGAGGTGGTCCAGGGCGATCGCGACACACTCGATGTGCCAGCCGGGCCGGCCGCGGCCCAGCGAGCCGCCGTCCCAGCTCGGCTCGCCGTCGCGGGCGGCCATCCACAGCATCGGGTCGAGCGGGTTCTTCTTGCCCTCCCGCTCGGGGTCGCCGCCGCGCTCGGCGGACAGCAGCCGCATCGCCTCGGCGTCGAGTCCGGAGACCTCGCCGAAGTGCGGGTCGGAGGCGACGGAGAAGTAGATGTCACCGTCCAGCTCGTAGGCGGCGCCGGCGTCGCGCAGCCGCTCCACCAGCGGGACGATGCCGGGTATCGACTCGACGGCGCCTATGTAGGCTCGCGGCGGCAGCATCCGCAGCGCCGTCATGTCCTCGCGGAACAGGGCGGTCTCGCGCTCGGCGAGCGCGGTCCAGTCGTCGCCGGTGGCCTCGGCCCGCGCCAGCAGCGGATCGTCGACGTCGGTGACGTTCTGCACGTAGTGCACCTGGCGCTTCGTGTCGAGCCACACGCGCTGAACCAGGTCGAACGCGTTGTAGGTCGCCGCGTGCCCCATGTGGGTGGCGTCGTACGGCGTGATGCCGCAGACGTAGATACGGGCGACGGGACCAGGGTCGAGGGTCACCCGTCCGCCGGTCGCGGTGTCGTGGATCCTCAGGTCGCGGCCCTGACCAGGCAGGGCGGGGACCTCAGAAGCGGGCCATGCATGCATGCCTTGAGCGTAACCGGATGCATGTTCCGCATACGAACCGGACCACGGGTCTTGGCCGGAAAGGCGGTCTTGCGGTTTGCAGCCGGACGTGTATGGGCGTACCGGCGGCCCGCAAGGGGTCCCGTACGGGCTCAGACCGGCGGCCAGGGGATGGCGGGCCACTCCCCGCTCGGCTCGGGATGCCGGCCGCGCTCCAGCAGCCCAGCCACCCGCGCCCGGAGCGCGTCGATCTCGGCGGCCGTGAGGAGTTCGGCCAGTCGGGCGGCGAGCGGCGCTGCGTCCGCCAGGGCCGCCCCGAGCCCGCGCAGCACCTCCACCGCCTCCTCGGTCAGCGGCTCGCCCGCCCAGCCCCACAGCAGCGTGCGCAGCTTGTCCTCGGTGTGGAAGGACACACCGTGGTCGATGGCGAAGAACTCGCCGTCCACGCCGGGCAGCAGATGGCCGCCCTTGCGGTCACCGTTGTTGATCACCGCGTCGAGGACCGCGAGCCGCCGCAGCCGCGGGTGGTCGGCGTGCACCAGCAGCGCGGTGCGGCCCTCCCCGAGCTCCGCGAAGCCGACGGCCTTCCAGCCGGGCCCGGGCTCCTCGTCCTCCACCAGTGCCAGCAGTTCGGGCACCTCGTCGCTGCTCTCCGGCGGATCGATCCACTCCTGGACCATGCCGGTGCCGTAGGGGCCGTCGCGCAGCACGGTCGGCGGGATCAGGTCCCAGCCGCAGGCGCGGGAGATCTCGTACGCGGCGACCTCGCGCTGGGCGAGCGTGCCGTCGGGGAAGTCCCACAGCGGGCGCTCGCCGGCGACGGGCTTGTAGACGCACGAGGCGGTGCGGCCGTCGTGGGTGACCGTGCAGTAGAGCACGGCGTTGGAGGCCTCCCGGATACGGCCGCGCACGGTCAGCTCGCCCTCGGCGAGGAGGGCGTCGGTCGGCCCGCCTGCGGGCTCCGCCGCGGCCGGCGGCGGGTCCTGCGGGCCGGTGGGACCGGGCAGCTGCCCGGCCGGTTCGACGGCGGGCTCCATGGCGCTCAGGCGCCCCGCCGGTATCCGTTCTGGCGCGGACATACGTGTCCCTCCGGGTCGAGCGGCAGGCTGCACAGCGGGCACGGCGGGCGGCCGGCGTTGACGACCTCCAGGGCCCGCTTGGCGAACGCCCTGGCCATCGTCCCGGTCAGCCGCACCCGCAGCATCGGCGGGCCGTTCTCGTCGTCCTGGAGCAGCCGTTCCTCGGCGTCCGCGAGGTCCTCCTCGCTGTCCGCGTCGAGCTCCACCAGCGCCTGGGCCTCGACGATCATCCGCTCGTCCTCGCCGTCCCAGGCCAGCGCCATCGTGCCGACCCGGAACTCCTCCTCGACGGGCATCTCCAGCGGGGCGGTGTCGGTGAGCTCGGCGGGCGAGACGGCAGGAACCGGGGCGTTGCCGCCGCTGCGCCGGACGACCTCGTCCAGCAGCTCGTCGATCCGCTCGGCGAGCGCCGCGACCTGGGTCTTCTCCAGGGCGACGCTGGTGGTCCGGCCGGCCGCGGTGGCCTGGAGGTAGAAGCTACGGCGGCCAGGCAGCCCGACCGTACCGGCGACGAAGCGGTCCGGTACGTCGTAGAAGAACACCTGACGGGACAACGTCCTGCTCCGATTGCTCGACTGCGGGGTCTGCGGTCGCTGCGGGTCCTGCGGACCGCAGGGGCGGCGGGCAGCGCCGTCGCACCACCCTACTGCGCCGACTGATCACCCTGCGCCCGCACCACCGCCGAGGGTCGCGTCCCGGTCCGCCGCCGGGCTGCCGCCGTCCTCCCGGGGCACCAGCGAGGCGAAGTCGCCGGTGTCCCCGAGGCGTACGAGGTAGGGGCGCAGCCGGGTGTAGCGGATCACGGTGAGGGAGCAGGGCTCGACCGAGATCCGCTGGAAGAGGTCGAGGTGCATGCCGAGCGCGTCGGCGACCAGCGACTTGATGATGTCGCCGTGCGAGCACATGGCGTAGGTGGCCTCGGCGCCGTGCGTCTGCTCGACGCGGGCGTTCCAGTCGCGGACCGCGTCCACCGCGCGGGCCTGCATGGCCCGCATCGACTCGCCCCCGGGGAAGGCGGCCGAGGACGGGTGCTGCTGGACGGCCTCCATCAGCGGCTCGTCGGTCAGCTCGGCCAGTTTGCGGCCCGACCAGTCGCCGTAGTCGCACTCGCTGATCCGGTCCTCGATGTGCAGGGTGATCCCGGGCCGGGCCGCCAGCAGCGGCGCCATGGTCTCCCGGCAGCGCTGCAGGGGGCTGGAGACGAGGGCGGCGAGCGGTACCTGCGCCAGCCGCGCGGGGAGCGCGGCGGACTGGGCCGCGCCGCACTCGTCGAGGGCGACGCCGGGCGCCCGCCCGGCGAGCACTCCGGCGGTGTTGGCGGTGGAGCGGCCGTGCCGCACCAGGATCAGCGTGGGCATGCCCGCCACCCTACGTTCCGGCTGCCGCTTCCTGGCAGGGGTCCCCGGGACGCGCGAGAATGCCTGGTGTGATTGTGGACTGCGCCATCTACCGGGAGGGCCGCCGCACGGACTGCGCGGCCGACTTCTCCCGCGCCCTGAAGGCGGCGCGGGCGGAGGGGAACTCTTTCCTCTGGCTGGGGATGCACGAGCCGACGCGGGAGGAGTTCGACCGCGTCACCAGCGAGTTCGCGCTGCACCCGCTGGCCGTCGAGGACGCGCTCAAGGCGCACCAACGACCCAAGCTGGAGGTCTACGACGACTCGCTGTTCATGGTGCTGAAGCCGGTCACGTACGACGACCGGGCCGAGACGGTGACGGCGTCGGAGCTGATGGTCTTCGTGGGGGACTCGTTCGTGGTGACCGTCCGGCACGGGGAGGCCAGCCCGCTGGCCGCGGTGCGGCGCCGGCTGGAGGAACATCCGGAGATCCTGCGGCACGGGCCGGGCGCGGTGCTCTACGCGATCAGCGACGCGGTGGTCGACCACTACATCGAGGTGGCCGCCGAACTCGCCCTGGACATGGAGGAGTTGGAGGCGGAGGTGTTCGCTCCGGTGCGCGGCCGGGACACCCGGAACACCGCCGCGCAGATCTACGCGTTCAAGCGCGAGGTGATGGAGTTCCGGCGGGCGACCGGCCCGCTGGCGGAGCCGATGGCCCGCTTGCAGAACCCGGGAGTGCCGTTCGTGCACGATCACGCCCGGCCGTTCTTCCGCGACGTCGACGACCACCTCACCCGCGCCAATGAGTCGGTGGACAACCTGGACCGCCTACTTTCGGACATTCTGTCCGCCCATCTGGCACAGATGGGCGTCCGGCAGAACGACGACATGCGCAAGATCTCGGCCTGGGCGGCGCTGGCGGCCGTCCCCACCCTGATCGCCGGGGTCTACGGCATGAACTTCGAGAACATGCCGGAACTGAGATGGCAGTGGGGCTACCCGGGGGTCCTCGTGGTGATGGTCCTCATCGAGGTGTCGCTCTACCGGCTGTTCAAGCGCCGCGGCTGGCTCTGAGCGGGCCGGAGCGGAAACGCTCCCGGTGGCGGCGCCCTTACGCGAACTCCGGGGCGGAGGTGGCCGGGCCGCCCAGCGCGTTCCGCCGCTCGGGCATCCGGAGGCTGACCATCCGCCGCCAGCCGCCCAGCCGCTCGTAGCCGTACACCGCCGCGATACCGGCGGTGAGCGCCGCGGACTTGGTCCCGGGCCACTTCAGGAGGCGGCCCATGTGCTCCATCACGGCCAGGCTGACGTCCCGGTAGACGGCGATCTCGGCGTGCGCGCATTCGTGGAGGGCGCGCTGGATGGTCCGCCCGTGGCCGGCCCGGGCGAGGCGGAGCAGTTCCTCGTGGCAGTAGGCGAGGTGATTGGTCTCGTCGTTCGAGATCATCCGAATCGCCCTGCCGACCTCAGGGTGGTCGCCGAAGTGCTTGGTGAGCAGGGCCATCTGGTCGGCGGCGCGCTGTTCGGTGACGCGGCTGTGGGCGAGGTAGATGATGACGTCGAGCTCGCCGAGCGGCTCGTCCCGGCGCAGTTTGTCGTGCGCCAGACCGATGCCCCGCCGCTCCAGGAGCATGGTGTAGTCGGTCGCCCGGGGGACGTCGGTGGGGGTCAGCCCGCGCTTGCGCAACAGGGCCTGGAAGATCCGGCCGTGCTTGTCCTCGTCGGCGCCGTGCCGGGCGACCTTGGGCGCCAGATCGCGCAGCGACGCGGGCAGCAGTGCGGCGATCCGGCCGTTCTCCCAGCCGCCCTGCGCCTCACCGCTCGCCGCTATGGAGCAGAACAGACGGTATGCCTCGTCGTTGTCGACGATCTCCTGGAACAGGCTCCGGGCCGAGAGCATCTGCGTCACCTCCGAACGGACACACCCGCAAACAGTCAAAGCAGGCGTTCGGGGCGCGGCAACCGGGCGGGGCACCCGTTCGCCCGTTCGGACGAGGCGCGGCCGGGTGGCGGGGCGTAACCCGGCCCCCCATGCCGGCGTTGTGCAGCGCGACGGCCGTGGCGGGGAAGATCCCCCGAGCCCCCACCACGGCCGCAGGCTCCCGGAAAGGCCCGAGGTCCAGGCGCCCCGGCGCCGGGCCCATCGCCGGTCGCTACCGGGCGTTTCACCGGGCGCCTCTCGCTGAGCGCCGCCGGTCCGTTCGCCCGGCGGCGCTCATGCCAGCCCGGCGCGCTCCAGGGCCTCGGTACCGGCCCGCAGCGAGGCCAGCCGGTCCTCCAGTCCGAAGCCCGCCGGGGACAGCGTCAGCGTGGTCACCCCGGCCTCCGCGTAGGCCCGCATCCGGTCGGCGATCCGCTCGACGGAGCCGAGCAGCGTGGTCCGGTCGATGAGCTCCTCGGGGACCGCCGCGGCGGCGCCCTCCTTGTCGCCGGCCAGGTACTTGTCCTGGATCTCGACGGCTTCCTTCTCGTAGCCCATCCGCCGGGCCGCCTGGTTGTAGAAGTTCTGCTTGCGGCTGCCCATGCCGCCGACGTAGAGCGCGGTGTACGGGCGGAACATGTCGGCCAGCGCGCTGACGTCCTTGTCGGCGCCGACGGCCAACGGCAGCGTCGGGCAGATGTCGAAGCCGTCCAGGGTCTTGCCGGCCTTCTCCCGGCCGGCCCGGAGGGGGGCGACCGCGGTCTCCTCCAGGTTCTCGGCGGCGGGGAAGATCAGCAGCGCACCGTCGGCGATCTCACCGGTCTGCGTGAGGTTCTTGGGGCCGATCGCGGCGATGTAGAGCGGGATGTGCGGGCGCTGGGGGTGGACGGTGAGCTTCAGCGGCTTGCCCGGGCCGCCGGGCAGCGGCAGCGTCCAGTGCTCGCCCTCGTAGGACAACCGCTCGCGGGTCATCGCCTTGCGGACGATCTCGACGTACTCGCGGGTGCGGGCCAGCGGCTTGTCGAACTTGACGCCGTACCAGCCCTCGGAGACCTGCGGGCCGGAGACGCCCAGACCGAGCCGGAACCGGCCGCCGGAGAGCGAGTCCAGGGTGGCGGCCGTCATCGCGGTCATGGCGGGCGTCCGCGCCGGGATCTGGAAGATGGCGGAGCCGATGTCGATGCGCTCGGTCTGGGCGGCGACCCAGGAGAGCACGGTGGCGGCGTCGGACCCGTACGCCTCGGCGGCCCAGCAGACGTCGTAGCCGAGGCGGTCGGCCTCCTGCGCCACCGCGAGATTGTCGGAGTCCATCCCGGCGCCCCAGTAGCCGAGGTTGATGCCAAGCCTCATGCCGCTCCCCTTACCCATCGGTAACGTCGCTGTTCCGGGGACTGTAGCGCGCACCCCCGCCGGACGTCACCGATGGGTTGTCCACAGGTCCCCTGTTCCCGACGCCCGGCGCGTACTCTCAGGGCCCATGGAGCAAAGGCACCTCGGCCGAACGGGCCTGCGCGTGTCCCGGCTCGGGCTCGGCACCCTGAACTGGGCCCGCGACACGGGTGAGCAGGAAGCCGCCGACCAGCTCAAGACGTTCTGGGAGGCCGGCGGCACGCTCGTCGACACCGCCGACATCTATGCCGACGGCGGTGCCGAGTACCTCCTCGGCCGGCTGATGGAGGGGCTGGTTCCGCGCGAGGACCTGGTGATCGCGACGAAGGCCGGCAGCGTGCTGGAAGCCGACCGCCGGGTGGACTGCTCCCGGCGCCATCTCCTCGCCGCCCTCGACGCCTCCCTGGGACGGCTGGGCACCGAGTACGTCGACCTGTGGCAGCTCCACGCCTTCGATGCGCACACGCCGCTGGAGGAGACCCTCCACGCCCTGGACCTCGCGGTCACCAGCGGCCGGGCGCGCTACGTGGGCCTGTCGAACTTCTCCGGCTGGCAGCTGGCCAAGGCCGCCACCTGGCAGCTCGCGGCGCCCGGGGTGCGCAACCGCCTGGCGAGCGCCCAGATGGAGTACTCCCTCCTCCAGCGCGGCATCGAGCGCGAGGTGCTGCCCGCGGCGCTCGACCTCGGCATGGGCGTCCTGCCGTCCTCGCCGCTGGGCCGGGGCGTGCTGACCGGGAAGTACCGCCATGCGACGCCCGCCGACTCACGCGGCGCCTCGGAACATCTGGCGGCGTTCGTCGCGCCGTATCTCGACGAGACGGCGGGCCGGGTCGTCGAGGCCGTCACGACCGCCGCCGACGGACTGGCCGTCACCCCGCTCCAGGTGGCCCTCTCGTGGGTCCGGGACCGTCCGGGGGTGACCGCGCCGGTCCTGGGTGCCCGCACGGCGCAGCAGCTCAGAGCGGCGTTGTCAGTGGAGGCCCTTACTCTTCCTGACGAGATCCGCCGGGCGCTGGACGATGTGTCGGCTCCGGTGCACCACTACCCCGATCACGACTGGAGCACGCTGTGAGCACCGACCGCCCCGCCGGCGACACCCCGCCCGGGCAGGAGGCCGCACCCGGGACCGCGGAGGCCCGTACGCCCAAGGGGGCGCAGGCGGCGGACCCGGGCGCGACGGTGAGCGAGGCACCGGCCGCGGCGCCCCCGGCCGGCACGACCACCGCGGCGGCGCTGGCGGCGGCCGTCCGGGCCGTGGAGAGCGGCGAGCGCTCGGCCGCGTCGTTCTTCACCGAGGCCCCGCGCCCCGCCAGGCCGGCCGCACCCGCCAAGGCGGCCCCGGCGCCCGCCGGCCCCGCACCCCGGGGCGGACCCGCGGGCCCGCCCCCGGAGCCGGCGACCGCGCATCCCGCCGCACCGGCCGGCCCCTCCGCACCACCCGTAGCAGCCCCGGCCGCCGCCGCCCCCGCCACCACCGCACCTCTCCCGGCCCCCGCCCCCGGCCTCGAGGGCGTACGACAGGTGCTGCGGGCGGGCGGTGCCCCGGAGACCCTCGCGGAACCGACCGCCGAGGTGCTCGGGGAGCGGGCCGCGGAGGTCCTGCGCGAGGATCCCTGGCAGTTGCTCGGGGTGCCGGGCGTGCGGCCCGAGCAGGCCGACGGCTTCGCGCGGGCGCTGCTCGGTGCCGCCGCCGGGCCGGGCGACGAGCGCCGCGGCCAGGCGCTGGTCGGCTGGCTCCTGGAGCAGGCTGCGGTCGCGGGGCATTCCGCGCTGGAGGCCGGCGCGCTGCGCAGCGCGCTCGCGCAGCGCCAGGTGCCCGACCCCGACGAGGCCCTGCAGACCGCCATCGCCGAGGGTGCCGTCCTGGTCTTCCAGGACGCGATCGAGGAGCCGGGCCGGGCCCGGCCCGCGGCGGACGAGGACGAGGACGAGCGGCCGGTCCGGATCCTGCTGGGCCTGGACCGCTGGGCCATGGCCGAGGAGAGCGTCGCCGACGGCCTGGCCCGACTGCTCAACACCTTCGAGCCGGTCCCGGACGCCGGCGCTCCGGACGCCGGCACCGGGACGCCGGACGCCGAATCCGCTACGGCCGACGCGGACGGGGACGCCGGCCCCGACTCCGACTCCGCGGACGCCGACGGGCGGGCGGACGCCGACGGTGCGTCCTCGGAGGCCGATGACGCCCCGGCGCCGGTCCGTCCCTCCCCCGCCGCCTGGGAGGCCGCGGCCGCCGCCGCGCCGTCGCCGTCGGCCGCGGAGCTGATCCGTGCGGCCGCGCACAGCGGCCTGGTGGCGCATACGGGCGCGGAGGCGGCCCGCGCCGAGCCGGCCGCGCTGATCGCGGCGGCCCGTGCACTGGGCCTGCGGGCCTTCGGCGCCGCCCACAGCGAGAACGGCCGCCGCCGGCTGGCCGCTGACCTCGCCGCGCTCGCGCCCGGGGCGGGCCCGGAGGCCGGTTCCGCGGACCTGGGCGCGGCGGCGGTGACGGTCGCCGGGCTGCTGTCCGGGCAGGAGGGCCCCGGACGGGACGCGGACGGCGCCCTCGCGCTCGATCTGCTGGTGGTGCTGGACGCCCCGCAGCTGGATCTGGAGACCGCGGCCCTGCTCGTCGAGTCGCTGACCGACGGGACCCGGCTGGTGCTCAGCGGTGATCCCGGCGTCCTGTGGTCCGCCGGACCCGGCCGTCTCTTCGCCGACGTCCTCGCGGCCCGTTTCTGCCCCCAGGTCGCCTCCCGCACCCCGGACTTCGGCCCGATCGGCGAGCTGGTGTCCGGCATCGGCATCGGTGAGCTGAGCCAGGTCGAGGCGCCCGGCAAGGAGGTCGTGATCGTCCCGGTGCGGGACGCCGGCGAGGCCGTGCACCGCGCCGTCCAGCTGGTCGCCGACTCCGTGCCCCGTGCGCTGGGCGTCCCGCCCGAGGACACCCAGGTCATCACGGTCGGACACGGCGGCGCGGCGGGCACCCGGGCGCTGAACGCCGCGCTCAAGGAGCGGCTCAACCCCGGCCCCGGCCAGTTCGGCGGTTTCGACCCCGGCGACCGCGTGGCCTACGCCCCGGCCCCCGGCCGTACGCTGCCCGGCACGGTCACCGGCGCCGACGCCGCGGGGCTGCATCTGGACTGCGCGGGGACCGCGGTCGTGGTGCCGCGCGAGCGGGTCGGCGGCGCGGTCCGGCACGGCTGGGCGCTCACCGCCCATCAGGCGGCCGGGATGCGCTGGCCGGCCGCGGTGGTCGTGGTGCCGGGGGACGCCGCCGGCGGACTGACCCGCGCCTGGGCCTATACGGCCTTCAGCCGCGGTGAGCGGCATCTGTCGGTGGTGCAGGGCGCCGATCAGGCGCTGGCCCGGGCGGTCGCCGAGGTGCCCGTCAAGGAGCGGACCACCCGGCTGCGGACGCTGCTCGGACAGCAGACCGTGCCGTCCGCGGAGGACGCCCCGGCGTGAGACGGGGTGCGGAGGCGGCCGCCCGGAGCGGAGCGGCCGCCTCCGCCCTCACCTCTCGCGGTCGAGCGGCTCCAGCTCGTCGTCGTCGCCCAGCTCCTCGTCGAAGACGGCGCTGACGTCGAAGCGGCACACCACCCGCTGCGGATCCGCCTGGTCGAACGGCGCGGAGAGCCACTCGCCCGGTTCGGCGGGTTCGTCGGCGGCCGCCACCCACAGCGTGGAGTCGCCCTCCTCCAGGCCGAACTCCTTGTGGCGGGAGGCGATCTCATCGGGTTCGAACTCCCCGAAGAGCACCCCCAGCGCCGCATGGACGCTGCTGCCGACGACCGCGGCGGCGTCGGCGGAGGGGCCCGCCGCCTCATCGGCGGCATCCGGATCGAGGTCCGCGATGCGCTGCGCCTGGTGCAGCAGCCGCTGCGGTTCGGCGACGGTGTAGTCGCGCCGGATCAGCACGCTGAGCGCACTGGGATCCTCCGGGCCCGCGTACGCGGGCAGCGCCTCGCTACCGGGGATCTCGAAGGGGGTGACCTCGTCGTAGGTGTCGTAGAGCAGCTCGTCGTACACCTCGGCCGCGGCGGCGAGCTCGTCGAACGCGGCGTAGACAGCCGGATCGTCCTCCCCCGAGCGGCGTTCGACCGCGTCGAGGTGACGGTCCAGCGCGGCTTTGACCGCCTCGGCGGCGGCACGTACCTCGTCAGCGGAAGGCTGCGCAGCATCAGACATAGTGCAGACGCTATCCGTACCGGGGCCGGTCCCGCACAATAGATGCGATGCCGGAATACGAATTCTGCGATGTGTACGTGCCACGGGGCGTTTCCCGGAAGGCCACCACACGCTTGCTGACCGACCATGCCGAGTACGGACACTGGGAGTTGGACCGTCTGCGGCTGAATCCGGACGGCAGCCGCAAGGTGCGGCTGCGCCGCCGGATCATCCGACAGCTCCGCGCCACGTGGTGATCATCACCGGCGCGTGAACAGCAGAGCGGGCCCCGCCTCGGCAGGGCCCGCTCCTCGGTGCGCTCATGCGCGCTCAGCTACCGCTCGTCACACAGCGCCGACCGTCGCATGATCGCCGCGTGAGCGCCGCCGTTCACCGGCCGGCGGCACGCGCCTTGCGGTACAGCACCGCGCCCCCGAGCAGCATCCCGGCGGCGGCCGGAATCGCGAAACCGGCCGCGCCGGCGCCGGTCTCCGCGAGCTGCTGCCGGGGAGCCGGCACGACCTGGCTGTGCGGCGCGGTCTGCGGCTGCACTGCCGGGGTGTGCCCGCCGCCCTGCGGGGTGGCCGGGTGGTGCGGCTTGCCCGGGTGCTGCTGCTCCGGGTGGTGCGGCTTCCCGGGGTGGTGCGGGTGGTGCCCCGTGTGGTCGCCGGTGCCGGGGTGGTGCGGCTTCCCGGGGTGATGGGGCTGGCCCGGGTGGTGCGGCTTCCCGGGGTGGTGCGGATGTCCCGGGTGCTGCGGGTTGCCGGGCTGGTGGGGCTGGCCCGGCTGGTGCGGACGGCCCGGTACCGGCGCGTCGTTGGCGCAGTCGTTGCCGAAGACCGGGTTCAGCAGACCGACCACCGAAACGCTGTTGCCGCAGGCGTTGACCGGGACGTCGACCGGCGCCTGGACGTTGTTGCCGGAACCCACACCGGGTGAGTTCGCGGTGCCGCCCGCGGCGCTGGCGCCACCGTGGTGGCCGCCCCCGCCCTGGTGGTGGCCACCCTGGTGGTGGCCCCCTTGGTGCGGGCCGCCCGGGTGTCCGGTGTGGTGGCCGCCGTCGTTGGCGCAGTGGTTGCCGAACGCGGGGTTCAGCAGCCCGACGACATTGACGGTGTTGCCACAGGCGTTCACCGGGATGTGCAGCGGTACTTGGACGTTGTTGCCGGATCCCACGCCGGGCGAGTTCGCCGCGCCGCCGACGGCCCCCGCATCCGCGTGTGCGTAGCCGGCGACCGCGGCGAGTACACCGCCGGCCGCCGCCATGGTGATCAGGCCCTTCCGTGCGACCTGTCTCATATATTTATTCCCCTGCCTAGTGCCTTACAGGAATGCGTGCGCGCGGCGATCCCCCGGGGAGACCGGAGGATCATCCGCCCGCCCACCGAAATACCCAGAGGCCCCGAATGCGTGCCACGCATCACGGAGCCGAACCGGATCTGACCCTTACGGGTGCAGGTACAACGTCAAACGGCGTCAGAAAGTCACTTGTTGACGCAGTAGTTGCCGAAGGTCGGGTTCAGCAGACCGACCACGGAGATCGTGTTGCCGCAGGCGTTCACTGGAACGTGCACCGGCACCTGGACGACGTTGCCGGACACGACGCCCGGAGAGTTCACGGCAGCGCCCTGGGCACCCGCGTCGGCGGCGGCCAGGCCCGCACCGGCGAGCACCAGACCACCGGTGGCCGCCGCAGCAGCGACGATCTTCTTCAGCATGTGTCCTCCTAGTAGGCAATGCGGTCCCAGCCGCGGACCGCACACCCTGCAACGAGGAAAAGGACGTTGAAGCTACGAACACATCAAAGCGTTCACTCTTTCCGGCGACACCGGCGCGAACGGCAGGAAATGCGCGCCGATTTCGGCTTCGGCGGCCCCTCCGCCCGCGGGTTTCAGCTCTGTTCGATGAACCGGTCGAGCACCCGCACCCCGAACTTCAGTCCGTCCACCGGAACCCGCTCGTCCACGCCGTGGAACATTCCGGCGAAGTCCAGCTCCGGCGGCAGCTTCAGCGGCGCAAAGCCGAATCCCCGGATTCCCAGGTCGTCGAACGACTTGGCGTCCGTACCGGCGGACAGCATGTACGGCACCGCGCGCGCGATCGGGTCCTCGGCCTGCAGCGCCGACTGCATCGCCGCGACCAGCGCCCCGTCGAACGTGGTCTCCAGCGCCTTGTCCGCGTGCACGTCCTCGCGCTTGACCCGCGGGCCGAGGATCCGGTCCAGGTCGGCCAGGAACTCCTCCTCGTAGCCCGGCAGGAAGCGCCCGTCGACGTGCGCGGTGGCCTGCCCGGGGATCACGTTGACCTTGTACCCGGCGCCCAGCTGCGTGGGGTTGGCGGTGTTCCGGAGCGAGGCGCCGATCAGCTTGGCGATGCCGCCGAGCTTCGCCAGCGTGCCGTCCATGTCCTCCGGGTCGAGCTCGGTGCCCAGCGCGTCGCCGAGCTCGTCCAGGAAGACCCGCAGCGTCTTGGTCACCCGCACCGGGAACTCGTACCGCCCCAACCGTCCGACCGCCTCGGAGAGTTCGGTGATCGCGTTGTCCTTGTGGATCATCGAGCCGTGGCCGGCCGAGCCGTCCACGGTCAGCTTCATCCAGTGCATGCCCTTCTGGGCCGTCTCGATCAGGTACAGCCGCAGCTGCTCGTTGACCGTGAAGGAGAAGCCGCCGACCTCACTGATCGCCTCGGTCACCCCCTCGAAGAGCTCCGGGTGGTGGTCGACGAGGTACCGCGCGCCGTAGGTGCCGCCCGCCTCCTCGTCCGCGAGGAACGCCAGCACGATGTCCCGCGGCGGCTTGCGGCCGGTGCGCAGCCGGTCCCGGACGACGGCCAGCGTCATCGCGTCCATGTCCTTCATGTCGACCGCGCCGCGCCCCCAGACGCACCCGTCCGCGATCTCCCCGGAGAACGGGTGGTGGGTCCAGTCGGCGGCGTTGGCCGGCACGACGTCGGTGTGGCCGTGGATGAGCAGCGCGGGCCGGGAGCGGTCCTCGCCCTCGATGCGGGCGACGGTCGACGCGCGCCCCTTGTGCGACTCGAAGATCCGCGGCTCCAGGCCGACCTCGGCGAGCTTCTCCGCGACGTACTCGGCGGCGGCCCGCTCACCGGGGCCCGAGTGGTCGCCGTAGTTGCTGGTGTCGATCCTGATCAGATCCCGGCACAGGTCGACGACCTCGTCCTCGCCGGTCACCGTACGGGCCGGCTGTGACTCGATCACGCTGCCTCCTCTTGGTTCACGGCCGCGTCGCGCGCCCCGAGGCGCCCGGTCCGCGGCGGGGGTCCACCGCCATCCTCCACCCCGGCCGCGCTCCGCCCAAGGCCGCAATACTCCCGACATCCGCTGGTCACAGGCCCGCACCCGGCGGACTGCACGGGTGATCGACCACCCCCGAACGTTTGCTATTGTTTTCCACGTCGGAACGGCCCAGGCCGCACCGGCAGACACCTGGTCCGGGTGGCGGAATGGCAGACGCGCTAGCTTGAGGTGCTAGTGCCCTTTATCGGGCGTGGGGGTTCAAGTCCCCCCTCGGACACTCTGCATAGGTACATGCTGAAGAGGGTTGTGACTCTGTCGTCACAACCCTCTTCAGCATGAGTGCGCCAAGGCACAGCAAGCCCGAAGCCCTGGCACAGGGGCCCTGGACTCGACAGCGCGGCAGCGAGGAGCCGATCAGTCATCGCACCGAGTTCGGTGATCATGCACGTGATCCGCGCTGCGTGAGGGCTCGGGCCGGCTGTCGCCGCGGCGAGGAGATCTTGCTCAGCAGAGACTCGCAGAGACTCTCTCGGCTTGGCCCTGATTGATCCACCTGGCGAAGAGTTGGGGGCGGCTCCGGCGTCGAGCGCGGCCCGGCGCTGGGTGATGCACCGGTTGCATTCAGTGATCCCGCGTCGAGCGGCCGCAGCAGCTGTCACCTCAGGGACTGTGTGACCTGCCTTACCCCCGCTCGGCGTCTCGGACGGAGTCCTTCAGCAGGGAGGCGGGAAGACGTCCGACGGGAGACGTGAGGACGGGTGGTACCCCGGGGTACGGTGCGGAGCAGATAGGCATGGGCGGTGCGGGCCTCGGGGAAAAGGATCGAATCCGTCTGGACCGTCGTGCCCACCGCCCTCCCCAGCGTGACGATCACCGTGACTCGCACCCCGGCCCGCGCGCTCGCGCCCCGCGTCGATGCGCTGCCATGGCCACCAGCTCCGGCACCGACTCCGCCAGCTCGCCCAGCAACGTCGCCGACCGACCCGCCTGCTGCTCGGCCGCCATCACCAGTGCAGCCACCACCACATCCCCCAACGGATCATCCACCTCTACGGCGAACGGGTCCTGGCGGTTCTCGATGGAGAACCAGCCGTAGAAGACAAGCACATCCCGCCGGCTCGGGCTTCTTGCTGCGCGGCACTGTTCGCCAACCCAACCGCGTTGGCGCCGGGGCTGATTTGACGGAACAGCTCGTCCCAGCGGAAGTCGGGACGAATGTGTGGAGGTGGCCGTAGATGGCTCCGGGCGCACCCCGTACGTGAGGCCTGGAGGCGCCTTGAGGCTGCTCCCTGACCTTCCCCTCAACAGCATGGAAAGTCCTTCGTAGAGGCCGTGAAGACGGTCTCCGATGCCGGAGGGATCAAGCCAACGTTGGTGACTCCTCCGCGCCATGAGGAACTGTTCGTGGGTTGAGAACGTCTGACAGGCCGGTACGAGCAAGATCAGCAGGGGGAGCTTCTTCGCGTGGGTGTAGTACTGCCGGGGTGGGCGGACGAGATACTCGACATCATCGGTGTGTCGTGGCCGAACGTGAATGAGGACGATTACCGCGAGATGGCCGACGCCATGCGGGAGTTCGCCGACGACATCGACGAGGGCTCAGGAGAAGCGCACCAGGCGATCCAGAGTTTGGTTTCCTCGGCCGGCGGCTCGCTGGCCGTCGAGGCGCTGAACGCTCACTGGGGCAAGGTCAACGGCACCCACCTACGGAACCTCGCCGAGTGTGGCCGGCTGGCGGCCACGGCCATGGACGGCGTCGCTGTTCTCATCGAGGGAGCCAAGCTGGGCGCAATCGTTCAGTTGGGCATCCTGGCGGCCGAGGTGATCGCCGCGCAGGCGGCGGCGCCGTTCACCCTGGGGCTGTCCGAGGTGGGTGCTCTGGCCGCTACGCAGGCGACCCGAATGATCGTGAAGCGGCTGTTCAAGGAGGTATGCCAGCAGGTCGCCGAACAGGTCATCAGTATCGCGCTGACGCCCGTGGAGGAGGCACTCGGCGCGATGGTCGGCGATCTGGTCGTCCAGCTGGGCGCGAACGCTCTCGGTGTCCAGGACGGCGTTGATCTCAAACACACGGCACAGGCCGGGAAAGACGGCTTCCACCAGGGTGTACGAGACGCCAAGGACTCCGCCAAGTCTGCTGCGGACAACCCCATGGAGCTGCTCAGCGCGAGTGGCGGTAGCGGTGGCCGGACCGGTGGCGGTAGCGGTAGTGGTAGCGGATTCAGCTTCGATCCGGACGAGCATGACCGAGCCGTGACTGGCCTGCAGAGCGCGGGCGGGACGTTCCGCAACAAGGCCGGCGGCAAGATCGGCAGGGCCAAGAGCCACCATGGCCGCACGCGGGGCAAGGATGCCATCGCCAACGCTGCCAATGTCATGCTCGACAAGGTAATCGAGGGCATCGAGGAGGGCGTCAAAAAAACTGCCAAGCACCTTGATGACAACATGACCCGCGGCGTCAAACAGATGGCCAAAAACCATCACGACAACGATCAGAAGCTCGCGTCGCACTTCTCTGGTCTCGGTAAAAGCGGGAAGGACCCCAAGTCGCCGCATTCCGGAGGGAGCGGAGAAGGCGGAGGGAACTCCGGCAAAGGGAAGCCGCCCCTGGGGGCCGGCTCAGGCAGGAACCCTTGGTGGCATGGCCACAGTGCCGATGAGATGCGTCATCACCGGCGGGATCCTGTGGATGTTTCCAGTATGGATCGCAAGACTCAACTGGACTCCTTGGAGCAGGAGTCCGGAAAGCTTGCGGATGATGCCCGGGCGGCCGACCCGAACAGCTCTACGCCAGGGAAGGACTACCGTAAGGATGGTTGTGCCGGAAGTTTTCTGCACGACGGAACCATTACCGCACACACAAGTTCGGTGAGGCGCAAGGTTTCCCAGACGCAACAGGAAATTGATTCAGGCGCTGCACCACCGACTCCACAGGAGCACCCCAAGGCACATCCGGCACTACAACAGCTCCTGGACGACATCAAAGCAAGGCAAGAGGCCGATGGGAAGAGGCCCGGAGTCGGCCACGGAAACTGTGCTGAAGTAGCGCTGGTCTCGGACCGCCTGCACCAGATGGATCCGACAGGGACTACGATCAGGACCCCGGATGATGCCAGACGAGCCCTTGAGGGCGGCGTCATGCACACTCGTCAGATAGGTGACCTGAAGGAGAGAGATCCGGAAACGGGGAAGAAGGTCACGACACTCAAACATGGAGACTTCAAACCGCCATGCAGGTCTTGCGAGCATATGCTGCCAGCGCTTGGCATATCCGTCCATGGTTGATCGATAGGGGTTACCGTGCCTGCATCAATGTCGCGGGATGAGATCCTGCAATGGCTCACCAGGAATGGCTGGAGCCCGGACAGAGGCATCGAGGAGAAGGCTCGCGAATTTATTTCCGAGGTGGTTGCCGAGTCCGAAAAAGAGGGCTTCTCGGCTATCCCCTTCGACGCAGCCGTGAGATTCATTACTACCTATGGGCTGCTCAAGTTGACACACCCGAGCGACCCCGAGAGTAAGTTGATCACCAACCCGACCGGCGGCTATGAGGGTGACTTCAGGGAAATCGCCGAGCTGTCAGAAGAGTTGAGCAAGCGCCTGTTCCGGATCGGGTACGACCTTCCCGACGGAGGGATCTTTGTCGTGGCCGAGGATGGAGAGTTCTATTGCATCCATCATACCGGGGCATATCGTCTCGGCTCTGATGAATTCAACTTCTTCAGCAACTGGGTGAGGGGTGACTTGCAGAGTGTCTGAGCGTTGGGAAGGGACACTGATTCCTGGGACGGCATCTTCTCTCCTCGTGCAGGGGAAGATCGTCAGTCACACGAATCTGAGTGGTGACGGAACTCCCAATCTGCATCCGGCCGTGCGCAGTTACTTCGAGGAGCTGCCGGAGAGGCTGCGCGAACCGTTTCTCGGGTACTGCGCCGAATCGGCCCTCGTGTCCGATCAGCTCTGGGCCCTCGATGCCGAACGGCCGGGACATCCGCCGGTCACGCTGCAAGAGGCGGTGCCGCATTTCCGGGGAGCCGCGATGATGTCGAAAATGATCCGTGAACACGGAGATCCTGATCACGGTCAGCCCACCGACCCCTGCCCTGCCTGCCGGGCACTTCTGGACCGGCTCGGGATCACCTTCATCGGACGTGACGACGCATGACCGCGCCGGAACCCGGGCGCGAAGGTAGCAGCGCGCATGACGTGTTGACCCGAGCTGGTTGGCGACCGGGGCGTGATGCCGGTGCGTCGTACCAGCTCGCCGTCATGGAGACGGTCAGCACCATCAGCGGACGGGGTGAGGGCACCTGGGAAGTGTTTCCGGCCGCCGAGGAAGCATTGCGGGAGTTCTACGGGCTCGAAGTGCTGCTCGACGGGCCCGGTGTCGACGTGGCCGTGCACGGGCTGGCCATCGACCCGCGTGAGGGACGCTACTTGCTCTCGACCATGCGGGCGTTCGCGGAGCGGGTAGGGAGCAGGCTCTTCCCGTTCGGCGTGCACGGAGCCGAGTCGGTGTTGGCCGTTGATGAGCGCGGAAGGCTGTTTCTCGTTAATCACGGGGGATGGTGGTTCCTCGGTGAGTCCGTGCTCGCTGGACTGGGCGTGCTGATCGAAGGGCGTCGACCTCTGCGGGTACGGGCGGACGGGACGTGGGAAGAGTCGGAGCGGCCGCACGTACCGCCGCCAGGTCCGCCTGCGCTCCCGGTCCACTCCGATACGGAGAGGGGAACCCCCGCCGGGGTGGAGATGGAGAGGGCATTCGGTTAGCAGGGGTGGAGGCCCGACGCCCCGGCGATGTGTGAAGAGCCTGCGCGCACTGGCCCTGTCCGGCGCTGGAGAGGAGTGCGGGGAAGCTGCCGGAACGTGCAGGGGACGGAAAACAACCGGGGCGGACGTCAAGAGCCTCTCGGCGCTCCCCCATGGTCAGCGTAAGCAAAATACGGAGGGCGCCCCTGTGGGACGATCGAGGGGTTGCTGGCTTTCGCTCCCGCCTCGAACCCACGCCTATGGCAGCCGCGGCTCTCCCCGCATCACCGGCATGTGTGTAAGGTGCAACTCTCCCGCGGACTCTGTCATGACTCTCCACGCCCGCTCGGCATCGCCCGAGCCGGCGTCGGTGTTTTCCGACATCCGTTTTCCGACTTCTTCGCTTCGCCCTTTCTCGCCCGCCCGGAGATCCCGTGAGACGCCGCTCCCCCGTGCCGCCCGCCCCGTTGCCGCAGCGTGACGGGATCGATCCGGTGCGGGTGCGGCTGCCGGCCGATCCGGGCGGGGTGTGGGGCACGGTCGGGGAGCACCTCGTGGCGCGGTTCGGCGGGGCGATCGGGGCCGGGCGGGTGGCGGAGATGCTGCGCACGGGCCGGTTCGTGGGCCTGGAGGGGGCGCTGAGCGGGGAGGAGCCGTACGTCGCGGGGCGGTACGTGTGGTTCCACCGGGACTTCGCGCCGGAGGTGCGGGTGCCGTTCGAGGTGCGGATCGTGCACCGGGACGAACGGATCGTGATCGCCGACAAACCGCATTTCCTGGCCACCACGCCGCGCGGGCAGCACATCACCGAGACCGCGCTGGCCCGGCTGCGGCGCGAGCTCGGGCTGCCGGCGCTGCAGCCCGCGCACCGGCTCGACCGGCTGACGGCGGGGCTGGTGCTGTTCGTCGTACGGCCCGAGGACCGGGGGGCGTACCAGGGGCTGTTCGGTGGGCGCCGGGTGCACAAGGAGTACGAGGCGGTGGCCCCGTACGACGCGGACGTGGCGCTGCCGGTGGCGGTGCGCAGCCGGATCGTCAAGGAGCGCGGGGTGCACACGGCGCGGGAGGTGCCCGGGGCGGTGAACGCGGAGAGCCGGATCGAGCTGGTCGAGCGGCGGGGCGGGCTCGGGCGCTACCGGCTGCTGCCGGCGACCGGGCGGACGCATCAGCTGCGGGTGCACATGCACGGGCTGGGGCTGCCGATCCTCCATGATCCGCTGTATCCGGGCGGGGGTGACGCGGAGGGGGCCCAGGAAGCCGGTGGGGCGGGCGCCGAGGGCTTCGGGGCGCCGTTGCAGCTGCTGGCGAAGGTGCTGGCGTTCCGGGACCCGGTGGACGGGCGGGAGCGGCGGTTCGAGAGCGGGCTGCGGCTGGCGGCGTGGCCGGGGGCAGCGGCCGGCTGACGTCCGCCGGCGAATTTGCGGTGCGGGCGGGGGCCCGGCGTCCGTAGGGTGCGGGGGTTGGTGAACTGGGACGAAGGGCTGGCCGGATGCTGATCTTTGACGCGGACGACACGTTGTGGGAGAACAACGTGATCTTCGAGCGGGTCATCGACGAGTTCCTGGAGTGGATGGTGCGGCCGGGGCTCGACCGGGTGGCGGTGCGGACGGTGCTCGACGGGATCGAGGCCGCGAACGCACCGACGCTGGGGTACGGCAGCAAGGTCTTCCTGCACAGCCTGGGTGAGTGTGTGGCGCGGCTGCGCGGGCGGGCCGCGACGGCCGAGGAGACGGCGCGGATCGCCGGGTGGGCGGCCGCCTTCGCCGGGGACCGGGTGGAGCTGATGCCCGGGGTGGCCGAGACGCTGGCGGAGCTGGCGCGGCGGCACGAGTTGCTGTTGCTGACCAAGGGCGACACCGAGGAGCAGGAACGGAAGGTGGCGGCCTCGGGGCTGACCGGGCACTTCCGCGGGGTGCACATCGTGGCGGAGAAGGACGTCGCCACGTACGAGCGGCTCAAGCGCGCGTACGACCTGGTGCCGGACGAGACCTGGATGATCGGCAACTCCCCCAAATCGGACATCCTGCCGGCGCGTTCGGCCGGGCTGAACGCGGTGTTCATCCCGCACCGGCACACCTGGGTGCTGGAGCACGACGAGCTCGACCCGGACGACAAGAAGGTGCTGCGGCTGTCGGCGTTCCAGGAGCTGCTGCGGCACTTCTGAGGGCGGCGGACACCGATACGGAAGTGCGGAGGGGCGACGTGGGAGAAGGTGACGGTGCGGTGCGGCGGCCGGGGGTGTCGTGCGTGTTCGTGTGCCACGACGGTGCGGGGCGGGTGCTGCTGGCGCGGCGGAGCGCCGGGGCCCGGGACGAGCCGGGGACTTGGGACTGCGGTGCGGGGGCGCTGGAGTTCGGCGAGAGCTTCGAGACCGCGGTGGCGCGGGAGGTGTACGAGGAGTACGGCACCCGGCCGCTTCGCATCGAGCAGCTCGGGGTGCGCAATGTGCTGCGCGGCGATCCGGTGGACTCGCACTGGGTCGCGGTGGTCTTCGCGGTGCGGGTGGCGCCGGAGGCGGTGACGATCGGCGAGCCGCACAAGTTCGACGCGCTCAGGTGGTGCCCGCCGGACGCCCTCCCCGCGCCGCTGCATTCGCAGTGCGGGGAGAGCCTGGCGTTGTTCGTGCGGTCCGCCTCGTCCGCGGAGGCGGGTGGCTAGGGACCGTCCGCGGGGGCGGGCTGCAGCTCGTCTCCTCCGGTGAGCGCCGCCACCGTGCGCTCGGCGGCTTCCAGGAGCTGTTCGTCGGCGCGCAGATCGGCGTCCGCTGAACCGGCGTACAGCGGGAGCCGGGTGCGTCGGTCGATCAGCGCGCGCAGGTGCGGGAGCGCGGGGCGGGCGTGCGGCCCCATGGCGGCCAGGGTGGTCATCGCGACCGGACCGAAGAGGTCGTCGTCGAGGTAGCCCGGAAGTACGGCGAGGAGTTCGGCGGCCACCGGTGGGCCTTCGTTCCGCCACAACACCAGGGAGCCGCGTACCTGCATGGCGCCGGGGCGGCCGAGGACGGCGGCGCGCAGCTGCGCGGACTGCTCGCGGTCGAGGCCGCCGTGGTCGAGCAGCCACCGGAAGAGGGCGGAGTGATCGGCGGTGCGGCGACGGCCCTCCAGGGGGTGGGTGCGCAGATAGGTCGCCAGGGGCGCCCGGTCGCCGGTGATCCGGGCCAGGGCCAGTGCGCCGTGGCCGGGGCGCCGGCGGGAGTCGCGGGTGAGCGTGGTGAGCAGCGGCACCGCGGCGGCCGCGGGCGGGCCGATCCGGCCGAGCGTGCCGACGAGTGAGAGCTCCGGCCAGGTCGCCAGGGTGGCGCCGCGGGCCTCGGCCGCCTCGCACGCCGTGCGCAGCGCCATGAGGAGGTCGGGGACGCACAAAGCGGCGGCCGCCGGATCGAGGGCGTCGAGGATGCCGAGGGCGAGGGACAGCGCGTCGCGGTCTTCGGATCGCAGCAACCGGCCTGCGTACGCGGCAAGTTGACCGGTGTCCACGGCTTCGGCGCGGAGCAGGCCGCGGAGGGCGGCGAGCATGCCGGGTGGGCGGGCGCCGGCGGTCAGCAGGGCGTGGACGTGCGGGGCGGCGCGCGGATCGTCGATCGTCGCGAGGGCGTAGGTGAGGTGCCAGGCGAGGGCGGCGGAGGGGTCGACACCCGGGCCGGTGGGGTCCGCGGCCGGGACCGTGGTGGGGTCCGGCAGCAGGGCGGCCAGGGCGTCGGCGGACCGGCGGGTGGCGGTGCGGGAGGCGCACAGGGCGTGCACGACGAGGGTGCCAAGGCCGGGCTGGGAGGTCGGCAGCAACCGGGCGAGGTGCGGGGCGAGGGTGCCGGGGGCGGCCCGCCACTCCTGGAACGCCCGGTGGGCCAGCTGCACACCGACCCGTCGCCCGTAGGCACCCGCACCGCCGGCCAGCAGTCGGGTGACGGTGGCGTAGCAGTCCTGTTCACGTTCCTGGCGGTGGAGGGCGCGGCCCCAGCGGGCGCCGACGGAGTAGCCGCGGTCGGCGTCGTGGGCGGTGAGCCCGGTGACCTCCGTCAGGATCTGGGCGTCCAGTTCCGGCCAGCGTTCGCGCGGTGCGGTCGCCAGCTCCTCCAGGCAGCCGAGCAACCGGATCTCGGGGAGCGGGTCGGTGCGGAGCGGGCCGGGCGGGCAGGAGGCGCCCGGCGTGCCGAGCAGCGCGTCGGCCAGGGCGATCCGGGTGACGGGGTCGGTGAGTTCGCCGAGGGCGGTACGGGCCCGGTCGGCGGCACCGGTGCGGACGAGGAGCGTGGCGGCGGCCCTGCGGACCTCCGGGTCCGGGTCGTGGAGCCCGGCCGCGGCCGCCGGGGCCGGCGCCGGCCAGGGCGTACGGCCGTACGTCAGCTCGCCGAGCAGGGTGAGCGCGGTACGGCGTACGGCGGGGCTCATATGACGGGTGAGCGAGAGCAGTTCGCGGGTGGCCGGGCCGTCGGGGTCGGTGCCGACCGCTTCGAAGACGGCGGTTCTGGCCGGGGTGCCCGGGGTGAGGACGGATCCGTCGAGGACCGCTGAGGTGAGGTCCGACGGACGGTCGGGGCCGGCGGCCGTCGACGCGGTGACATCGGCCGACGGGGTGGAGGCCGGGTCCTGGCCCGGCGTCCGCGTGGTCATCGGGTGGGGCGGTGGCCGCCCTTCCTGTAGGTCATGAGGAGGATCATGGACCACGGGAGGGGCGGCGGCAACGCAATTACGGGAGGGGCCTTCCGGAGCCTTCCGCCGCGGCCCTACAGCGGTGCGGCATCGGTGAGTTCGCCGTCCTCCAGGGCGAGCCAGCGGGTGATGCCCAGTTCCCGGAGGAACGTCAGGTCGTGGCTGACGACCACGAGCGCGCCCTCGTAGGACTCCAGGGCGGTGACCAGCCGGCGGACCGAGGCCATGTCGAGGTTGTTGGTCGGCTCGTCTAGCAGCAGCAGCTGCGGGGCGGGCTCGGCCAGCATCAGCGCGGCGAGCGAGGCGCGGAAGCGTTCGCCGCCGGAGAGCGTGCCGGCCTGCTGGTCGGCCCGGGCGCCCTTGAAGAGGAAGCGCGCGAGCCGGGCCCGGATGCGGTTGTTGGTGGCGTCCGGGGCGAAGCGGGCGACGTTCTCGACGATGGTCAGGTCGTTGTCGAGGACCTCCAGTCGCTGGGGCAGGAAGCGGTGCGGGACGTGGACCTCCGCGGTGCCGGACTCCGGTGGGATCTCGCCGGCGAGGGTGCGCAGGAGGGTGGTCTTGCCGGAGCCGTTGCGGCCGGTGAGGGCGATGCGTTCGGGGCCGTGCACCTCCAGGTGGGCGCGGGCGCCGTAGCGGGCGTGCAGGTCGCGCAGGGTGAGCACGCCGCGGCCCGGCGGGACGGCGGTGTGCGGCAGGTCGATGCGGATCTCGTCGTCGTCCCGGACCGCTTCGACGGCCTCGTCGAGGCGTTCCCTGGCTTCCTTGAGGCGTTCGGTGTGCAGGATGCGGTGTTTGCCGGCGGAGACCTGGGCGTCCTGCTTGCGTCCATTCATGACGATCTTGGGTTCGCGCTTGTTGGCGCTCATCTTGTTGCCGTAGCGGACCCGGCGGGCCAACTTGACGTGGGCGTCGGACAGTTCGCGTTTCTGGCGCTGGACGTCGGCCTCGGCGACCCGCACCATCCGTTCGGCCGCCTCCTGTTCGGCGGCCAGGGCGCGTTCGTAGTCGGCGAAGTTGCCGCCGTACCAGTGGATCTCGCCGCCGCGGAGGTCGGCGATCCGGTCGACCCGGCCGAGGAGTTCCCGGTCGTGGCTGACCACGACGAGCACGCCGGACCAGCCGTCCACCGCGGTGTACAGGCGCTCGCGGGCCGCCCGGTCGAGGTTGTTGGTGGGCTCGTCGAGCAGCAGGACGTCCGGCCGGCCGAGCAGCAGGGCGGCCAGCCGGAGCAGGACGGATTCCCCACCGGAGATCTCGCCGATGGTGCGGTCGAGGTCGATACCGGTCAGCCCGAGCTGGTCGAGGGTGGCGCGGGCCCGCTCCTCGACGTCCCAGTCGTCGCCGATGACGGTGAAGTGCTCCTCGCTCGGGTCGCCGTTCTCGATGGCGTGCAGGGCGGCGCGGGTCGCGGCGATGCCGAGTGCCTGGTCGACGCGGAGCGCGGTGTCGAGCGGGGCGTGCTGCGGGAGGTAGCCGATCTCACCGGCGGTCCGGACGCTGCCCGCGGTCGGGGTCAGCTCGCCCGCGAGGAGCTTCAACAGGGTTGATTTTCCTGAGCCGTTGAGGCCGATCAGGCCGGTGCGGCCGGGGCCGACGGTGAGCTGGAAGTCCTCGAAGACACGGCTGCCGTCGGGCCAGCTGAAGCCGAGGCCGGAGCAGGCGAGGGACGCGGCGGAGGCGGCGCGGGATGCGGGGGTCTGGGACATACGGGTCTCCTGGGTGCGCGGAAGGTGTGCGGGGAGCTGCGCGGGAGACACCGCGGGGGGACGCCGGAAGGGCCGGGTGCGCCGGGGTACGCCGGTCGGCACGCCGAGGTCACGGACGGCGCCACGCGGTACGTCAGGGCGTACGCGTGCGCGCGGTGTCTCAGGACCTCAGACGAGCAACGGCCTTCTCCAATCGGCGGCAATGGGGCCGGGAAAGACGGTACGGGGGACGCCGCGAAAAAGCAAACGCATTTTTCGTTGCGTTTACAGCGGTGGATGCGCGCCGGCGTCCCCGGAACCCCGCCCTACTCCCCCGCCCCCTCGCGCGGGCGCAGCCGGACCCGGGCGGGACCGGTCGGCTGCAGGGTGATGCCGGCGGCGACCGGCACCTCCTCGTCCACGGCGTCGAGTTCGTACGCGCGCAGCAGCATCGCCAGCGCGAGCACCGACTCCAGCATGGAGAAGTGCTGCCCGATACAGGCGCGCGGACCGCCGCCGAACGGGAACCAGGCGTACCGGTGCCTTCCCTCGTCCCGTTCGGGTGCGAACCGGCCGGGGTCGAAGCGTTCCGGGTCCGGCCACAGCGCCGGGTCGCGATGGGTCACCCACGGCGCGACCACCACGTCCGCACCGGCCGGGACGCGGAAGCCGCAGATCTCGGTGGCCGCCACGGCCCGCCGGCTGACGACCGGTGCCGCCGGGTACAGCCGCATCGATTCCTTGAGCGCCTGGGTCAGGTACGGCAGCCGCTCCAGGTCGGCGGCGGTGGGCACCCGGTCCGCCAGCACACGGTCGATCTCCGCCCGGACCCGGGCCTGTTCCTCGGGGTGGCGGGCGAGGAGGTGCAGGGTGAAGGCCAGGGAGATCGCGGTGGTCTCGTGACCGGCCAGCAGGAAGATCAGCACCTGCTCGCGGATCTCGGTGGCGTCCAGCGAACCGTCCTCGGCGTTGCCGGCCGCGGCCAGCAGCGAGAGCAGGTCCTCGCCCCCGGCTGCGTCCGGGCCGTCCGCCGTCCCGGTCGCCGCGCGGCGGCCGGCGATGATCCGGTCGCACAGCGCGTCGAGTTCGTCCATGGCGGCCCGCGCCCGCAGGTTGCCCGGGGTCGGCCACTGCCGCGGGATCTTCACCGGCACGTAGGCGCGCTGCACGACGTACGCGTTGATGACCGGGGCGCAGCGGTGGATCGCGGCCACCGCCTCCTCGGCGTCCAGGCCGAAGAGGATCCGGGCGACGGTGCGCAGCGCGAGCCGGTTCATCTCGGGGACCAGGTCGACGGTGGCGCCCTCGGCGGTCCGCCAGCGGTCGACGACGGTGGCGGCCTCGCCCGTCACGGCCGAGGCGTAGCCGTCCACCCGGCGCTTGGTGAACAGCGGCTGCACCAGCCGCCGTTGCCGGAGGTAGTCGGCGTCCTGGCTGGTGAGCAGGCCGTTGCCGAACGCCTGCCGGACCTCCTCGTACAGCGGGTGGTCCTTGCGGAAGTTGGCGGCCTGGGAGGCGAGGATCTGCTGGACGCCCTCAGGCGCGAAGACGGCGTGGAACACGCTGCGCAGGCCGGGCGGGCCGGCCTCCAGGCGGACCACGTCGCCGTGTTCGCGCCGGGCCCGTGCGAACGTGCTGAGGGAGTCGCGCCGCAGGTCGAGCATCGAGCCGAGGAGGGGGAGGCCGGCCGGGCCGGGGATGGCGTCGACGGGGGCCGGGGCGGGCCGGGAACCGGAGGGGGAGTCGGGCTGGGAGTCGGTTATGGGCATGGTCGGATGTCTATCCCGGCAAGGGGTGTTCCTACCCCCGGCCGGGGCCGCCCGGCCGGAATGTGGCGGGAAGGCGCAGGGGGCCGGGGCGGCGCCGTGCGGGGCCGCGTAGCATGGGCCGGATGATCAACAAGCGTGCCGGGCGCCCGGCCCCCGCGGCCGCGGCGTCCTGCCGGGTCACCGTCTGCCGCGGCTGCTGCTGCGGCGATGCGGCCAAGATCCCGGGCGTGGACCACGCCGGTCAGATACCCCGGCTGCGGGCGGCCCTGGACGGGGCGGCGCCGGTGCGCGCCTCGGACTGCCTGGACGTCTGCGACCAGGCGAACGTCGTGGTGGTGCAGCCCTCGCCGGCCGGCCGGGCGGCGGGTGGCCGGCCGGTGTGGCTGGGGCTGGTCAACGACGACGACGCGCTGGCGGACATCGCCGCCTGGATCCGGGCCGGCGGCCCCGGTCTGGCCGAACCCCCGGGCATCCTGGACCTGTACACGATCACGGTGTCGCGGCGGGTACGCGAGGGACTGGCGGACTGAGCGCACGCGCTCCGGCCCGGCGTCCGGCTCCTGCCGCCGGTTACCGGATTCTTACGGCCGCGGGCCGGGCCGCGCGCCGCGCCGCCCGGTGGTGTTGGCTGGGGCCATGAGGTCTCTCCCGGGAAGGGCCCGCTGACCGTGCACTGCGAACCGCCGCCCGCCGCTCCCCCGCCCGCCCCCGCGTCCGGGCCGCCCCGGCGCGTCCTGGTCGTCGAGGACGATCCGACCGTCGCCGAGGTCGTCACCGGCTATCTCTCCCGCGCCGGATACGCCACCGAGCACGCCGCCGACGGGTTCGCCGCACTGGACCGGGCCGCGGCCTTCCGGCCGCATCTGGTCGTCCTGGACCTGATGCTGCCCGGCCTCGACGGCCTGGAGGTGTGCCGCCGGCTGCGCCGCGCGGACGACGGGCCCGCGGTCCCGGTGGTGATGCTGACGGCGCGCGGCGAGGAGGCGGACCGCATCCTCGGGCTGGAGCTGGGCGCGGACGACTACGTGACCAAGCCGTTCAGCCCGCGCGAGCTGGTACTGCGGATCGGCTCGGTGCTGCGCCGCGCGGAGTCCCCGCCGCCGGCCGCGGCGCCCGCGCCCGTCCTGCGGGCCGGGGACCTGACCGCCGACCCCGAGGGCCGCCGGGCCGACCGCGCAGGACGCGAACTCGCCCTCACTGCCCGCGAGTTCGACCTGCTGGTCTTCCTGATGCGCCACCCGGGCCGGGTCTTCTCCCGGGAGGAGCTGCTGCACCGGGTGTGGGGCTGGGAGTTCGGCGATCTGTCGACGGTGACCGTCCATGTACGGCGGCTGCGCGAGAAGGTCGAGTCGGATCCGGCGGCGCCCCGGCTGGTGACGACGGTGTGGGGCGCGGGATACCGCTTCGATCCCGCGCCGGGCTCCCCCGGGCCGGAAGAGGTGGACGAGGGGTGTCTGCCATGACGGACTTCCTGGTCATCGTGGCGCTGGCGGCGCTCGGCGCGGCGCTGGTGGGGCTGCTCGCCGCACCCGCGGTACGGGCGCTGCGGCGCCGTTCGGTGGCGCTGTCGTTGTTCGCGGTGGCGGCGCTGGCGGTGGCCGCGATGGCTGCGGGCACGGTGGCGGTCGCCCAGGCGATGTTCCTGTCGGGGCACGACCTGGGCGTGGTGATGGCCGTGGTGGCGGTGTCCGGAGTGGTGTCGCTGGCGGCCGCGCTGCTCTTCGGCCGGCGGATCGCGGCGGGCAGCCGGGAGCTGGCACGGTCGGCGCGTACGGTCGGCAGCGAGGGCGGATTCGTCGCGCCGGACGAGCCGCCGACGGCCGAACTCGCCGCACTGTCCCGGGCGTTGGAGGAGACCAGCGCCCGGCTGGCCAAGGCCCGGGAGCGCGAGCGGGCGCTGGACGGCTCCCGCCGCGAGCTGATCGCGGGCATCTCGCACGATCTGCGGACCCCGCTCGCCGGGCTGCGGGCGATGGCCGAGGCGCTGGAGGACGGGGTCGCCGAGGACCCCGCGCGCTACCACTCCCGGATCCGGATCGAGGTGGAACGGCTGTCCGCCATGGTCGACGACCTCTTCGAACTGTCCCGCATCCAGGCCGGGGCGCTGGCCCTGACCCTGTCGCGGGTGTCGGTGTACGACCTGGTGGACGACGCGCTGACCGGGGCCCGGCCGCTGGCGCGGGCGGGCGGGGTGCGGCTGGTGGACGGTGGGGTGGCGCCGCTGCCGGTGCGGGTGGACGCCCAGCAGATCACCCGGGTCCTGGGCAATCTGCTGGTCAACGCGATCCGGGCGACCCCGGCCGAGGGGACCGTCGCGGTCAGCGCCCGGCAGGAGGCGGACCGGGTGGTCCTGGCCGTCGAGGACGGCTGCGGCGGCATCCCGCCGGAGGACCTGGCCCGGGTCTTCGACACCGGCTGGCGCGGTGGCAGCGCCCGCACCCCGCGCGCGGACGGCCAGGCCGGGGCGGGGCTCGGCCTGGCGATCGTCCGCGGCATCGTGGAGGCCCACGGCGGCCGGGCGACGGTACGGAACGCCGGCGCGGGCTGCCGCTTCGAGGTGGCCCTGCCGGGGGCGGGCGCGTAGGAGTCCGGCCGGGCACCGCCCCACCGGCTCAGTTGCGGGCCGCCGCCCCGTCCCGTTTCTCCGGTCCGGGACCGGTGGCGTGGTGCGCGTCGTCCGTCCGGCGCTCCGGGAAGTCCCGGACGGTACGGACCGGCGAGAGGAGCAGGGTCAGGGCCGCGAGCGGCACACCGGCGGTCGTGATCCACAGGGCGGTGCGGACCCCGAGGGCGGAGCCGAGCGCACCGCCGAGCAGGGCACCCAGCGGCAGCGTCCCGTAGTTCAGGAAGGCGCTGCTGGCCACCAGCCGGCCGAGCAGGGAGGGCGGGCAGTACCGCTGCTGGAAGCCCACCTTGAGGATGTTGCCGCCCACCACGCCCGCGCTGACCCCGAAGCTGCCCGCGACGTAGAGCAGCGTGCCGGCCCCCTGGGTGGTCAGCGGGATGAGCAACGCGGCGCTGGGCAGGCCGAGTTCGTACAGCAGCATGGCGCGGGCGGTGCCCAGCCGGGCGGCGGTGCGGCGCACCAGGAACGCGCCCGCTATCCCGCCCGTACTGGCCAGCGCGAGCAGTCCGCCGACGGCTCCGGACGGCAGGCCGACCTCGCGTACCAGGAAGACGGCGACCAGGGACTGATAGGCCATCAGCGCCAGGTTGGAGAGGGCGCCGAAGAGCGTCAGCGTACGGAACCACACATCGCCGGCGACCAGCCGCACGCCCTCGGCGATCTCGGCGGGCAGGGAGCGCGCCGCGCGGCCGTCGTTCCGTTTGGCCGGGCGGGGTTCGCGGTGCCGGATGCCGAGCAGGCACAGCAGTGAGACGAGGAACGTGCCGGCGTTGGCCAGCAGGCCGTTGACCGCGCCCGCCAGTTGGGCGAGGAGGCCGGCGGTGCCCTGTCCGACGATCTGCGCGGCGGAGGCGCTGCCGTGCAGCTTGGCGTTGCCCTCGGCCTGGTCGGCGGGGTCGAGGAGGGTGGGGAGGTAGGCGCTGTACGCGGTCTGGAAGACCACCGCGGCGCCGCCGGTCAGCAGGGCCACCGCGAGCAGCGCTCCCAGGCCGAGCCTGCCGTACCGGGCGAGGACGGGGACGGCGGCGAAGAGCGCCAGGGACAGCGCGGCGGAGGCGAGCATCAGGGGGCGGCGGCGCACCCGGTCCACCCATACGCCGACCGGGAGGCCGATCAGCAGCCAGGGCAGCCAGCCGGCGGCGGCGAGCAGTCCGACCGCGAAGGTGGAGGCGTGCAGGGTGGACACCGCGACGAGCGGCATGGCCACGTTGGTGACCGCGGCCCCGAACTTCCCGGCCGTCTCGCCGCACCACAGCAGCCGGAAGTCGCGGTGCCGGCGGAGCAGTCCGCTCACCGGTCGCCGCCCCCGTCCGCGTCCCCGCTCTCCTTCCGGGGGAAGGACTGCAGTTGGACGAGGACCGGCCGGACCGGGTCGCCGTCCACCGCGGACGGGTTCCGGTTGGCGTCCAGCGCCGCCGCCCGGTGCCTTGCGACGACCTCGGCCAACTCGGCGTTGAGCGCCCGCAGTTGCTCGGCGGTCATCCGTAGGTCCTGCCAGCGGGAGAGGGTGCCGGCGTTGTGCCACTCGGGCTCCCAGTCCTCGGTGAGGTAGGTCGTGACCTGGTGGAAGTCCCGCTGGACGAACTCGTGGAGGTAGACCGACAAGGCGCCGCGGGTGGCCGGATCGTCGCGGAAGTCGGTGGTGTCGAGGCGGTGTGAGACCCGGGCCGCCCGCCACCAGCGTTCGCGCTTGGTGCCCCGGCCGGTGTCCTCCTCGATGAAACCGTGGTCGGCGAGGTGGCGCAGGTGCCAGCTGACGGTGCCGGTGTTCTCACCGAGCTGTCGGGCCACCCCCGTCGCGGTGTCCGGGCCGTCGAGGGTCAGCAGGTCCAGGATCCGCATCCGCAGCGGATGCGCCAGGCCGCGCAGGCTGCGGGCGTCCATCCGGCGCTCGGGAAGGGCGCCGGCCGGCTGCGCAGGCGGCGTTGAGGGGTCGTCAGGCATGAGACGAGCATAGCTTTGCAGAGGGTCCTCTGCACAGGGTTCTCTGCAGAGAAATCTCTGCAGAGAAATTACTCCTCCTCCCCTCTGCCTCCCTTGCCGTCCTCCGGCGTCCACAACGGGTGTTCACGCCGGGCCCATGCCGCGTCGACCGACCCGGTGCGCAGCCCCGCCCTCGACTCGGGGTCCCGGTACGCCATCCAGATGTGGCCGCCGATCACGATGAGGAGGCTGAGGGCGAGCCAGTCGTGGACGAACGTGGCGCCGGTACGCCAGACCAGCGGCGCCAGGTGCGTGAACCACATCAGCAGGCCGGTGCCGGTCATCACCAGAACCGCGCCGGCGAGCCAGGCCGCGTACAGCTTCTGGCCGGCGTTGAACTTCCCGGCCGGACGGCCTCCCCGGCGGCGGAGCACGGACCGCAGCCAGCGCCGGTCGTGCGGGCCGAAGCGGTTGAGGCGGGTGAGGTCGGCGCGCAGCGCACGGGAGGCCAGACCGAGCAGCAGCGGGACCGGCAGCAGGATGCCGGACCACTCGTGGAGGGTGACCATCAGGGCGCGGCGGCCGACGAGTTGGGCGAGGAAGGGGAGGTAGAGGCAGGCCGCGGTGGCCACGCAGACGGCCATGAGGGCGGCGGTGGCCCGGTGCACCCGGTGTTCGGCGCGGGCGAAGCGCTTGACGCGGGGACGGCCTTGGGCCGGACCGGCGGCGGTCTCAGGTCGTGGGGACATCGTCCCGTCCGTTCGACCGGCCGACCCAGGCATCGACGTCATATCCGAGCTGCTCCCAGTATCCGGGCTGGACGTGGTCGGTGACGGTGATCCCGGAGAGCCACTTCGCCGACTTGTAGAAGTACATGGGCGCGACGTAGAGCCGCACCGGGCCGCCGTGGTCGTGGCCGAGCGGCCGGTCCTGCATCCGCAGGGCGATCAGCACGTCGTGGCGGCGGGCCTGTTCGAGGGTGAGGGATTCGCTGTAGGCGCCGTCGAAGCAGGTGAAGCGGACGGCCTTGGCCTCGGGGCGGACACCGGCGGCATCAAGGAGGGTGGCCAGGCGCACACCCTCGAACGCGGTGTGGGGCACCCGCCAGCCGGTCACGCACTGGACGTCGCGGACCAGCCGGGTCTGCGGCAGGGCGCGCAGATCGGCGAGGCGGTAGCTGGCGCGGTGGCGCACCAGGCCGTCGACGGTGAGGCGGTAGCTGTGCTCGTCCTTGTCCGGGACGGAACCGGTCACCGAGTAGTAGCGGAAGCCGCCGCCGGCGGGCAGCAGACCGGACAGGCCGGTGGGGTCGTTCTGCGCGGCGGCGCCGAGGGTCTCGTCGTAGGCGCGCTGGAGGTAGGGGGCCGCGGCGACGCCGGCCGCGCCGGCCGCGAGCATCCCGAGCACCACGCGGCGGCCGACGGGCGTGCCGCGCCGGTCGTCGTCGTGGCCGGCCGGGCGGGCCGGATTCTCGTCCTTGGTCACCCCTCGATTCGAACACCGCGCGGGCGCCGGGGCCAGTGTCCGGGCCCCGGCGTCAGACTTTCGTCATGGGCCGGTGCGTCCGAACCCCCGGGCCCGGCGCAGGGCGGTGGCCCGGGCGGTCCGGAAGGCGCGGTCGGGGTCGCGGCCCGCGTACGACCAGGGGGCGCGGGTCCGGTGGCGGCCGATGCGCGCGAAGAGGGTGGCGGCCTCGGCCATCCGGCCCTCGTGGAAGGTGGCGTGGGCCAGGAAGTTGAGGTCGACCTCGCCGCGGGGGTGGTCCTCGCCCTCCCATTCCAGCCACCAGTCGAAGGCGGCCTGCCGGAGCCGGTGCGCGTGCCGGGTCTTCCAGTGACCGGAGTCCGCCGGGTCGGGCGGCTCCAGGCCGGCCGCGGCCCGTACGCGGTAGCGCTCGGCGTGGGCGACGACGGGGAGCAGGGCGAGCGGGGAGTCCGCGGGGGCGCGGGCGGCGGCGCGGGCGGCGAAGGCATGGGCCGGGTGCCGCGGGTCGTCGGCGGCGTGCGGCTGCTGTTCGGCGAGGCAGGCGGCCATCAGGTGGTGGGCGTGGTGGTGGTCGGGGTGCCGGGCCCGTATCTGGCTGAAGGCGTGGGCGCGGGCGTCCTCGGTGCCGGTGCGGCGGGCCAGGATCAGCGCGCCGAGCCAAGGCGTGGGGTCGTCGGGCAGCAGCCGGGCGGCGGCCGCACAGGCCGCGGCGGCGGCACCACTGCTGGTCTCGCCGCGCAGCGCCCGCCGGACGGTGGCGACGGCGAGGAGGGTGGCCGCGTCCCCGCTGTCCGGTTCGGCGAGCTGCCAGTCACCGGCCCAGGCGGCACTGCCCGGGCAGCCGGCCAGCACCGTTAATCGGTGGCCCCGGCGGTCCCAGTCGGTACCGGTCTCGGCGAGCAGGGTGCGCACCCGGGCCCACTGGCCGAGCGCCAGGGCGTCGGCGGCGACGGCCAGTTCGGCGTCGTCCAGCGCGGGGCCGGTGGCCGGGCCGGCCGCCCGGCCGGTGGGTCCGGGGGCCGGGGGTGCGAGGGGCGGCGAGGGGGAAATCGACATCACGGGTCAGCGGGCTCCATGGCGCGCCGCGCCGGTCGTGCGCCGCACCTGTCGTCCTTGGTGGGCGGGGCCGGGTCTGCGCGCGCCTGTGCAGAGGGTGACGGTCTGGTCCGCACCAGTCATCACGCACAGCAAAGCGGTCCGCAGAGCCCCCCGTCAAGGCGGAAAGAGGAATGGCTGGATCCGCCAACATCCTCCGCGGGCCCCCACGCCGTCAGGCCACCGCCCGTGCGGCCGCCCGTCCCGCCGTACGGCCGGAGAACAGGCAGCCGCCCAGGAAGGTGCCCTCCAGCGAGCGGTAGCCGTGCACCCCGCCGCCGCCGAAGCCGGCCGCCTCGCCCGCCGCGTAGACGCCCGGCAGGGGCGCCCCGCCGTCGGCCAGCACCCGCGAGGAGAGGTCGGTCTCCAGCCCGCCGAGCGTCTTGCGGGTGAGGATGCTCAGCCGGACGGCGATCAGCGGGCCGGCCCCGGGGTCGAGCAGCCGGTGCGGGGCCGCGGTGCGGATCAACCGGTCACCGAGGTACTTGCGGGCCCCGCGCACCGCCGTCACCTGGAGGTCCTTGGTGAAGGAGTTGACGATCTCCCGGTCCCGGGCCACGATCTCGCCGCGCAGCGCGGCCTCGTCGATCAGCGGCTCCTTGGTGAGCGCGTTCATCCGCCGTACGAGATCGGGCAGCGAGCGCTCGACGATGAAGTCCGTGCCGCGGTCCATGAACGCCTGCACCGGACCGGGCGCGCCGGCCCTGGCCCGGCCCAGCACGTCACGAATGCTCTTGCCGGTCAGATCGGGGTTCTGCTCGGAGCCGGAGAGGGTGAACTCCTTCTCGATGATCTTCCGGGTGAGCACGAACCAGGTGTGGTCGTGGCCGGTGCGCATGATGTGTTCGAGGGTGCCGAGGGTGTCGAAGCCCGGGAACAGCGGCACCGGCAGCCGCCGGCCGCGGGCGTCCAGCCACAGCGGGGAGGGGCCGGAGAGGATCCGGATGCCGTGCAGCGGCCAGATCGGGTTCCAGTTCTCGATGCCCTCGGTGTAGTGCCACATCCGGTCGCGGTTGATGATCCGCCCGCCGGCCGCCTCGGTGATACCCAGCATCCTGCCGTCGACGTGCGCGGGCACACCGGACAGCATCCGCTCCGGCGGGGTCCCCAGGCGCTCGGGCCAGTTGGCGCGCACCAGCTCGTGGTTGCCGCCGATCCCGCCGGAGGTGACGATCACGGCCTGCGCCCGCAGCTCGAAGGCGCCGGTCACCTCGCGGCTGCTGGGCTTCCCGCGCGGGACGTCGGAGGGCGCCAGGACCTCGCCGCTGACCGTGTCCACGCTGCCGGCGCTCCGGGTGAGACTGGTGACCCGGTGCCGGAAGCGGAGGTCCACCAGGCCGCGCGCGGCCCCGGCCCGCACCCGGCGCTCGAACGGCGCGACCAGACCGGGGCCGGTGCCCCAGGTGATGTGGAAGCGCGGGACGGAGTTGCCGTGCCCGGTCGCGGCGTAGCCGCCCCGTTCGGCCCAGCCCACGACGGGGAAGAACCGTACGCCCTGCCGGTGCAGCCAGGACCGCTTCTCACCGGCCGCGAAATCGACGTACGCCTCGGCCCAGGTGCGCGGCCAGTGGTCCTCCGGACGGTCGAATCCGGCCGCGCCGAGCCAGTCCTGCCACGCCAGGGCGTGGCTGTCGCGGATCCGCAGCCGGCGCTGTTCGGGTGAGTCCACGAGGAAGAGGCCACCGAAGGACCAATGGGCCTGCCCGCCGAGGGACTGCTCGGGCTCCTGGTCGAGCAGGATCACCTTGCGGCCCGCGTCCACCAGTTCCGCCGTGGCCGCCAGCCCCGCCAAACCCGCTCCGATCACGATCACATCAGCGTCGTACGCCATCAGCAGCCTCTCCTCGCCGGGGCCCGCCGGGCGTCCCGGCCGCCCCGGGCCACCCGGGTGGAACGATCCTCAGTGCACCCGACTGCCGCGTCAACCATCCGTTACCGCGCAGTAGACGAGGGCGCGCGGGAGAATGGGGGTGACCAGGGCCACCCCTCACCCGCCGCCGGATGGCTATCCTCAGGCGCATCCCCCGCCCCGCGCGATAGAGGTGCGACGTGACGGTGATACTGCTCGCCCTTGGAGCGGCCTGCTGTCTGGGACTCGGCTTCGTACTCCAGCAAGCCGCCGCACAGCACGCCCCGATGAAGGACTACCTCTCCCTCCGCCTGCTGCTCGACCTCGTGCGGATGCCCCTGTGGGTGGCCGGTATCGGCCTGATGGTCGTGGGCATGGCACTGGGGGCGGTGGCGCTGGGAATGGGCGACATCACTCTGGTGGAGCCCCTGCTCGCGACCAATCTGCTCTTCGCGATGGCACTGTCCCGACGGCTGACCAAACAGCGGCTGGGCCGCACCGGCTGGGCCGGGCTGTGGCTGCTGGCCGGCGGCGTCACCGCGTTCATCGTGGCCGGCCGGCCACGGGGCGGACAGCGCAGCACCGACCACCTGTGGCAGTGGCTGATCATGGGCGTGGTGCTGGGCGTCGCCCTGACGCTGGCGGCGGTGGCCAAACGGGAGCGGGTGCACGTGAGCCTGGAGGCCGCGCTGCTGGGCGTGGCGGCCGGCTTGATATACGGCCTGCAGGACGCGCTGACCCGGATCAGCGGCGAGCACTTCAGCCAGGGCGGCTGGTCGGCCCTGCTCATCAGCTGGCAGCCGTACGCCATCGTGGTGCTCGGGGTGCTGGCGCTGGTGATGGTGCAGAGCGCCTTCGAGTCGGCGCCGCTGCGGCTGTCCCTGCCCGCACTGACCGCCGCCCAGCCGCTGGCCGGGATCCTGTGCGGAGTCGGATTCCTCGGCGACCAGCTGCGGGTCACCGCCGGCGCACTGGCCTGGGAGGTGGCCGGCATCGCGGCCGTGGTCGCGGGCATCGTCCTGATCGGCACCCACCCGGCGATGCCACCGGGCGCGGGGCGTCCGGAGGACGTGCGCGAAATGCAGCCGCATTGAGCTTCTCCCCACGTAGCTGGCTTTCCCGCCGTCGGGGTTGCTCGCCGTTGCGCTTTGCGGCGCCGCGCACGTAGCTGTCTGCGGCGCCGCGGGGCTTCTCGCCGTTGCGCCTGCGGCGGGCTGGGTTTGTTGTGGGTGCGGTGACGGGCCTCCGGGGCCTTGTTCGTGGACTGCTGTCGCTTTACGTCCACGAACAAGGC
>NZ_JOIX01000017.1 GCF_000720175.1 Streptomyces sp. NRRL S-337
TCCCTGGCTGGCTGGACTGGTACAACTACCACCGACCCCACACCGGAATCAGCGGCCACACCCCAGCCAGCCGCGTCACCAACCTCTCCGGACAACACATCTAGAGCCTCGGGGAGGGAGGCGTGGAACGTCGGTGCCGGAGGCAATCCTTTGGACGCCGCGCTTGCCAACGAACGGTTGGCAATGAGGCGCACACCTGGCCACCTGCTCGGCCAGGACCAAGACCGTGTCCTCTGTGGTGAGGGCGGACGGAAGTGAACCGCATGCACTTCCCGGATGTGCCTGATTACCGGCCCGGCACGGAGAGTTGGGTCTTCATGAGGCGAGGATCTGCGGAGCGCTCACCGCGGGCTCACCGCCCCCACCACACTCTCGACGATGCTCTCGGAAAGGCCCAGCAGGCGGAGCACGTCCAGGACCTCGGCACCCATGACGGCCACCGACTGGGCAGCCTCCCCGTAACGCGTCCGGGCCACGGCGTGATCGCCGCGCGCCTCGGCGATGCGGCCGAGTCCGGCGAGCGTACGTACTCGGGTACCGACGCTCCTGACCCAGTGCGGGTCGACCCGTTCCAGGACCTCCCCGTACAGCCGTTCCGCCTCGGCCAGGTCCCCGTCGAGCAGGGCCAGGTCACCGAGCCCGCGCAGGGCCGCTGCCAGGCAGGTGGAGCTGCCGGCGCGGCGTGCGAGACCGGCGGCCTTGTCATAGTCGGCGCGGGCCGTCGCCGCTTCCTCGCCGATGCAGTAATCGCCCCGGTTGACCAGCAGATCGACGGTGTCCTCCACGGCGCCGAGCTGCTCGGTGAGGCTGAGGGCCTCGTCGGTCAGCGCAATGGCCTGCGCGCGGTCACCGCGTCCGCCCGCCAGCCCGGCAAGCGCGTCCAGGGTCAGCGCGGTGCCCCAGCGGTCGCCGAGCGAGCGGAACCCCTCCAGGGCCGTGGCGAAGATACGTTCGGCCAGTGCGGTGTTCCCCTCGCCGAGAGGGCCGAATCCCGACACGTAGCGGGCGGCCGCCCGCGCCCACGGCTCGGAGCAGTCGCGCTGGGACGAGACAAGCGCGAAGGCACTCAGCGGGTCGGCTTCGCTCGCGCTCCGCATCATCCACAGGAACAGGCCGACGGGATAACGGCCCGGCCGTCCGCCCGACCATGCGGCGGCCAGCACCTTCTCGGCAGTCGCACGGTGGCGCTGCCACACCGGACGGCCGACGACACCGGACGCCGCCAGCAGTACGCACGTCACATATTCCTCGCCGAGGCCGGCCGGCGGTGCGTCGCCCACCGCTTCGAGGAGGGCGATCGCCTGGGGCGCGACCGAGGCGGACACACCCCGGATCCATAGGTAGTTCGAAGCCGAGGCCAGCAGCTTCAGGCCCGTCTCCACGTCCGGCGCCTCGACCGCCCAGCGGAGAGCCGCCAGGAAGTTGCCGTGCTCGGCCGTCAGGACGGGCAGCCACTCCAACTGCTCGACCCGGCGCAGATGAGGGTCGGCGGTCCGCACCAGCTCCAGGATCCTCTGGGCGTGGGCATGTTGCACCGACTCGCGTTCGCCGGCTGCGTCGAGCCGTTCGCCGCCGTAGGCGCCGATCGTCTCCAGCATCCGGTAGCGGCCTTCTGCCATCTCCAGGAGCGACTTGTCGACCAGCAACTCCAGCGTCTCGCCGTCGGTTCCGCACACCCGCAGTGCGGACTCGGCCGTCGCGCCGCCGGCGAAGACAGTGAACCGCCGCGCGGCTTGCTGCTCGGACTCGGAGAGCAGGTCCCAGCTCCAGGCGACCACCGAACGCAGGGTCCGGTGCCGCTCGTCCATTGTGCGGATGCCACGCGCGGCGACCCCGAGCCGGTCGTCCAGCCGTCCCGCGAGGTCGTCGATGTCGAGCGTCCGGGTACGCGCCGCCGTGAGTTCGATGGCCAGTGGCAGGTTGTCGAGGGCCGCGCAGATCCGGCTTACGACCTGAGGGTCTGCGGCGAAACCGCGCCGCACGGCGCGGGCCCGGTCGGTGAAGAGCCGAACCGCCGCGTCGCCGTCGAGCGGCTTCACCTGCCAAAGGCTTTCCCCGGTGATACCGAGCGGCTCGCGGCTCGTTGCCAGGACCCGCAGCCGTGGGCAGACAGCCAGCAGCCGCGCTGCCAGCGCCGCGACGTCATCGATGACGTGCTCGCAGTTGTCCAGGACCAGCAGGAGCATCCGGTCCGACAGCGCCGCGATCAGACGATCGACCGGCGGCTGGCTGCTGTCGCCCATGCCGAGCCCGTTCTCGCGCAGGCCGAACGCGCGCAGCAGTGCCTGCGGCAGTCCGGCGCCGTCGCGCAGCGGAGCCAGCTCCACGAAGCAGACATCGTCGGCCGCGACACCCGCGACTTCGACGGACAGCCGGGTCTTGCCCACGCCACCGGGGCCGATCAGCGTGACCAGCCGGGCCGCCCGCAGCAGACCGGCGACCTCGGTCACCTCGTCGGCGCGGCCGACGAACGCGGTCAGCTGGGCCGGCGGCGCGCCGGGCGCAGGCGACGCATCGGCGCTCAGCAACTCCCGGTGCAGCGCTACGAGTTCGGGGGACGGATCCGCGCCCAGTTCGTGGGCCAGGTGCCGCCTGGTCTCCTCGAACACCACCAGCGCCGCGGCCTGCCGCCCCTCCGCGAACAGCGCCCGCATCAGCAGGCCCGCCAGCCGTTCCCGGAGTGGATGGCGGCCGACCAGTTCACGCAACTCCGGTACGAAGGCGGCAGGTTGGCCCATCCGGCACTCCGCCTCGATCCGGTCCTCAAGCGCCCCGAGCCGATGCTCCTCCAGTCGTACGGCGGCGGGTTGGGCCGTCTCGCTCTCGGCGATACCGGCCAGCGCCGGCCCTCGCCACAGTTCCAGCGCCTCACGCAACAGGGCGGCCGCGCGTTCCGCGTCGTGGGCGTGCAACGCGGCCCGCCCTTCCCGCGCCAGTCGCTCGAATCGGCAGGCGTCCACATCGTCGTGCGCCACCACGATCCGGTAGCCCGCCCCGGCCGCTTCGAGCGCGGCCCCCGAACCGAGGGCCTTGCGCAGCCTGGAAACCTGGGACTGCAGGGCGTGCGCCGAGACCGCCGCGTCCGGGTCGATGGCGTCGGCCAGCCGGTCCGCCGGCACGACCTCTCCGGGGCGTATCAGGAGCAGGGCCAGCAGTGCGCGGCGGGCGGGCCCGCCCAGCGGAACCTCGGTCCCGTCGTCGTGCCACGCCCGGGTCTCACCGAGGATTCCGAACAGCATGCCGGTGATTATCCACCGGCGCTGATCATGCGTGGGCCATCGGTCCGAGATAGATCCCGCCCGAGACGTCGATGGTCTGACCGGTCACCCACCGGCCCTGCGGGCCCGCCAAGAATCCCACGACGTCGGCGACGTCCTCGGGCTCGCCGATCCGCCCGAGCGCGGTAATCGCTTCGAGACCCGCGGCCACCTCGGGGATGGAGGTGAAGGCGGCGGTCATGTCGGTCCGCACCGCGCCGGGTGCGACCGTGTTCACCGTGATTCCCCGGCTGCCGAGCTCATTGGCCAGCGACGGGGTCATCGACTCCAGCGCCGTCTTGCTGATCACGTAGCCGATCTGGGTGGAGACGGCGAACCGGCTGGCCGTCGAGCCCACGTTGATGATGCGGCCGCCGTCGTTGAGCAGCGGCAGCGCGCGCTGGACCACGAAGAACGGCGTGCTGACGTTGATGCTGAACAGCCTGTCGAGCTCCTCCGGTGTCACCTGTGTGATCGAGTTGCCTGAGAAGATGCCTGCGTTGTTGACCAGGATGTCCAGCCCGCGTCCCGCTAGCCCTGCGATCAGGCCCTCGAACAACCGGTCCACGGCACCGTCTTCGCCGAACCGGGCCTGGACGGCGAACGCCCGGCCGCCCGCCTCCTCGATCCTCGCCACGGTCTCCTTGGCCGCGTCGCCATTGCCGCCGTAGTGGACGGCGACCAGCGCGCCCTCGGCCGCGAGCCGCAGGGCGACCGCCCGGCCGATTCCGCGCGATCCGCCCGTCACCAGTGCCGTCTTGCCGGTCAGCATGCCCATAGCCTGCTCCTCGTTCGGTGGGCCGGTCCTCGGTGGCTCCGGCGCTGGAGCAACAGTGGCGGCAACGGCTCACCGCACGCTCACCGCCCGCTCACCGACCGAGCGGCGGGTCCAGTTCGTCGCGCCGCGCGCCTGACCATCGCCCCGGACCTCCGTCACAGGAGAGACCATGACCCTCGGCACCATGTCCGCGCAGATCACCGACTTCGCGAATCGCGCCGATCCCTACCCGCTCTACGCCGCACTGCGCAAGTCGCCGGTCACGCTTCAGGACGACGGTTCCTACCTGGTCAGCACGTACTACGAAGTGCGAAGCCTCGCCAACGACCCGCGGCTCAGCAACGACCTGCGCAACCGCGCCCCCGGCGCCGGCGGCCCCGCCATCGCCGAGGAGGACAGGAACTTGCCGCCCAGCTTTATTTTTCACGACCCGCCGGAACACGACCGGCTGCGCGAAACCGCGACGCGGCCGTTCGGCCCGCCTCACAGCCCCAGGTTCCTCCACGACATGCGCGGAGAACTGGCCAAGGTAATCGCCGGCCTGCTTGACACGCTCGAAGGCAAGGACGAGATCGACGTCGTGGACGACTTCGCCTACCCCTACCCGTCACGGCCATCTGCAAGATCCTGGGCGTGCCGGGCGAGGACGTACACCCCGAATCTCCCAACCCTTCTACTACCTCTTTTAAACGCTGAGGCTGAGGAAGACACCCATAGCTGCGGCGGTCAACCCGATGAACCAGCCGGTCAAGGAGTTGAGCACCGCGAGCCCGTGTCGACCGCGTGCCAGCAACCGACCGACCTCATGGCTGCAGACGCTGAAGGCGGTGACAAGCCCGCCCAGCAGAATCGTGCCACTGGTCACCCGGTGTAGATAGGCCCATCCCGCAAGCGCGCCGAACAGGAAGCACCCGACGAAATTGAGGAGGAACGGGACCCAGTGCGTAGGATTCCGGAAACGCAGCCGAAGGTACCGCTCCGTCCCGCAGCGAAGGGACGCGCCGATCAACCCACCCAGCAGCGTCAGCAGTAGAGACACTGAGGCTCCCTCTCACAAAAGGCGCGGCGATGCAGCCTTGACCATGCCGCCACCTGATACGACGCCATACATAACGCGGACAGAAGGCCGGCGACCGGCCGACATCAGAGGCCATCTCTCTCACCCGTAACGGCCATTGCGATGGGCGCACGCCAGAGTCGCCGACAGTGGCACTTTCCCCTCGGTACATCGCGGTTTCGACGAACGGTTCTGCCCCTGATTCCGCACCATACCCTTGGCTTCCGCCAGGGAGCCCCCGTGCATGCAGGCGGAACCTCCGAGTGCCATCAATAACCCTGACGGAGCAACCACATCTCCCCGTCGGAGTGATTGCGCCTTGTCAGCCGGACTACGGGTGGTGGGAGAGCCCGCAGTCCCGTGATGATCAGGGCTGAGTTCCGACGCCGGCACACTGAGCTCTGAATCGCCTAGGAGACGCCGATAACCATGAGCGAACCGGTTGGCAAGCCCCAACTGTTCCGTGAACTCTCTGCAGAGTTCGTGGGTACCTTGGTCCTCATTCTCTTCGGATGCGGCGTCGTGGCGCAGGTAGTGGCTGGAGGTGCCCTCACCGACCCGAAGGGCGCTCTGGGCAACCACGACAGCATCGCCTGGGCCTGGGGGCTGGGCGTCACTCTCGGCGTGTACGTCGCGGCCCGCCTTAGCGGTGCCCACCTCAACCCGGCCGTGACACTGTCCCTGGCTGCTTTCAAGGGCTTTCCGTGGGCCAAGGTCGCGCCCTACGCGATCGCCCAGACAGCCGGCGCATTCGTCGCCGCACTGCTGGTGCGCTGGGACTACACCGAAGTACTGGCCAGGGCTGATCCGACGCACAGCATCAAGACGCAGTTCGTCTTTTCCACGCTGCCGGGGAACGGTTCGACCACTGCCGGAATCCACGAATGGGGCGCCTTCCGTGATCAGGTGATCGGCACCGCCTTGCTGGTACTCCTCATCTTCGCGATCACCGACCTGCTGAACACGCCGCCCGGTGCGAATCTGGCACCGTTGATCATCGGCTTGGTCGTGGTCGCAATCGGTATGGCCTTCGGCACCGACGCCGGCTACGCAATCAACCCGGCACGCGACTTCGGCCCCAGACTTGCCAGCTTCATCACGGGCTATAGAGGCGCCTGGCGAGACCAGTGGGGCAATCTGTATTTCTGGGTGCCCATCGTCGGCCCGCTGATCGGCGGGGTCCTCGGCGCCGGGTTCTACAAGTTCCTCATCGGCAACTTCCTGGCCACAGCCGAGCCGGAGCCCGCCGGCCGGGTCCCCGTCCCGGAAGGGTAGTCATGCATCCTGCGGGGCGCGGCGTCCCGCAGCCCGGTGCTCCCCCGCCCCTGGTACGGGCTCGTTGCGTCGGCAGCGCCGGGAGGGCGTGCGAGCCTCGGTAGGCGTCGGCATCGATCAGATGCGGCGGGCGGACCTGGATGCGCCGCGCAAGTAACGGCGTTGCCTCAAGTGCATGGTTGCCCGGCTGGTCGCCGAGCACGCGGCGGTGGAGATGCCCTCTGCACGGGTGCGAGCCTACGCCGCCGCCACCGCAGATCCGGTTCCAGGCGGACCGCGGGCCGCGGAAGCGTTCACCTCGCGGACCATACGCCACGGGCCGAGGCGGAATTGCTGCCACTCGCCCCCGTCATGGGCGTGGCGTAGCAGGGAGTGCGCTCCGGGTCGTCGGCTGCGTTCCTGAACCTGTGCGCACCAGTCACACGACGGTGACGGCGAGTTGGGCCATGCGGCCGCGAGCGCATGGCACGGCGGCAGCAGGGGCCCAGGCACATCGGGTGTGGGCTCGCATGTTTCTTTTCTCGGTGCGATATTGCCGTAGCCAGAGTGGATGCTTCCACCCGCATTACTGGCTTTCCTCATCCAGCGGACCGGAGAATCATGAGCGATAGGTCACGTCCAAGGGGTGGGTAAATAGCGCGTCGGATAGCACGTCGGCGCTCTCCGCCGGGTGGGAGGTGGCAGTAGATGAAGGCCGTCGTCTACAAGGTGCCGTTCAGCGTGGCGGGGAACGGGTTCAAAGAAGGCGTGCGTCAAACGCCCTTCAGAACACGATCAAGTGCCGCCCGGCCTGCAGGTCCCCAGTTCGGCTTGCCGCCAGGAAGGCCCCTCTCTCCGTTCTGCCCCATGAGCATCAGGAAGAGGCTCTTCATAGCGGCCAGCCCGCGAGCGCGCCGGATCGCCGCCTCGTCTGCATACGCGTACATGTCGAAGAACCGTGAGGCCGTGCCCGCGGGTAGCAGCACCCATGCGGCGGCGAGGTCCCACGCCGGGTCGCCGGCGAACAGGTCACCGAAGTCGACGATGCCCGAGAGCGTTCCGTCCGAGACGACGACGTTCGCGGGATGGAGGTCGCCGTGCACCCACACCGGCGGGCCCTCCCACTCGTGGGCCGCAACGGCGTCGTCCCAGACGGCCCGGACGTCGGCAGCGATGTCGTCGGGGGCAACGGCCTGGAAGAAGTTCTCGAAGCCGTCCGTGCAGTTCCTGGGATGGGCGCCGCGGTCCGTAGCGATCGGCGCATCGGCAGGCGCCTCCATATGGAGCGCCCGGAGGAAGCCCGCCAGCGTGTCGGCCGCGTGGTCGCCGCGGCTGATCGAGCCGTGGTCCAGCGGCTCGCCAGGAACCCAGGTCATCACGGTCCAGTGCTTGGGGAAACGCTCGGACGGTTCGCCGAACCGCACCGGTGTCGGTACTGGGAGCGGCAGGCGCGGGGCCAGCACGGGTAGCCACCGCCGCTCCTTGAGCTGGAGCTCCGGGGTGGGGTCCATGCGCTGCATGCGCACGGCCAACTCGTCCCCGAGGCGCCACATTTGGTTGCCCCAGCCCCCCGCCACCTCGCGGATGGCCAGCCCTGCAAGGTCTGGATGTTGCTCCTGCAGCAGGTCGCGGACCAGGTCTGCGGTGATCTCGATCTCGGTGTCGGTCATGCGAAGTCACAGTACTCAGGCGACAGACGGAGCGGGCTCTCGCTCTCCGGAACATCTCGCTGTGATCCCTCGGGCATCACCAATTCGGTTTCAGAAAGCTACGGATCAGAGGCTTGGGACAGACCGGCCCCAAGTTCAGAGAAGCTTGCGTGCGGTGCGGCGGTGGCGCGTAACGCTCCTGCCCATCAACTTCGGCGCCGGCGCAGGACCTTCAAAGTGACCGAAGTGACGAAGGCGCCGCCTGCGCGTCGACGACCGTGACTCTTGCGGCGCAGTGGGTCGTCAGCATCCAGGGCGATGTGACGTGCGTTTTGGAAATGGCATCCATTTCCATGTAATGTAGCCGTCGCCCACGTACTCAGGAGGTCCGTCATGGCCGTACCCAAGCGGAAGATGTCCCGCAGCAACACCCGTCACCGCCGCGCCCAGTGGAAGGCCACGACTCCCCAACTCGTGCCGGTCACCGTCGACGGCTCCTCGTACCTGGTACCGCAGCGCCTGGCCAAGGCGTACGAACGCGGTCTACTGCGCCCGGAGAGCTGAACGGCATGACGCACAACCGACTGCCCGTCACCGTCCTTTCCGGCTTCCTCGGAGCCGGAAAGACCACCCTGCTCAACCACGTACTGAGCAACCGGGACGGCCTGCGCGTCGCTGTCATCGTCAATGACATGAGCGAGATCAACATCGACGCGACGCTGGTACGGGGTGGCGAGGCCGCCCTCTCACGCACCGAGGAGCGCCTGGTCGAGATGACCAATGGGTGCATCTGCTGCACCCTGCGCGATGATCTGCTCGAAGAGGTCGACCGGCTGGCCCGCGAGGACCGCTTCGACTACCTCCTCATCGAGTCCAGCGGCATCTCCGAACCGATGCCGGTCGCGGCCACCTTCGCCTTCCCGCGCGACGACGGAGCGACCCTCGGCGACCTCGCGCGGCTCGACACCATGGTCACCGTCGTCGACGCCGCCAACTTCCTCCCCGAGCTGAACGGCGGCGACGGACTGGCCGAGCGCGGCCTCGACCAGTACGAGGAGGACGAACGCACTGTCAGCGATCTGCTGATGGACCAGATCGAGTTCGCCGACGTCATCGTTCTCAACAAGACCGACCTCGTCGACGAGGACGACGCCGTCCGGCTCCGCGCCACGCTCGCCCGGCTCAACCCGGCCGCCCGCATCGTGCCGGCCCGGCACGGGCGGGTGGAGTCCGCCGACATTCTCGGCACCGGCCTGTTCGACCTGGAGCGTGCACAGCTCGCACCGGGCTGGGTGCGTGAAATCAACGGCGACCACGTACCGGAGACCGAGGAGTACGGCATCTCCAGTACGGTCTTCCGTGCCGCCGCGCCGTTCCACCCCGGTCGGCTGTGGACCTTCGTCACCGAGGGACTCGACAGCGGCGTCTACGGCCGGATCCTGCGCTCCAAGGGCTTCTTCTGGCTGGCCAGCCGGCCGCACGTCACCGGGCTGTGGTCACAGGCCGGTGCCGTCGCCCGCTTTGAGCCGTCCGGCGCCCGCGCCACTGGCGACAGTCAGGGCCAGGAACTGGTCTTCATCGGTACCGAGTTGCACACCGAGGTGCTGCAAGCTGCCCTGACCGATTGCCTCTTGGCCGACGGGGAGCGACTCACCGGCGATCCGTTCCCCGAGTGGGACACCTACGGGATCGAGGACGCCTGCGAACATGAGCACCCGGATCTCGTAGCGCAGGCCTGAAAGCCCCGGGTTGGGCAGTGGTCGCAGCCACGGCACTGCCCAACCCGGCACCCAGGCCCCGCTCCGCAGCCGGGCCGCACCCACTCGCCGCCCCCTCGGCTGACCAGATCCTTCCCCTGCCAGTGCGCTGCCGCGCCGTGGCCCCCGAGGGGAACATCGCGGATCAGGAAGAAAGGTCGCCGAGCCAGGGATCGGAGAAGTCGGCCCAGCCGTCCGAGCCGAGCGCCACTTCCGTGTCATCCGGCAAGGCCGCGTCGAGCGCGGAGCGCAGCCGGTCGGGATCGAGGTCAGCGCCAGTGAAGGTGAAGTCGTTCCGGCGTTCACCGAGTAGTGGCGCCAGAACCACGAGGCCAGTGTGCGCTGCTGCGAGGATGCGGCACACCAGGCGTGATCGGCTTCGAGTTGCAACCAGCGGTCCGCTTCGCACAGCTCCAAGTGCCCTGCGGCCCACTGCCAGGTCACTACCGCCTCGGGCGGGCTGGACAGGCACAGATGGCCTGGCTGCGCAACACGCCCACCATGACGGTGGTCAGTGCCCCCGCGAGCCACTCGGGGGACAGCGGTCACCGGGCCCGCCACCGTACCGACGTCACGCCCTGGTCAGCGCCCGGGAGCACACGGGACACGGTCACCCGTTCCAGCCGAGCCCTCCACTCGTCAAATGCGTTCGGTACGGGTCGCAGGAACGGCACCGGCAGCTCCACCTCTGAGTCCGGCTGTCGCATGCCATTGACGAGTGCGGCAGCGTGGTTGAGGTGGTGTGCCAAGGCCATCACCCCAGCCGCCCGGCCGTCGGCGGGATACCGCATCGGCGTGGTCAGACCGTCTACAGCTTCCACCCGGCAGGCGGCGATCCCGGTCGGCGTCAGGGGCGGTGCGGTGTGCGCCGACCCACACGTGGGCTGCCTGGTGGACGCCTCGGATCTCGGCGAGGAAAGCGGCCGGTCGATTCCGGCCAGCACAGGGGTCGGGGCGTAGTAGTCCCTCAGTGCACTGGCACCGATCCGCGGTTGCCGCAACTCCTTCGGCACTGCGCTTCCCCTCAGTTGGGATGGGCGATGCGACGGGGGGCACGGGTGCTGCCCGCAGTCTTCGTGGAAGAGTGCCGTCGTCGGGCATGCCCGCCCTTAGCCACGCGCCGACGAGTTCCGCGTCGGCTTCGGTCGCGAGGGGGCCCAGCCGGATGACGGGGCCGCTGGGAGCACGGCCCTCCGTACACGGCTGCACGGCGGCATGCACTCCCGCGGCACGGGTGCAACGGAGGAGGCCGCCCAGGCATCCGGTGGCGACCAGTACGGCGTGCGGGCAGCTGCGAACCGCCTCACGTAGCCGCTCCATCACCTGGTCACTCGTGTCGCCGCGGCAGTCGGTGCAGGTGACAAGCGTGAACGGGCGACTCGGTTTGCCTGGTGTTGCGAGGTCCATCGGCGCCCTCCCAAGTTCGACACTGCGGCCCGGACCTTCGCCCGGGCCGCAGAAGAGTCAACGGCAAGACCTCACCAGGAGGACTTGGTCACCCCGGGGAGGAACCCGGCGTGCGCCTGCTCGCGCATGCGCACCCGGGACATACCGAACTTCCGCAGGTGCCCGCGGGGCCGGCCGTCCACGCCGTCCCGGTTGCGCACCCGGGTGGCGCTGGCGTCACGCGGCTGGCGCCGCAACTCGGCCTGGGCAGCGGCGCGTTCGTCATCGGTCGACGAGGGCCGTCGGATGATCTCCTTCAGCTCGGCGCGCCGGGCGGCGTACCGCTCGACGATCACCTTCCGCTGCTCGTTCTTCGCGATCTTGCTCTGCTTGGCCATCAGACCTTCACCCCTCGCGCGCGGATACGCGCCACCGCAGCCTCGACGCCGATGGCGTCGACCGTCTTGATCGCCTTGGTGCTGAGCGTGAGCCGGATGTGACGGCCCTCGCTCGCCAGCCAGTAGCGCTTGCGCTGGATGTTCGGGTCGAACCGGCGCGATGTACGGCGGTGCGAGTGGGAGATGGCCTTGCCGAAGCCCGGCTTGGCGCCGGTCAGTTGGCAGTGAGCGGACATGGTGGTGGTACTACCTCTCGTCGGGGCCCTTATCGGCAATGGAAACCATTGCCATATAGTACCTCCCATGGCTCGCAACGAACTACGCCCGGTCATCAAGCTCCGCTCCACCGCGGGGACCGGCTACACCTACGTCACCCGCAAGAACCGCAGGAACGACCCCGATCGCCTGGTCCTGCGCAAGTACGACCCCGTCGCCGGCCGGCACGTCGACTTCCGCGAGGAGCGCTGACGCTCCGGTCGGCCCCGTCTCCCCAGCCGAGCTCACAGACAGGAACATCGTTATGAAACCCGGAATCCACCCGGCCTACGGGCCCGTCGTCTTCCGCGACCGGGCTGCCGACTTCGCTTTCCTCACCCGGTCCACCGCGACCAGCGACAAGACCATCCAGTGGGAGGACGGCAACACCTACCCCGTCATCGACGTGGAGATCTCCTCGAAGAGCCACCCCTTCTACACGGGCACCGCCCGGGTCCTGGACACGGCCGGCCGCGTCGAGCGCTTCGAGCGGCGGTACGGCCGGCGCGGGACGGCGTGATGGCGGAGAACAACCTTCCCGTCGTCATCGTCGGCGGACTGCACTCCGAGGCCCGGGAGGAGGTCGTACGGCGGCTGCTGCACTCCGTTCCCGGCAGTGTCGCGCTGCACCACGACCTCTCGACGGCCGCGGTGGGCACGGTACGGCGCACCGTGCGCGACGCCTCGGGCCCGCTGTCCTCCGGTGAGGCGCCTCTCGTCAACGACTGCGCGTGCTGCGCTCTGCGCGAGGACCTGGTCCCCGAACTCCAGCGGCTGGCCGACAGCGGTCTGCATCGACTGGCGGTCGTGGAACTCTGGGATTCCGTCGAGCCCCGTGCGATGGCCGAGTTCATCGCGGCGCACGGCGGCGAATCGCTGACGCTCTCCAACGTCCTGACGGCAGTCGATCCGGCACTCGTGCTGCCGTACCTCGCCAATGGCGACGACCTGGCGGAGGCGGGCCTCGCGGCGGCCGCGACGGATCAGCGGACCGTCGGCGACACCTGGGCGCGCCAGTTGGAGTACGCGCCCGTGCTCGCGCTCGTCGACAGTCCGGAGGCCGACGACGAGGACCGGGCGCTGCTCGCCCAGCTGCATCCGACAGCTCGCCAGGTGTCTGCCGCGTCCGGAGAGCTGGCGGAGTCCGCCTTCGCCGGCTTCGACGTCGAGACGGCCGCCGCCGCCCAGCACCCGGCCTGCGCGCTACTGCCGCAGGAAGCGGAGGAGGCCGGAGTGGCCACTCTGGTGTGGCACCGGCGGCGACCCTTCCATCCGGAGCGGCTCTACCATGCGCTGGAAGACCTGGCGTGTGCGGCGGCCCGCAGCCGCGGCCGCTTCTGGCTCGCCGACCGTCCCGACACCCTGCTGTCCTGGGACTCCGCCGGCGGCGCCCTGTGCGTGGAGAACGCCGGCCCCTGGCTCGCCTCACTCCCGGACGCCGCCTGGGAGATGGTTCCGGCCATGCGCAGGGCGGCCGCCGCCCTCGACTGGCACCCCGAACACGGCGACTGCTGCCAGCACCTGGTCTTCACCGCACCCGGCCTCGACCGCGAGGGCCTGGAGCGGCTGCTCGACTCCTGCCTGCTGACCGAAGCGGAGTTCGCCGGCGGGCGCGAGGCGTGGAAGCACCTTCCGGCCTCCTTCGACGCACTCCTCGACCCCGTCTCCTGACCCCCCGTCTCCTGACCTCGCACACAGCACCGAACCCGCCCACCACCGGCCTACCGAGAAAAGGAATTCCCATGCCTCGCCGCTCCGATCCCCGCAAGCCGCTCAAGGCACGCCCCAACCCGCTGGACCAGGCCGGCATCACCTACATCGACTACAAGGACACCGACCTGCTGCGGAAGTTCATCTCCGACCGCGGCAAAATCCGCAGCCGCCGGGTCACCCGGGTCACCGCACAGCAGCAGCGACAGCTGGCCCGCGCGATCAAGAACGCACGCGAGATGGCTCTGCTCCCGTACGACTCCAAGTAGTCTCGCCGCGCGCTTCGCGCCCTGCCCCGCACCGCACGAAACCGGCGAGTTCCGTGCGGTGCGGGGCAGTCGCGTCAGTCCCCGTGGGAACCCTCCACCGAGGGGCCGCAGTCGGGGCAGATGCCGGTGAGTTCGACGGTGTGCCGGACGGCGGTGAATCCGCTTGTCCGGGCTACGCCGGCAGCCCATTCCTCCACCGCCACCGCCACCGCGTCCAGCATCACGCTGACACCGCATTCGGCGCAGAGCAGATGGTGCCGGTGGTCGGAGCCGGGACGGTAGCGGAAGAGCCGTTCGCCGTTCATGTCCCGCACGACGTCGGCGCGCCCCGTTTCGGCGAGGGCGCTGAGCGTGCGGTAGACGGTGGACAGGCCGACCGGCGAGTCGGCAGCCAGCAGCCGGGCGTGCCGAGCCTGGGCGCTGGCGAACCCCTCCGCCGCCACGGCCTCGATGAAGGCTTCCAGCACAAGGGCACGCTGCTGGGTGAAGCGTCCGAGGTGGGTGACTTCCTGTGTGGCGGTGGCTTGCGGCCCGGTGCTTGCCGTCATCGTGCCGTCACGCCTCACGTTCCGGCTGAGGCGGTACGCCTGCGCAGGCGCCTGTCTGCTGTGGGGCGCCGGATGAGGAAGGTGGCTGCATAGACGGCGGTGGCGGCGGCCATGATGGCGAAGCTGGGCGGCATCTTCGGTACGGCGTAGGAGGCGGCGAGGCCGGCCCACATCGCCAGGACCGCCAGGATCGCCGAGAGGGCAAGTGCCCGGTAAGGGCGGTCGGTCAGCCGGGCGGCAGCTCCGGCCGGCGCCGCCAGCAGGCCGAGCAGCAGCAGCGAGCCGACTGCTTGGGTGGCCTCGGCGGCGCAGACTCCGGTCACCGCGAGGAAGCCGAAGCCCAGCGTCCGTACGGGCACGCCGCGGGCCGCGGCCACGGCCTCGTCGAGCGTCGTGAACAGCAGCGGGCGGGCGATGAGCACCATCAGCAGGCAGATTCCGGCGGCGACGAGGGCGGCGGACGACGCCTTCCCGGCCGAGAGACCGAAGATCGATCCGAACAGCACGCTGACCCCGGCGGTGCCGTTGGCCGTGCTCCGGGAGGTGGTGTAGAGGGTGATGAAGAACGCGCCCAGGCCCAGGACCCAGGAGAACACGCTGCCGATGACGACGTCGTCCGCGCGGGCCTTGCGCCCCAGGGTGCCGAAGAGCAGCGCGATGCCGACGGTGGCGACCAACAGCCCCGTGCGCAGGTCGTATCCGAAGGCGAGGGCCCCCATCGCTCCGGTGAAGGCGACGTGACTGAGGGCATCGGCGGTGAAGATCTGGGCCCGGAGGACCAGGAAGTGGCCGACGAGTCCCGAGGCCGCCGCGATGCCGGTGCCGGCGAGCAGGGCGTGTTGGACGAACGGCTGGTCCAGCGGCGCCGAGGCGGAGGACAGGAGTGCCGTCATGCCGTGGCCTCCTTGTTCAGGAGGGGTGCGGCGGTCCTGCCGAGCCGGGTGTGCAGTGCGCGTCCGGAGCGGGCGAGCAGGTAGCCGGCGAAGGAGTACGAGGTCACGAAGAAGCCCAAGGGGTAAGGCCAGTAGTAGGCGGTGGTCAGGCCGAGCCAGGTGGCGGCCAGGGCCAGGAGGACGGCGAGGGTGAGACCGGCGCCGGGGCGGCCGGTCACTGTCTGCGCGGTCGCGGCGGGGATGACCATCAGCGCGAACACCAACAGGGTTCCGGTGATCTGGCCGGCCTCGGCGGTCGCCGCGCCGAGCAGGACGAGGAAGATGACGGACAGGGCGCGGACCGGCACCCCCCGCGCGGCGGCGACCTGCGGGTCGACGGAGGCGAACAGCAGCGGCCGCCCGATCAGTGCCAGGGCCGCCAGCACCACGGCTCCCACGCCGAGCAGCACGTTCACCTGGGAGGTGGTGATGCCCAGGAAGGTGCCGAAGAGAATGGTCTGCGGACCTCCCAACAGCCCTTTGTACAGGGCGATGAAGAGGAATCCTGAGGCGAGCAGGAATGCTTGCACGGTACCGGTGAGCGCAGACTCGTCCGCTCCTCCACTCCCCCCTCCCCCACCGCGCCACCCGATGGCCGCGATGATCACGGCGGCCGCCACGCAGAGGCTGAAGTAGCCGTATACCGCGCTGAATCCGAGCAGGACGGCTCCGGCCGCGCCGGGGAAGGCCACGGTGGAGACGGTGTGGGCGGCGAAGGTCTGTCGCCGCAGCACCACGAAATAGCCCATGACCGCGGACACCACGGCGACGATCGCCCCCGCACGGAAGGCGTTGACCATGAAGGGGAACGACCACATCTCCTGGACGTCCGTGAGCAGGTTCCACGACCAGACCGGTCCGGCGACGGGTTCAGCCGGCAGCATGGCCGCCTCCGGCACAGGGAGCGGAGGTGTGCCGGTCGGTGTGCCGCGCGGGTGCTTCCGGCTGGCCGACGACGGCCAGCCGCCCGTCGGACGTCCGCAGCACCTCGACCGGCGTGCCGTACAGCCTGGTCAGTGTGGAGGAGGTGATGACCTCCTCCGGTGTGCCGCTCGCCGCCCCGCCTTCGGCGAGGTACACCACCTGGTCGAGGTGCGGCAGGATCGGGTTGACGTCGTGCGCGACCATGACGACCGTGACGTTCTCCTGATGGCAGATCTGGCTGATCAGTGCCGTGACCGCGCTCTGGTGGGGCAAATCGAGGCTGTCCGACGGCTCGTCCAGCAGGAGTAGTTGGGGCCTGCGGACCAGGGCCTGGGCGATCAGCAGCCGCTGCTGCTCACCCCCGGAGCAGTTGCCGATGGGCCGGTGCGCGTACGCCGACGCCCCGACCAGTTCGATGACCTCCTCGACGCGCTGACGGGCCGCCCGCCTCCGGGCACCGGACGGCCACAGGGGTACGCCCCAGCGGTCGCCGTCCAGCCCCAGCCGCACCACGTCGACACCGCGGATCCGCATCGACGCGTCGAAGCTGCGGCGTTGAGGCAGGTAGCCGATGCGGTGGTTGGCCTGTCCGGGTCGGGCGCCGAGCACGCGGACTTCGCCCTCCGCTGCGGGCAGTGCCCCGAGCAGCACTTTGACCATGGTGGACTTGCCGACCCCGTTGGGGCCGAGGACGGCGACGAACTTGCCTGCCCCGATGCGAAGGTCCACCCCGGACCACAGCGTACGGCCGGCCACGCGTACGGCCGCGCCGCGCAGTGCGAGCACGGGGACGTCGTCGGGTGCCGGCGTTGCGAGGGGTTCGGCGCCTGGTCGGGGCGGCGGAACGGTGTGTCCAGCCGCTTCGCGGGCCTTCGCGATCGGATGCAGCATGGTCGCGCGCTCCCCGCTTACTTACCGGTGGCCTTGGCCAGGGCCCGCTCGATGCCGCGGAGTTGGGCGGTCTGCCACTGCTGGAAGGAGGCGCCTGCGGGCGTGGGGGTCTCGGTGACCGTGGCCACCGGTATGCCCTGCGCCTCGGCCTCCTTGACTTGTTCCTGCACGTCGGGCGTGGAGTTCTGACTGTTGTAGACGTAGATCTTGATCTGCTTGCTCTTGATCTGGTGGTCGATGGTGGCCTTGTCCTTGGCCGTGGGGTCGGAGCCCTCGCTCATGGCGTCCAGGAACGAATCGGGGGTCAGCATCTTCAGCCCCAGTCCCTCGGAGAGAGGAGTGACGATGGACTCGGACGCACCGATCGGCGTGCCCGCGTACTTCGCCTTGATGTCGGACAGCAGCCGGTTGTACGGCGCGAGGGTCCTGGTCTCGAACGTCTTCTTGCGCTGGTCGAAGTAGGCGGCGTCGGCCGGGGCCAGCTTCTTGTAGTCCGCGGTGATCTTGTCGATCACCTGGTGGACGTCGTGCGGCGAGTACCAGCGGTGGGGGTTGCCGCCCGGCTTGATGCCGACCAGGTCTTCGACGTTCAGCTCGGTGCGGCTACTACCGGGGTTGGTGGAGAGCAGCTTGTCGGCCCATGCGTCGTAGCCGATCCCGTTGACGATCACGTAGCGCGCGCCGGAGACGGTCCGGGCGTTGCCAGCGGTCGGTTCGTAGTCGTGTGGGTCGGTGTGGGGATTGGTGATGATGCTGGTCACCTCGGCGTGGCTGCCGCCGAGCTGGGAGGCGATGCTGCCCCAGAAGTTCTCCGCGGCCACCACCTGGAGCTTCTTGCCGGAGCCCGAGGAGCCACCGGAGGTGTCGGTGTGGGCGCTTCCGGCAGGCGAGGTTGCACATGCCGCGGCGGTCGCAGCGGTCACTGTGACCGAGGCGGCCACGAGGGCGAGGCGTACGGATCGCCGGCGGGCGGGACGAAAGGCGGGGGCGGGGGACATACAGGGGCTCCTTCGGATGCACCGGGCTCGGGGCGGTCGCAGCCCGGTGGAGTGGCTAGACCCTCACCTTAGATGAAAATGATTTTCATTCCAAGGGATGGAGGTGGTCATTACCAACTCTTGAGGCAGCGTCCCGACGGCCAGGCATGGCCTCGACTCCGGTGGATGCCGGGCGCAGGTGCTGGAGACGGCGCTGCACACGGCCCGCCCGTCATGTCACCGGCGTGCACGGCGCCCGCGCGCACGGGTGCGCGCCTGCGCCTCCCCGGGGGTGGGGACGAATTGCAGTTCCAGGGCGGGCGAGGGAGCGGCCACGCCCGGCCCGCCGGCCGTCACCCAGCTGAGGATGTCGTCGGTGCTGTCGTCGCCCAGCGCCCAGCCGATCCAGGTCGCCCGGCCGCCGCGGCGACGGCCTTCGCCGGAAGGCTGAACGACGACGATGTTGGCCTGCCCGCACGGGCCGAGGCATTCGCTGGTACGGACCGCGAGCCGCCCGCCCGACTCCGCCGCCGCGGCGCGGAGTCGGGCGAGCTGCCACTCGTGGTCGGTGCCCGGGTGCTTGCGCGGATTGCCGCAGCAGCAGCCGCGGCACACCACCAGTGTGCAAGGACGGTCTTTGGCCGCGCCGACCCGGATGCGACTGTCCGGCCGGGTCACAGGGTGTTCCGCGACGGCAGCCGGTGTGCGCGTACCCGACCGTCCCGGTGCGCGGCGATCAGCAGATGGGGCCCGGACCAGGCGAGCGCGGCCACCGCCGATGCCGCCGGAAGGGTGCGCGAGGGTCGCATGCGGGCCTGGGGGCGGCCGGCGGTGGCCTGCCACAGCGCGACCGTGCCGTCGTGGCCACCGCTCGCCAGGTGGCCCGCGCCGCCGGGCCGCCACGCGAGGGCGGTGACGGTGTCGTGGCATTGCAGCGAGCGGGGTGCGGTGCCGGCCGGGCCCTTGCCGGAGAAGTTCCACACCGTCACATCCGGTGCGCCGTCGGCGGCGAGCCAGTAGCCGGTGTCGTCGAAGGCGAGTCGGGAGACCTTCTCCCGGTAGCCGGACATGGTCAGTTCGCTGCCGTCCCTGGTGCGCCAGATGTGGATGGAGGCGTCCTGGTTGCCGCTGCAGATCCAGCGGCCGGTCGGGGCGACCGCGAGCGCGAGGTGCGAGCCGACGTAGGGATAGGTGACGACGGGCTTGTCGGTGTGCCGTTCGTGGGCGCGCACCGCCCCGTACGCGGCGACCGCGAGCCGGCGGCCGTTGCGCATCCAGGCGAGGTCGGTGACGGTGGACGCGGCGGGTTCGGTGGCCCACTGCGTCTCGCCCGCCGGGTCGAGGACGAGGGCGCGGCGGCCGGAGGCCACGGCGACCCGGCCGTTGTCCGCCCAGGCCGCGGTGGACGACCAGGCCCCGGTCTCGACGATGAGCGGCGAGACGCGCGACCGGCTCCACAGGGCGTAACCCGTGGGCCCGGTGACTGCCAGGTGCTGGGCGTCGCGGGAGAGGGCCACCGAGAGGGCCCCGCCGGGGAGTTCGAGCCCGCCGACCTCCGTTCCGGTGGCGGCGTCGGCGATGAGGACGCTCCCTTCGGCTCCGGCCACGGCGACCAGGTCCCCGGCGGCGGAGAGGGCGACGGGCGCGTCGTCGAGGGCGGTCTCCCACGCGGTACTGCCGGCCTCGACGGACGTGTCGGTGGTGATGCTCATACGGCGGCTCCCGCGGTGACCACGCAGCGGGCGAAGCCGTGCGTCAGGGCCTCGCGGTCGAGGTTGCGGCCGATGAAGACCAGGCGGTTGCGGCGCGCTTCGCCCTCCCGCCAAGGAGCTCCGTTCTCACCGACGAAGAGCATGTGGACGCCCTGGAAGACATAGCGCCGGTCCGATCCGGCGAGGGCGAGGATGCCCTTGGACCGGAAGATGTCGGCTCCCTTCTCCCGCAGCAGCTTGCCGAGCCAGGCGTTGAGCCGGCCCTCGTCGACCTCGCCGTCGATCTCGATGCCGACCGAGGTGACGGTGGTGTCGTGCTGGTGCTCGGTCTCGGTGAGGAACTGCGGGTCGTCCTTGAGGACCCGTTCGAGGTCGAAGGCGCCGACGTCCAGGATGCGGTTCAGCTCCACCTCGGCGTGGCGGGCCGGGATGATCTCGACCGGGGCGTTGATACCCCGGATGCGGGCGATGACCTCGGCGATGGTCTGCTCGTCGGCCAGGTCGGTCTTGTTGAGGACGACACGGTCGGCGAAGGCGAGCTGCTCGACGGCCTCGTTCTCCACCCCGTCCGGCTTCTTCTCGTCGAGGTGCTGGAGGACGTGTGCCGCGTCGACGAGAGTGACGATGGCGTCCAGGCGCAGCTGAGCGGCGATCTCGTCGTCCATGAAGAACGTCTGGGCGACGGGGGCGGGATCGGCCAGGCCGGTCGTCTCGATCAGGATGTGGTCGAACTTCTCACGCCGGCGCATCAGTGCGCCGAGGATGCGGATGAGGTCTCCGCGCACGGTGCAGCAGATGCATCCGTTGTTCATCTCGAAGATCTCTTCCTCGGAGTCGAGGACGAGCGCGTCGTCGATGCCGACCTCACCGAATTCGTTCTCGATGACGGCGATCCGCAGTCCGTGGTTCTCGGTGAGGATGCGGTTGAGGAGGGTGGTCTTCCCCGAGCCGAGGAATCCGGTCAGTACGGTGACGGGCACCCGGTCATCTTGCTTGGCGGACATGGTGGTTCAGGCTCCTTCGGGTTCGCGGGCGAGCAGTGCCCGCAGGTCTTGCTCGGTGATGTCGGCGACGGGTCGGTGCAGGGTCCAGCGGCGGGCCGTACCGTTCATGGGCAGTACGGCGATGACGGTCTCCAGAGGCGGGCAGTCCGCATCGCTGCACGCCAACTCCCGCACCATCACGGCGGTGTCGTCGTCGAGCGCGAGCAGGCGGCGTACCGACTCCTTGACTTCCGCCGCACGCGGGTTCTGCCCTGGAGGCCAGGTCCCGATCGGCTTCATGCCTCTCCTTCGGCGGTATCCGGCCTGCAGCGGGCACAGATGCCGGTGAGTTCCACGATGTGTTCCACGGCTGCGTAGCCGGTGATCCGGGCGGTGTGCTCGGCCCATTCCTCCACGGCCTCGGACTCCACCGGTCTGCTGCGGCCGCAGGCCCGGCAGATGAGGTAGTGCCGGTGCCCGTCGTCGGGCCGCCTGCGGTAGCGGCGTTCACCGGTCTCGTCGCGTACGACGTCGACGCAGCCGGCCCGTTCGAGTTCGCGGAGCGTGCGGTAGACCGTGGCCAGCCCGACCGGGAGGTCCGTAGTGGCCAGGCGGTCGTGCAGAGCCTGCGCCGAGACGAAGTCGGTACAGGCATCGAGCACCCGCAGGACGGCGGAGCGCTGTCGCGTGGTCCGGCCGCCCAAGCGGCCGCGCTCCGCACAGCGGGGAGCGAGATCGTTCATGGAGCAGTCACCTCGTTCAGCGGCCGGTACGGGCCGTGAACAGAAACGCTAGATGAAAATGACATCCATGTCCATATGAATCTTTATTCATGTGAGTGGCGCGCGCCAGACAACGGAAACGCCTGCGAACGAGACCCAGACGATCCGTCCGCGACCGGGAATCTGGCAGGCTGACGCCATGACGGCGCACGAGGCAGCGATGGCACCCGAGTTCACGCAGATCACCCGCCCCGGAGAGATCGCCCGTGACCTCAGGCGGGAGCTGACGGACTGCTGGGTGATGGTGAGCAACGCCGGCGGAGCGGTCATCCCCACCGAATTTCCCCTGCCCCCGGTGAGCACCCGGGACGTCGCGCCAGTGGTGGACCAGCTCGTCCGCGGGCTCGCTCCACACCGGAGGAGGCTGCTCATGGCCACTGTCGAGAAGGCGCTCGCGGGCTGGCTGCTCCTTCGCCGCGACGAGCATCCACTCGTCGCGCACTGCGGCGTGGTCAACCACGTCCAGACGCACCCCCGCTTCCGCGGCCTGGGGATCGGCGCCGCGATGATGCACCGCGTCCGCGGCATCGCCCGCGACGAGATGGGCCTGGAACGGCTGGGCCTCGGCGCGAGATCGGGCTTGGGCTGGAGGACTTCTACCGCAAGCTGGGGTGGGTGGAGGTCGGCCGATGGCCGGGAGCGCTGCGGGTGGCGCCCGGCGACGACCGTGACGACGTCCTGATGAGCCTCACCCTCTGACGCGCCACTGGAGAAGCACGCCCCTGGACGCCGCGCCGGTCCCGCACCTACCGACGGCGGACCGCGACCACAGCCGCATCAGTCCTTGACCGCGACCAGGACATGACTGTCCCCGAACTGCCAGACCGGCGTGACGTGGCGAAAGCTCGCCTGTCGCAGGAGTTCGGCGTGACGGGCCGCCGTCAGACCGCCGCCGCCGCCACCACCGCGCGCGGCCCGGCGCCGCTCGCGTTGCGTGAACAGGTCGGCCAGCTCGGGGTCCTTGGCCGCCGCCGTCCACCAGGACTGCCAGTCCTCATGGACGTGGGCGCGCGAGCGCTCGGCCCGGCGGCGGCCCACCTGCGCGGTGAGGTCCGAGCAGGGCGAGCCGGCCTGCGGGAAGTGGTCACCGTTGATGAGGGCGCCGCCGGGGCCCAGGAGGGTTGCGAGACGGCGGTAAGTGGCCAGCAGGGTGGACTCGGGGAGGTAATGGAGGGCTGTCGTCGAGACGGCCGCGTCCAACGGGCGGTCCAGTTCGAGGGCGTTGGTCCAGCCGTCGTCACCGATCACGGCGTCCACATAGCGGGCGGCGTCCGCGTGGTGGGTGCGGCCGAGCTCCAGGAGGAGCGGGTCCATGTCGACGGCCACGATCTCCGCGTCCGGCAGGCGCTCGGCGAGCCGCGCCGCCAGCGAGCCGGGCCCGCAGCCCAGGTCCAGGAGCAGCGGTCTGCTGCGGCCGGCCGTGACGTGCTCGACCACATCTGCGATCACGGTGAACCGCTCCTCGCGGTCGATGGCGTAGCGCTGCTGCTGCCGTTCCCAGCGCTCCACCCACTGCTTGGCCGTCGCCATGCTCACGCCCATCTGATCGGGCCACCCCTTCCGTCTCATACCTGTGCGCGGACACCGCCGAATGTACAGGTATTGGAAACGGTTTTCATCGCGGGTTCACCCGAGCGAGGTGAGTACGGCCAGCAGCCGGTCCATTTCGTCGACGGTGTTGTACACGTGCAGGCTGACCCGCACGGAACCGTCCCTCTTCTCGTCCGCCCCGGCCTGGCACAGGCCGTCCGCCCGCACCATGAAGCCGTGGCTGAACAGGATGAAGCCGAGGTCGTCGGAGGGAATGTCACGATGCCGGAAGGTGACGATGCCGTGGCGTCGCTGGACCGCGGGGACCGGGGAGTCTGCGGCCAGACTGGACTGGCAGCCCAGGATCTCGTACGAGGCCAGGCGCCGGAGTCCGTCGGTCAGCCGGGTTGCGAGTCCGACGGTCCACCGCGCGATCCGGTCCGTGCCGACCGCGTACAGCCAGTCGAGCGCGGCCTCCAGCGAGGCGACGCCCACGGTGTTGGGCGTGCCGCGCCAGCCGCCGGGCTCGAACACCGGGCCGCGTGCGTTGCGGGCCCAGACCGCTCCGGAGCCGGGCAGCGCCAGTGCCTTGTGCCCCGAGAAGACCACGAAGTCCACATCGAGGGCGGACTCGGCCACGGAGACCGGAAGATGGCCGATGCTCTGGGCGGCGTCCAGACAGATCGGTACGTCCGGCCCGACGGCGGCCCGGATGCGGTGCACGTTCATGTCGCCCCCGTACACGTGGTGGATGTGCGTGGCGGCGACGAAGCGGGTGCGCGGGCCGATGACCCGGTCCAGCGCCCGGTGGTCGTAGTCGCCGGACTCCGCCTGGTACGGCAGCTCCCGCACCCGCACGTCGATGCCCCGGTCGGCGAGCAGCCGTTGGGCCTCCAACCAGGGGTCCAGGTTCGCCCGGTGGTCGGCGAAGGGAACGAGGATCTCGTCGCCGTCGGTGAGGTACGAGGTGAGCCAGTCGCGGGCGATGGTGCGCAGTCCCTCGGTGGTGCCGCCGGTGAAGTGGACGGCGGACCGCTGCGGTTCCGGATCGCCGAGGAACTCCTTGACCCGCCGCCGGGTCCGTTCCACCAGCTCCGTGGTCCGGTTGGCCCACGGGTAGGCGCCCCGCCCCGCGTTGGCGTTCGCCGTCGTGAGATAGGTCTGTACGGCATCCAGCACGGCCCGGGGTTTCTGCGAGGTGGCCGCGCTGTCGAGATAGACCAGCTCGGGGTGGGCGGTGATGATCGGGAACTGCTCCCTCGCCTCACGTTGCCAGTGCACCGACTCCGCCTGCTCCCCGCGGGGGAGCGGATGCCCGGTGCTCATTCCCGCACCAGCGGCGCGTCCGCATCCCGCCAGGCGATGATGCCGCCGGCCAGGCTACGGACGTCGGGATGCCCCATCCGGGTCAGCAGCGCGGCGTACCGGGCGGACTTCTCGCCGACCGGACAGGCCAGCAGCACCGGCTGCCGCTTGCTGAAGGGCAGCCCGCCGCGGACGAGTTCGTCAAAGAGCTCGTCGACGATGTTCACCGAGCCTTCGATGTGCAGCGCGGCGTACGCGTGCGGGCCCCGCAGATCGACCACGAGCGGGCGCGGGTCGCCCCCAGAGATCCATCGCCGGGCGTCGTCGGTGCCGATGACCTGGGCCTCGGCCTGTACTTCGGCGTCGGTGAGGGCGGTGGCCGAGTGTCCGCGGCGCGGTGTGCCCAGGAGTTCGGGGCGGCGCTGCCGCACATAGCTCAGATAGCTCTCGGCGCGGTCGCAGACGATGAACACCGCTGACTTGCGGGGCACCGCGTCCGTCAACTCGGCATCCACGACACGCAGATGACGTACCGCGCCCAGATAGGCGGCACCACCGGTCGGCCCCGACAACAGTCCGCAGCGACGGATGAGGGTCATCATGCCGTCGATGGCTTCGTCGGAGCTCACCGACGCGATGGTGTCGTAGGTCGCCGGGTCGAACAGGCCGACCTGGTGCACCTCGTCGATGGTGCGGATGCCGGGTATGAAGTCGGATTTGTGGGCGACCAGGCCGAGGACGCGAACCTCGGGGTCGTGCTCGCGAAGCACCCTGACCACTCCGGTCGACGAACCGGCCGTGCCCACGCAGGCGATGAACCAGTCCGGCGCCCGCCCGTTCAGGTCCTTGACTATCTCCGGTCCGGTCCCCGCCGCGTGTGCCTCGGTGTTGCGCGGGTTGAAGTACTGGTCCGTGTGCAGATACGCACTTCCCGGTTCGGAGAGCGCCTGGTGGAATCGGGTCAGCGGATCGTCCGTGTCGGTCGGGTCGAGGCACTCGCTCTGCCCGGGCAGCTCCTCGATCTCGGCACCCAGCAGCAGAAGCAGGTCCTTGATCTCCGGCACCCGCATCCGGTTGGTCACGCTCTTGAACCGCAGCCCGTGCATCCCGGCCAGCAGAGCGAGGGCCTTGGCCGTGTTGCCGCTGGAGAGTTCCACGACCGTCTCGCCACCGTCGGCCGCGGCCTCGAGAAGCGGACGCGCCATGTTCCAGGCAGGCCGGTCCTTGACCGAGCCGAAGGGGTTGAGCATTTCCAGCTTCGCGTACAGGTCGATGTGGCGCAGACCGTGCACGGCCGGGTCGATGCACACCAGCGGCGTGTTGCCGATAGCCTCCGTGATGCTGTCGTACCTCATGACAACGCTCCCCCCGGGTGGGTGATCGGCCAGTACTCCTCGTCCAGGCACCAGCGCCAGGAGCCGCCCTCTCGGACCACGGCGACCGTGCGGGCGACCGGCTGCCGTTGCGCGCGGTGGGCGTGGAAGTCCATTGCGTAGCCTGCGGTGTTGGCGAAGGCCAGCAGATCGCCGATGCGTGGCAACCGAGGAAGGAAGACCGTACGACGGGTGATCAGATCCGCCTCCAGACACAGGTTGCCGACGAGGTGGACCCCCACCGGGCTCTCCTCGTCCGACCCTTCGGCTGCGGTACGGGGAAGGAGTACCGGATCGACGAGCACGCCGTGCTCCTCCAGGCTCACATCCCCGGCGTTCATGCCCAGGCGCACCAGATACTCGCCCGATCCCGAGACCTCCCCCGTACGCCGTACGTCCAGGACCAGGGCCAGGGAGAGCCCGCACTGGTCCGCCAGGGCCCGGCCCGGTTCGACGTACAGGTCGTAGAGGTGCTCCAGGAGCAGGGTGGCCGACGGGCGGCCCAGGGAGGGCGTGGGCAAGGAGAGAAGTTCGTCCAGGTAGCCGGGGCCGGCGGTGGGGCGGTACGCCGGGTAGAGGGCCGCCGTCCCGCGCACCGTGCCACCCTCGTTGCGCAGCCCATAGCCGTGCCCGCGCCAGGTCAGGGCCGGGCGGGTGCCCAGCACCGCCTCGGTCAGCGCACTGGTGTAGCGCTCCCACTGGCCGGCGTCGGCGACATAGCCGACGCCGAAGCCGCCGCCGATGTCGACCACGCGCGGCGCCAGCCCCCGGGCACGGCACTCATCCATGACCTGCACGCAGCACTCCAGGGCGCGGACCTTCTCCGCGGGGGCGGTGGTGTCCAGGTGGTACGCCACCCCCGTCAACTCGACGGCGTCACGGTACCGTTCGACCGCGGACAGAAGATCACTCACCTCCCTCGCCGGAGAGCCGAAGCGGCTGCGCCGCGAGCGCAGCCGCACACCCACTCCTTCGGAGCTCGCGGCCGACTCGAACGCGGAAAGTCGCAGCAGGACATCGACTCGGGAGAGGCCGTACTTCCGTACGATCTCCACCAGTTGGTCCAGCTCGCCACGTGAGTCGAGGTTCACCGTCGCCCCGACACGAGCGGCGAGCCACAGGAACTCCGGGTCCTTGGGGCCGGTGGCCATGACCCTGTCCGGCGTGAGACCGCACGCCAGGGCGTGCCGTAGCTCCCCCAGCGAGGCGACGTCGACACCGGTCGCGGCCGAGTCCATCGCCGCCAGCCGCCGCACCAGCGCGCTGGACCGGTTCGCCTTGTGCGCGAAGTACACCCGCCCGGCGAGGTGGTGCTCACGGTAGACGGCGCGGAATCGCTCGGTGTTCTCGGCGATCTGCTCCGGCAGCAACACATTGAGCGGAGAGCCGAGGGCGTCGACGAGCGAGTGCAGGAACACACCGGCGTCCAGCAGCGAGGTAAGCGATGGTTCCAGTCGTGGTTGCAGATACAAGGGCACACCCACGACAGGCACCTTCCCTACCGGACGACCGTGGCTCCGACAATCGCTCGGGCGTAATCATTTCCTCCCGCAAGGGCCTTTAAGCCCTGGCGCCCGGCCCGCGAGGACCACACTGGCTTTCCGGCAGGGGTGGCCGATTGCCGGTCCGTTCGACGACTGAGGACGGGCCCTTCACGACACCGCGCCGGACCCCGGCGCGGGCACCGCGCCTTCCCAAACGGTCTGAAAGGCCAGCCGCAGACAGCCTGCGAGCGCCGGGTGTTCGATGAACAGCGTGGTGGTGGAGCGCTCACCGGCCACCGGGTCGGGTATGTCGCACAGCACGCGCCGTTGAGGTGGCTCCACCGGACGGTGCCACCCGCCCGGTGGAGCCGGCGGACCACCTTGATGCCCTCTGCGTTCCAGGCAGGCAAGGACTACGACGGCCCGACGGGCCTCGGCGCCCCGAACGGCGTCGCGGCCTTCACCAAGTAGAGGTTTCGCCCTGCGGGTCATCCGATGCCGTGGGAAAGTCGCGGAGCACGGATTGACGTCGGCCTGTTCGACCCGTTGGGGTCGGGCAGGCCGACGTTGTGCGGGGACGCCGGGTGGCTCGGTGAGGCGTGGTGCGTTGTGCGGCGTGATCGAGGCTGGGGACGTTGGTCGTGCCGCAGCAGCCGCGGCAGACGGTGGCCGTGAGCCGTGCCGCCCTCGCCCGGATGGTCGGGGCCTACGAGTCGGCAGGAGCATTCGCTCGCGCGGTGCCTCCTCGGAGGGGGTTCTTCCACGCCGCTTCGCGCAGCAGGCGCAGCCCGTTGAGGCCGACGATGACGGTGGACCCTTCGTGGCCGGCGACGCCGAGCGGCAGCGGCAGGGTGGCGATGAGGTCCCAGGTCACCAGGGCGGTGATGAACACACCAGCGACCACGAGGTTCTGGACGACCAGGCGCCGGGCGGCCCGGGAGAGGGACGCGACGGTGGGGATGGCGGCGAGTTCGTCGCGGACGACGACGGCGTCGGCCGTCTCCAGGGCAAGGTCGGAACCCGCCTTGCCCATCGCGATGCCGGTGTGGGCAGCAGCCAGCGCCGGGGCGTCGTTGACGCCGTCGCCGACGACGAGCACCTTGCGGCCTTCGCTCTCCCACCTCCGGACAGCTGCCACCTTGTCCTGGGGCAGGAGTCCGGCGCGGACATCGGTGATGCCGACCTGCTCGGCCAGGTGTTTCGCGGCACGCTCGTTGTCGCCGGTCAGCAGGGCAGGGGTGCGGCCGGTCAGCTCGGTGAGGGCGGCGACGGTGGCGGCGGCGTCCGGCCGCAGCCGGTCGGCGGTGCCGATCACCCCGGCCGGAACACCGTCACACAGCACCAACACCGCGGTCCGGCCGGCGTCCTCCAGTCCCTCCACGACCTCTTGCACCACCTCAACGGGAGAGGGCAGGACACGGGCGGGCGAGCCGATCTCGATGGTGTGGCCGTTCACCGTGCCGCTCACGCCCCGGCCGGGAACGGAGACGAAGTCGAGTGCCTCGGGCAGCGGCAGGCGGCGTTCGCGGGCGGCGTCGACGACCGCGCGGGCGAGCGGGTGCTCGCTGGGGTGCTCAGCCGCGGCGGCCAGCGTCAGCAGCGTGTCGTCGGTCAGGCCGGTGCCGGGCAGGGGCCGGATGTCGGTGACGCGCGGGGTGCCTTCGGTGAGCGTGCCGGTCTTGTCCAGGGCGACGGCATCGACCTGGCCGAGGCGTTCCATGACGACGGCGGACTTCGCCAGGACGCCGTGGCGCCCGGCATTGGCGATCGCGGACAGCAGCGGCGGCATCGTGGAGAGCACCACCGCACACGGGGAGGCGACGATCATGAAGGTCATCGCCCGGAGCAGGGCAGGCTGGAGCGCGGAGCCGAAGGCGAACGGGACCGTGAAGACGGCGAGGGTGGCGATCACCATGCCGATCGAGTACCGCTGCTCGATCTTCTCGATGAACAGCTGGGTGGGTGCCTTCGTCTCGGATGCCTCCTCGACCATCTTCACGATCCGCGCGATCACCGAGTCCGCCGGATCCCGCTCGACCCTCACCCGCAGGGCGCCGGTGCCGTTCACGGTGCCGGCGAACACCTCGTCCCCGACCTGCTTGGCCACTGGCAGCGGCTCGCCCGTGATGGTGGCCTGATCGACGTCACTCGCCCCGTCGAGGACCTGACCATCGGCGCCGACCCGCTCACCGGGCCGCACGAGGATGATGTCCCCGACCTTCAGGTCCTCGACGGCGACCGTCTCCTCCCCGCCGTCGGGCAGGAGCCGGGTCGCGGTGGTGGGTGCCAGGTCGAGGAGGCCGCGTACGGAGTCCGCGGTGCGGGCGGTCGCGACCGCCTCCAGGGCTCCGGAGGTCGCGAAGATGACGATCAGCAGTGCCCCGTCCAGCACCTGCCCGATGGCTGCGGCGCCGAGCGCGGCGACCACCATCAGCAGATCCACATCCAACGTCTTGTCCTTCAGGGCCTTCAGGCCCTGCCAGCCCGGCTCCCAGCCGCCTGTGAGGTAGGTGGTGGCGAGCAGCGGCGCCCACACCCCCACCGGGGCGTCGAGCAGCTTGAGCGGGAGGGCGATCAGGAACAGGACCAGCGCGGCCAACGCCCAACGCGCCTCCGGCAGCGCCAGCGCCCGCGTACGCCGTCGCTGGGGCACCGGGCGTGGCCCGGTGGTGGTCGGCGCAGGCCGCTGATCCAGGACAGAGGACATGACCAAACAACCCTTCACAGGCAGGCAGGGCAACCACCATACAGGAATGCCTGTACAGGTCTTCATATATTATAGATATGATGTCCGCATGGGCCACGGAACCGACACCGCCAACAGCGCCACCACCCGCGAGCGTCTCGACGCGGTCGGCACCGCCGATGTCGCCGCCACCCTCCAGGCCCTCGCCACACCCTCGCGGCTGTACATCCTGGCCCGGCTCCAGGAAGGCCCCTGCTCAGTCGGCGACCTGGCCGACGCCGTCGGCATGGAACAGTCCGCCTGCTCCCACCAGCTGCGCCTACTGCGCAACCTCGGCCTGGTCACCGGCGAACGCCACGGACGCTCGATCGTCTACGCCCTCTACGACCACCACGTCGCCGAACTCCTCGACCAGGCCCTCTACCACGTCGAGCACCTGCGGCTGGGGGTCCGCGATGCGCCCGCCGACATGCCCGAGGCCCGCGGCGCTGACTGAGATGGGCGACCACTCGCCGGCCTCGGGCGTGGCCGTCATACCAGCGCCGACACGGGCGCAGCGGAACTTCTGGTCAGGCCCCCATCCGTTGCAGCTGAAGTTCCTGGCTGGATCGGTGACGGCCCGCAAGGCGTCGGGCGGTCAGGCCATCCAGAAGAAGACCGCCGTCATCCGCTTCTCCTCCAGGGTGGTGCCGCAGTAGCCGGTGGCCGTGTGGATCAGGTTCGCGGAGTAGAGCAGCAGGCGGTTGGCGCGGTGCGGGACGCGGACGTCCTCGACGAAGGAGTCGGGCGCGACGAAGCGAGTACCGAGGGCGTCGACCAGGTTGTTGTGCGGAGCGGCCACCTGGTTCCCGCCGAGCGAGCCGCCTGGCAGGCTCTGTCGGTAGAAACTGGTGCCGAAATCCTTGGGGACAAGAGGGTTGAGGTACAGCACGGCCGCATAGCGGCACAGGGTGCGGGAGTCGGTGTGGGGGCGCGGCTCGCACTCTCCCGCACCGACGACCTGGACGCAGTTGTGGTTGAAGGTGCCGCCGCCCTCAGGACGCTCGACCCAGAGCTTCGGGGCGCCGGTCGCCTTTCTCACCAGTTTCTCGACATGCGCCAGCTCGCCCGGTTCGAGTGCCGGCATGGTGCGCAGACCCGGCCAGCTCTCAGGCTTATGGGGGTAGCCCTCCGTCCAGTCGTTCCTGGCCAGGCAGCGCTCCCGTACGGCTGCCGGGTCCGGCAGCACGTCGTCCAGCACCCAGTAATCCCGACCACGGGTGGGCTTGCGGTACGGCAGAACCGGTAGGCGTGGGGGGCGTAGAGGCATGAAGGGAACGTAGTTCGCTCCCTCCCACGGCTGGCCACTCAAGCGGTCAACCTTCAGTCAAGGGTTCCCCATCCATCTGGCTGAGGGCACTGCCAGGTAGAGGGCAATCTTCAGCTCCGCGTGCCGTACGGCGTCGACATCAATGCCAGGGCGGCCACCAGACACTCCGTGGAGAGCACGCCGACGGCCCAGGCCGTCATGGCCGCGCACCCCCCTTCCGACCGTGGTAGTCAGGCCGGCGTGATATAAAAATGGAAACCATTTCCAATAAGCGGAGCCAGCACAGTATGACCGCTGTGACAGAGAGCGGCCCGAGCCGCCCCTTCACCCTCGTCGCAGGCACCACCCGCGGGCCGTGCGCCGCCAGGGCCGACGCCGGTCGTGATCGCGCGTGGGCAGGGGCGCCGGATGACTGCACCCTGCGCACCGGTCCGCACGCAACAGCCCGCACACCCCGGCGCCTCCTCCGCCTCAACTGATGGGATCCAGCATGGCCAAGAGCCTGTTGAGCGTGGTGGGCGGCAACACGCCCGACGTCCGAGGCGCTGTGGTGGACCATGTGCTGCGTGCGTCTCCCCACGCCGTGACCCTCGCCGTGTCGGTACAGGCAAGGGATGACAGGTATCCGGCGGTCCAACGCTTCGTTTCCGGTGGGGATGCACGCGTTCAGGAAGCCGTGCCCCTGAGCGCGACGGGCGATCCGGCGGTGATCCTCCGTCAGGATCTCCTCTCCCTCCGGCGCACCGCAGGGCAGCTGCACGTCATCCTCGCCCTGCCCGCCGAGCTCGACATCCTCCCGTTGCTGTGCGAGCTGTGGCGCACCCCGATCGGCAGCAGTTCCCTGGGGGACCACTACGATCCCGCGTCCCTTCTGGTGGGCGTCGACTCCGCGTCCTTCATGGCGGACATCGGCTGTGTCCATCGGGCCGTGCACCTGTGGGGCGAAGGTGGCCAGAGCGGTCCCGTGACACCCGCCGAAGTCGCCGCTCGCCAAGTGGAGGCGGCAGACGCGCTGATCGTGCCCGCCCCGGTGCACCAGGACAGCCGCCGCGCCGAGGGAGCTGCCGCGCTGGCGGGCCACCTCAACGGGCAAGCCCTGCTCCTCACTTCCTCGAACAGCGGCGGGGCGGCAGTAGAGCTGCCGCCGTCCCTCATCCAGCCGGCGCCCCGAGGAGCCACCGAAGAGTGGCGGGCACGGCTGGAACCCATGAGCGTGCCGCGCCCGCGTCGCGGCACCCAGCACGGTGTGGAATCCGTACTGTGGCGGGCCCGGCGCCCCCTGCACCCCGAACGGCTGGCAGATGCACTGGCCACGGTGATGTGTGGCGTCGTCCGCAGCCGCGGACACCTCTGGCTGTCCAGCCGCCCCGACTCCGTCGTGACCTGGCGCTCCGCCGGGCCACACCTGGAGCTGCGCGAGGCGGACAGCTGGCTGGAAACGGATGACCTGCACGCCTGGAAGGCCGCCTCGCCCCAACGACGCACGCTCGCCTCGTGGTTCTGGCACGCCTACTACGGCGAGCGGCGCAACGAGATCACCTTCACGGGCACCCACCTCAGCGAGCAACGGATCCGCTCCGCCCTCGGAGCCGCCCTGCTCACCGATGCAGAGCTGTCGCAGGGCCGGGACACATGGGCGTCCATGCCCGATCCGCTCCTCAGCGGCGGAGATTCTCCGTGACCAAGCGCGGAACCGCTCGGCCCCAGCCGCAGATTCGCACCGCGCGGGCCCCGTCCACCGCCCTCACGAACGCTCAGCAAACAGGAGAACAACCATGGCCAACGCACCACACCCCGACTACACCGTGCGCCCCGCCACCCCGGCAGACGTGGACGGCGCGCGCCGCCTGATGCTCGACACCTTCTACACGGAATTCGGCTACGGCTACGTCCCCGCGTGGCACGACGACGTCATCGACATCGAGGGCACCTACCTGGACGACCCACGGCATCTCCTGCTGGTGGCCGAGCACAACGGCGAAGTGGTGGCCACCACCGGTGTGCGCTCGGCGGGCCCCGTCCACCCACCACACCCCCGCTGGCTCGCCGAACGCTACCCGCACGGGTCCACCGCACAGATCGTCCGCGTCTATGTCAGGCCGGCCCACCGGCGACATGGGCTGGCGCGCACCATGGTGCGCATCGCCTCCGACTTCGCCGCCACCACTCCCGGCTACGACAGCATCTACCTGCACACCAACGTCAGGGTGGAAGGCGCCGAAGCCTTCTGGCGGAGCATGGCCAAGGAGATCTTCGACGCCCGCTCGACCGGCGAGCACGGCCCTGGCGTCGACACGGTGCACTTCGAAATCCCCATGCCGCAGCCCGTCACACCCGTCCGGACACAGCAAGAGCCGGCCGTCCCCATGGCAAGGGGGTAGTCCCCTCCGTACCCGCTCGCCCGGGCGATCGAGGTCCCCGAACGGTTCCGATCGGGGACCTCGTCGTTCCCCGTGGTCAAGAATGCCCGCGGCCATGTGGAGCGTCAGGACACCGACGGAAGCCCCGGCCCGTCGCAGCGCACGTCCGTCTCCGGCGCCCTCCCGTCAACGAGATACGCCGCCGCGGCGTCGTCCACGCAGGCGTTGCCGCGGCTGGCGAACACGCCGTGGGAGTAGTCGTCTTCGAGGGTCACCAGGCGGGAGTTGGGCAGCAGTCGCTGCAACTTGCGCGCTCCCTCGACGGGGGTGACGGGGTCGTGTGCCGAGGCCACCAGCAGGACCGGCGGCACATCGGGACTGCCGAGCGGGGTGCGGTGGGCGGGGCGGTGCTGCCAGTAGGCGCAGGTGGACGCTTCCATGCCGGTCAGCACCGGCTGGCGGTCGAGACTCCGGGTGTGGCGGATGTCCGCGACGATCCGCCGGGGCGAGGGCGCGGGGCCGTCGGCGCACTTGACGAGGCGATTGGCCGCCTCGTAGTTGCGTGAGTCCGGGCCGTCGAAGGCACTCGCGGGCCGGAGGCCGTCGACGACACCCTCATCCAAGTACGCGCGGAGTCCGTCGGCGAGGCCAGCCCAGCGTTCCGTGCGGCCCAGCGCGCGGTACACGGCGCGGTCGAACTCCGCGGGGCCGAAGCCGTTCACCGCGTGGGCGGCGAGCCCTTGGCGCACACGCAGGTAGGCCCGACAGGCCTCCTTCGCGCCGCCGCCCAACCCAAAGCGGTCGTGGTGATCGGCAACCCAGGCGAAGAAGCGGTCTCGCTGCCGCAGCAACGCCCGGCTCTGGATGACGTCGAAGTCGTACCAGGCCCAGGGGCCGACCACGCTGTCGAGGACCATGCGCCCGGTGCGCTGCGGGAAGCGCGCCGCGTAGGCGGCGCCGAGATAGGTGCCGTAGGAGACACCGAGGAAGTTCGTCTTCCGCTCTCCGAGCGCGACGCGTATTGCGTCCATGTCCCGCGCGGTCTGTTCCGTGGAGAGGTACGGCAGCACGTGCTTCGCGCCCGCTGCGCAGTCGTCGGCCATGCCCCGGAGCGAGGCCAGGTACTTCCGTTCGGCAGCCGGGCCGACCGGTACGGGGTCCGCACCCGGAGCGGCGAAGAGGCCGCCCATGTCGCCGCAGTCGACGGGAGCGCTGTGACCGACACCGCGCGGGTCAAAGCCGATGACGTCGTACGAACGCCGGACGCTCGCCGGGAGTTTGGCCCGCTTCGTGACGGCGTACGGCAGTCCGGAGCCGCCCGGGCCACCCGGGTTGACCAGCAGGGCGCCGCGTCGCTCGGCCGGGGTGCCCGAGGCACGCACCCGGGAGACGGCCAGTTGGATGTGCTGCCCGTGGGGCCGGTCCCAGTCCAGCGGCACGCTCAACCGCGCGCACTCCACGCGCTCCGGCGCCGGCGGAGCGGGGACGGATTCGGGGCAGGCACCGAAGCGGAGCGCGGCCGGGAGTGCCGCGGCCTGGGCGGGTACGGCGGGGAGCGCGGTGATGACGAGAGTTGCCAGCGCGCACAGGTGGGCCGTGCGGCGTGCGGGAGGGATCACGGGTTGTCTCCAGCGGGATGCGTCGATCATATGACAATGAAAATGATTATCGATACCGTGTTCTCTCGGCAACACCGACCGCTCCTCAGGGGGCGCCGTCGGGCTGCCCCGCTATCTGCACGTCAGCCCTGGAAGGGAAGTTGTGGCTCATCTACTGGTGGTCGAGAGCTGGGTCGGATCGATGAGCAGGTTGCTGCCGCGGGCGATCCGGGAGGGCGGGCACGAGTTCACCTTCCTCACCCGCGACCTGCACCACTACCTGCGCTCAGCCCCCGAAGGCACGGCGCACCCGCTCCTCGCCGCCCGCCACGTGATCACCGCGGACACCAACGACACCGCGGCCCTGCTGCCCCTGGTGGAGCGGCTGCACGCGGTCCTCGGATTCGACGGCGTGCTCACGTCCTGCGACTACTACCTGCCGACCGTGGGGCGGATCGCCGGGCACCTGGGCCTGCCGGGCCCGAGCCCAGAGGCCGTCGAGAACGCCTGCCGCAAGGACGCCACGCGCCGTGTCCTCGCCGACGCGGGAGTGCCTGGGCCGCGTTTCGCCGTCCACGAGGAGTGGGCCGACATCGCGTGCGCCGCGCGGGAGATCGGCTATCCGCTGGTCGTCAAACCCATCGACCTGTGCGCGGGCATGTTCGTGCGGCGGGTGGACGACGAGGAGCAACTGGCCGCCGCCGTAAGCGCCCTGGCCGACTTCCCGGTCAACGCGCGCGGGCAGCGGCGGGCGCCCGTGGTGCTGCTGGAGGAGATGCTGGACGGCCCCGAGGTGAGCGTCGAGACGGTCTCGCACGCGGGCACGGTCCATGTGGTCGGCGTGACCGACAAGAGCATCGGCGGGGCGCCGGCGTTCATCGAGACCGGGCACATGTTCCCCGCGGCGCTGACGGCCGCAGACGCCGAGGCTGCCGAGCAGACCGCGCTGGCCGCGCTCAAGGCGCTCGGCCTGACCGACGGGGTCGTGGCACACACCGAAATCAAGCTGACCACCGACGGTCCGCGCGTGGTCGAGGTCAACCCACGCCCCGCCGGGAACCGGATCACCGAGCTCATCCGTCACGTGACGGGCATCAATCTGGCCGCGGCCTTCGTCGACGTCGCTCTGGGCCGCGCCCCCGACCTCCGGCGTGCCGAGACCGGCTTGCGCAGCGCCGCCGTCGGCTTCCTCGTGCCGCACACCGCGGGCACCCTCGAATCCCTGGAGGGCGGCCCTCTACGACACGCGCCGGACGTGCTGGAGCTCCAGCTCGCCGAGCCCGGTAAGCAGGTCAAGGCGGCGGGCAGCAACAACGAATACCTCGGGCACATCATGGCCGGCGACCCGGAGGGCACCGGCGCCCGCGACCGGGTCGAGGCCCTGCTCGCCGAAGTGCGGTCCGGGCTGGTGATCCGATGACCCCCGCCACCTCGGCGTCCGTCCGCGGGACGACGTACGACGAACTCATACGGAGCACCCTGGCCGGCGAGCTGGGCCCGGATCCCGCCGGTCAGCGGATCGCCGTGGCCTTCACCACGCGGCAGGCCGTACGGCACGACGGGCGCGGCACCGGGTACCGCAACGAGGTGCTCAGCCTGCGGCTCGGCGGGGCCGTCGGCTCGTGCGCGGTCGAGCCCGGTGCACTGTCCGACGACGCGGTCGAGGAGTGTGTGGGCACCGATGTGGCACGGCTGCTCAAGCATCCGCTGCTGCCGGTGCGGGTCGCGGCACTCGATGCCTATCTGATGCACGTCACCCCGCACACTCCGGACCATGGGGCCCTGCCCGTACGGTTGCCCTCCGGGACCTCGTTGGAGAAGTCCCGGGCGCGGGCGCGGGCAGTCGTCGAGCTGCTCGACCTCCCGACCGGAGCCACGGTGCTCGTTGTCGGTGTCGTCAACTCCCTTCTGGAAGCGCTGCGTTCCCGCGGACTCGGTTACGTTCCGTGCGACCTCAAGGGCGGGTCGACGGAGTGGGACGAGCCAGTCGTCACCGACGCCCTCGCCGCGGCCGGGCGCTGCGATGCGCTGCTGGTGTCCGGGATGACGCTGGGCAACGCAACCTTCGAGCCACTGCGAGAACACGCGCTGCGGCACGGCAAGCAGCTGGTGATGTTCGCCCAGACCGGCAGCGCGGTCCTGCCGCGCTTCCTCGGTCATGGCGTGAGCGCGGTGTGTGCGGAGCCGTACCCCTTCTTCTGGCTGGACGGCGGCCCCGGCACCGTCCACCGCTACCGCGCGGACCGTCCCGGAGGCATCCAGTGACCGTGACCTCCGTCGGGCCGGTCGTCGCCCGCCCGGAGCTGCTCACCCTGCTCGGCCGCACGCCCTTGGTACGCATCACCACCGAGCTGGCGGGCCCGCACCCCGGTTTCTGGGCCAAGCTCGAAGGGCTCGGCGCGGGCGGCATGAAGGCGCGGGCCGCGGTGTCGATGCTGCTGGCCGCCCGTGAGCGCGGTGAACTACGTCCCGGAGCACCGGTGGTGGAGTCCACCTCGGGCACGCTCGGCATCGGGCTGGCCTTCGCCGGCCAGGCCCTCGGCCATCCCGTCGTACTGGTCGGCGACAGCGAACTGGAAGCCTCCATGCGGCAGTTGCTGCGCTCCCACGGGGTGCGCCTTGAGCTTGTGGAGCGGCCCGCCCCGGAAGGGGGCTGGCAGGCCGCCCGACTTGACCGGCTGCGCGAGCTGCTCGCAGTGCTGCCCGACGCCTACTGGCCCGACCAGTACAACAACCCCGACAACAGCACCGGTTACGCCTCACTAGCCGCCGAGCTCGCCGTGCAACTGGACCATCTGGACGTCCTGGTGTGCAGCGTCGGCACCGGCGGGCACAGCGGCGGGATCATCGGCCCACTGCGCCGCTACTGGCCCACCCTGCGGCTGATCGGCGTCGACGCCACAGGGTCGACGATCTTCGGACAGCCGGCCCGCCCCAGGCTGATGCGCGGACTGGGCAGCAGCATCCACCCGCGCAATGTCGCCTACGACGCCTTCGACGAGGTCCACTGGGTCGGCCCCGCCGAGGCGGTGGACAGCTGCCGGCGCCTGGCCCGCGGCAGCTTCGTCAGCGGCGGCTGGAGCACGGGGGCGGTGGCGCGCGTCGCGGCGTGGGCCTCCCGCGTCCATCCGGGCGCGGTCGTCGCGACCGTCTTCCCCGACGGGCCGCACCGCTACCTCGGCACGGTCTACGACGACGACTTCGCCGCCGCGCACGGCCTCGACCCCTCCGCCGCGGCCGTCCGGCCCGTCGAGATCCCCCACCCTCGTGCGGCCGAAGCCACCGGCTGGGCGCGGTGCACCCGCATCGCCGACCCGCTCCAGGCGGCCACTCCCCTTTCGGAAAGGAACCCATGAAGGCCAGCGTGCGCACCGTACGCCTCGAACTCGCCGAGCCGCTGCGCATCTCCCGCTCCACCATGTCCGCCCGTGAGGCCGTGTGGCTGACCGTCGAACACGACGGCCTGCGCGGCCACGGCGAGGCCGTGACGAGCGTCTACTACGGGCTCGACGCGCAGACGCTCCAAGGACTCTTCGCCTCCGTGGGGACGAGCCTCGGCCGTTTCCCCGACCCCGAGAGCGCCCTGGAGGCCGTGCGGGCAGGCGAGTTGGCTGCCGGGGACACTCCCCCGGCCGTGACCGCCGCCGTGGACGCCGCGCTGCTCGACCTGGTCGGCAAGCGGGCAGGACGTCCCGTGCACCGGCTCCTGGGTGCGGAGCGGGCTCCGGCGGCCGCTACGGCCCGGACCATCGGCATCACCTCGCCCGTACGCGCCGCCGCTGAGGCCCGCTGCCTCGCCGCGAGCGGCTTCGAGGTGATCAAGGTCAAGGCGGGTACGCCGGATGCCGAGGACGACGTGGAGCGCGTCCGCGTCATCCGCGACGCGGCGCCCAGGGTGCGGCTGCTGCTCGATCCGAACGGTGCCTGGAGCACGGCCCAGGCCACGGCCCTGCTGCCCCGATTCGCCGACCTGGGCGTGGAAGCCGTGGAACAGCCCCTGGCTCCGGGTGACCCCGACGCACTGGGTTCGCTCGCCGAGAAGTCGCCCCTGCAGATCATCGCCGACGAGGACGCCATCGATTTCGAGGACGCCCGGCGACTGGCCGGTCGGGTTCAGGGCATCAACGTCAAGCTCGCCAAGTGCGGCGGCGTGCACGCGGCCCTGCGCATCGCCGAGTTGCTCGACGGCAGCGGCACCGAGCTGATGCTCGGCTGCCTGACCGCCAGCAGCCTCGGCCTGGCGCCCGCCGTGCACCTCGCCAACCGCGCCCGCTGGGCCGACCTCGACGGGCATCTGCTGCTCGCGCACGACCCCTGGACCGGCATCGGGGGCGAAGACGGTTTCGTACGCGCCGGTGCCCTGCCCGGACTGGGCGTGGAACTGCGGGAGGTGGGCCGTGAAGACGTGGCATGAGATGCGCCGCTTCCCGCTCGCGGTCCAGCTCCTGCTGGTCAACCAGCTCGGCGTCAACACCGGCTTCTACCTCCTCATCCCCTATCTCGCCACTCACCTCGGCGAGAACCTGGGCCTGTCGGCGGCCGTCGTCGGTGTCGTCCTCGGCGTGCGCAACCTCAGCCAGCAGGGCCTGTTCCTCATCGGCGGCTCCGCCTCCGACCGGCTCGGCGCGCGAGGCGTGATCATCGCCGGCTGTGCGCTGCGTGCCGTCGGGTTCGCGCTGTTCGCACTCGGCGACAGACTGCCCCTGCTCCTCGCCGCTTCCGTCCTCAGCGGCCTCGCCGGAGCACTGTTCAACCCCGCCGTGCGCGCCTACATCGCCCAGGAGGCCGACGACCGCAAGGCAGAGGCGTTCGCCCTGTTCAACATGTTCGCCACGACCGGTGCGCTGATCGGCCCGCTGCTCGGCAGTGCGCTGCTCCTGGTGGACTTCCGTACGTCCGCGCTGACCGCGGCCGGGATCTTCGCAGCCCTCACGATCGCCCAGGCCCTGGTCCTGCCCGCCCGACAGGTCACACCGAGCAAGAGCACCGTGCTCGCGGACTGGCGAGAAGTCCTCGGCAGCCGCGCCTTCCTGGCCTTCGCGCTCGCCATGGTCGGCATGTTCACCCTGCAGAACCAGCTGTACCTGCTGCTGCCCGACGGGGCGCGACGGGCCACCGGCTGGGACGGCGCGGCGGGCCTCGTCTTCCTCGTCGGCACCGTGTCCAACCTCGCGCTCCAACTGCGCATCACGCGGGCGCTCAGCTCCCGTGGCAGCAGGGCGCGTTGGATCACGGTGGGCCTCGTCGTGATGGGGTTGGCGTTCCTCCCGCCGGCTCTGGTGGCCGACGCCGGCTCGCCCGGATGGCTCGACGCAGTGCCCGTCCTGCTCGGCGCCCTCCTGCTCTACCTCGGCGTGATGGTCGCCCAGCCCTTCGTACTGGAGCTCATCCCAGGGTTCGGCCGGCCCGAGCTGACCGGCACGTACTTCGGGATCTTCTATGTCGTCTCGGGCATCGCCGCCGCCGTCGGCAACACGGTCGTGGGCTGGGCCATGGACACCGGAGCGCGGGGCGGTGCGGGCTGGCTGCCCTGGGCGTGCTGCGCGCTGTTCGGGCTCGCCTCCGCCCTGGGCGTGGCCTGGCTGCGGCGGCTCGGCTCGCTGCCAACGCCCCAGAAACCCGCGGTACCGGCAACGGCTTGAGGAAGGAACCGACATGCCCTCCACGACGACCACGGCGGCCGCCCACAACCTGCTCACCGACCACCCCGAGCTGTACGAGACCCGCTTCCCCGACCCCGAACGACTCGCCGGACGCTGGACGGAGGACTGCCTGCGACGGCACGGCGCCGGTCCGCGCGTACTGGACATGGGCTGCGGCACCGGCCGCGACGCCGCCCATCTGCACGACGCCGGCCGCAAGGTGACCGCGGCCGATCTGTCGGAGGCGATGCTCACCTACGCCCGCACGCACCACGCCGGGCCGGACTACGTCCGCGCCGACCTGCACCGATTCGATCTGGGCCGGGACGACTTCGACGCCGTGATCTGCCTGGACAGCTCCCTGCTGTACTGCCACACCAACGACCAGCTGGACAGCTTCCTGTCCTCCTGCCGCCGCGCTCTGGTCCCCGGCGGCCTGCTGGTCGCGGAGATGCGCAACGGCGCGTACTTCCTGGGCCGCACCGACCTCCTCGATGCACCCACCGTCAACCGCTTCACCTGGCAGGGCACCGCGTACCGCTCAACGACCACGCTCACCGTGGACCGTACGGCCCAGCTCCTGCGCCGTACGCGCGTATGGACCGCCGACGGCGGGCCGGAGGCCGTCGAGCAGCGCTCCGCCTGGCGACTGCTGTTCCCCCAGGAACTGCGGCACGTCCTCGCCACGCACGGGTTCGAGGTCCTCGAACTGCACGACGGCCCCGGCCCGCGCACCGAACCCGCCTGGAGCGAGGGCCGGCTGCCGGGCGAGACGACCGACGCCGACCGCCTGCATCTCGTCGCGCGAATCGCCACCCGCTGCTGACCCCTCGTCGCGACTCGCCACCTCCGGCTGACACCTCATCCCCACCACACCACACCACAAGGACACCTTCATGCCCGATGAACGCTTCCCCGGCCTGCGCCGCCGCGGATTCCTCACCGCCACCGGAGCGGCCACACTGGGTGCACTGGCCCTGACCGGCTGCGGCGGCTCCGGGAACAAGGGCCAGGACGACAAGGGCGGCACGCCCAAGCGGGGCGGGCGGCTGCGCGCCGCCTTCGCGGGCGGTGGCGCCGGCGAGACCCTCGACCCGCACCTGTCCAACCTGTTCGTCGACGTCGCCCGCGCCAAGGCGCTCTTCGACAAGCTCGCCGACTACGGCGCCGACCTGTCCGCCCGGCCCCGCCTCGCCGCGAAGTGGGAGTCGAACAAGACCCTGGACCGCTGGCGGGTCACCCTGCGCGAGGCCACCTTCCACGACGGCAAGCCGGTCACGGCCCAGGACGTCCTCTACAGCTACCGGCGCATCGCCGACCCGAAGAAGGCGTTCCGCGCCAAGGCATCCCTGGAACCCATCGACCTCGACGCCAGCCGTGCCACCGGCCGGCGCAGCATCGAGTTCGTACTCAAGCGGCCAACTGCCGAATTCCCCAACGTCCTGGCCGCCTTCGGGGCGTACATCGTGCCCGAGCACGCCTCCGACTTCGACAAGAAGCCGATCGGCTCCGGCCCCTTCCGGTTCGTTTCCTTCGCGCCCGGCCGCTCGGCCGTCTTCCGCCGCTACGACGACTACTGGGACGGCGCACCCCACCTCGACGAGCTCGAATTCGTCGTCGCCAACGAGGAGTCCGCCCGTGTCAACGCCCTTCTCGGCGGCCAGGTCGAGTACGCGCACGAGCTGAACCCCACCACCGCCCGTGCCCACGAGGGCAAGGGGCAGATCGAGATCGTCCGGCTCCGCAACAGCGCCATGCAGGCGTTCTGCATGAAGACCGACCGGCCGCCCTTCGACGACAAGCGCGTGCGCCAGGCATTCTTCCTCATCACCGACCGCAAGGAACTCGTCGACGGCGCCCTGTCCGGCGCCGGGGAGATCGGCAACGACCTGTTCGGCAAGGGCTACGAGTACTACGCCGACAGCCTCCCGCAGCGCCACCAGGACCTCGACAAGGCTCGTGCCCTGCTCAAGCAGGCCGGCGCCGAGAAGCTGAAGGTCACCCTGGACACCTCGGCCGTCGCCGCCGGGTTCACCGAGGCGGCCGGCATCTTCCGCGACCAGGCAGCGAAGGCGGGCGTCACCCTCGACGTGAAGATGGGCAGCAAGGACTCGTACTGGAGCGACACCCTCGACAACGGCACCCTGTGCTGCTATCGCTCCGGCGCCATGCCCATCGACGCCCACATCTCCCAGCGCCTCCTCACCGACTCCGCCACCAACGCCACCAAGTGGAAGCACAAGGACTTCGACGCGCTCTACCAGCAGGCACAGTCCACCCGTGACAAGACCGAACGGGCGGCCGTGTACGCACGCATGCAGCACCGTCTGTACGCCGAAGGCGGCTTCCTCATCTGGGGCTTCGCGGACTGGATCCTCGGAACGGCCCGCAAAGTCAGGGGGGTTGAGGCCAAGGCTCCTGCCAACTCCCTGGACTGGGCCCGCTTCGACAAGGTGTGGCTGGCGTGAGGGGACTGCGCTCCCTCGTTGCCCGGCGGCTGCTCCTCGGCATCGTGCAGACCACGGCCGTGGTGCTCCTGATCTTCGCGCTCACCGAGGCACTGCCGGGCGACGCCGCCGTGGCTCTGGCCGGAGACCAGCCGGATTCCGCGCGCATCGAGGCCATCCGCAAGGCGATGCACCTCGACCGGCCCGCCCCGGAACGGCTGATCGAATGGGTGACCGGTCTGCTCCACGGTGATCTCGGTACCTCGCTCACCTCCGGCCGCCCGGTGAGCTCGTACCTCACCGGCGGCTTCGGCCCCACCCTGCTGCTGGCCACCCTCACCGTGGCGCTGCTCGTCCCGCTCGGCTTCGGCCTCGGCATCCTGGCCGCCCGCCACGCCGGAGGACTGATCGACCGGCTGGTCAGCTCGATGACGCTCGCCGTGTATGCCGTACCGGAGTTCGCCCTCGGGGTGCTGCTGGTGACTGTCCTGGCGCTCCGGCTGGGCTGGCTGCCGCCGACCGCCGTCGGCTACGGCACGGATCTGCTCGCCCACCCCGCCGCCCTGGTCCTGCCCGTCCTGGTCCTGCTCTCCCGCCCCGTCTGCTCGCTGACCCGGTTGGTGCGCGCCGGCATGATCGACGCGCTTGCCTCCCCGTACGTGGCACAGGCCCGTCGCTACGGCATCTCCGGGGCCCGTATCCACCTCACCCACGCCCTGCCGGGCGCCCTCGCCCCCGCCGCGCAGCACCTCGCGCGCACCATCGACTGGCTGCTGTGCGGCGTGATCGTCGTCGAGGCGCTGTACACGATCCCGGGACTCGGCACGGTGCTGCTCAACGCCGTCGCCGAGCGCGATGTGCCCGTCGTGCAGGGCCTCGCCGTGCTGTTCGGCGTCCTGACCGTCGTCCTGAATCTCGGCGCCGACCTGGTCGCCCACCGTCTCGCGCCGAGGGCGGGGGTGGCCGCGTGAAGTCCTCGCGCACGGGCCGCTTCGCCCTCGGTACGGCCATCATCGCCGTACCTCTCGCATTGGCCCTCCTGGGCCCGTTGTTCACGGGCGACCCGGGCCCACGGGCCACGTCCTTCACCTTCGGCCACGGGCACTGGCTGGGTACCGACTTCGTGGGGCGGGACGTGTGGCAGCAGGTGCTGCACGGCGGCCGTCCGGTCGTCGTCACCGCCCTGGCCGCCACCGCGCTCTGCTACCTGGTCGCCCTCCCGGTCGGCCTCCTCGGCGCGCTCACCCACCGCCGCTGGCTGGAAGAACTGCTGATGCGGCCCCTGGACGTGCTGCTCGCCGTGCCGTCACTCCTTCTGATCCTGCTGGTGGCGTCCGTGTTCACACCCGGTCCTGTCGGACTCGCGCTGATGGTCGCGCTGGTCAACGTGCCGGACGCGGCCCGCATCGTGCGTGCCGCCGCCGCGGAAGCCGCGGCACGCCCCGTGGTGGAGGCGCTGCGCATGCAGGGCGAAACGTGGTGGCGCATGGCCGTCGGCTACGTCGCCCGCGCCATGCTGCGCACGCTGGTCGCCGACGTCGGAACCCGGCTCACCGGTGTGCTGTACCTGGTCGCCACGGCCGCCTTCCTCGGCGTCGGCGTCGCGCCGGACGCCGCCGACTGGGCGGTCATGGTCGACCGCAACCGCATCGGCCTGTTCGTCCAGCCATGGGCCGTGGTCGTTCCCGCCCTGCTGATCGTGGCCCTGACGATGGGCACCAACCTGCTCTTCGACGCCGCGCTGGACGACGGCCCCGGGCACGCCCGGGCCCGGGGTGCAGGACGCCGGAACGCAACGACCAAAACCCTTCGGAGCCGAGCAGGGAGTGACGTACGTCCGTGAACCAGGAGAACGACATGACGGAGCGAACGGGTGCGCCAGGCGCCTCTCCCGACCCAGGCATCACCGCTCCTGTGACGGAGGTCCGCGATCTGCGCGTCGTGGTCGGCGGCAGGGCGATCGTCGACGGAGTGACCCTGCGCGCCCGGCCCGGCAAGGTCACCGCCCTGGTCGGCGCCTCCGGCAGCGGCAAGACCACCACGGGCCTCGCCCTGCTCGGCGAGTACCCGCCCGGCGCCCAGGTGACCGGCAACCTCCAGCTGGTCGCCGACGGCCTGGTCGGCTACATCCCGCAGCACCCGGCGGCCGTCCTCAACCCCGCCCGCCGGATCGCCGCCCTCCTGACCGACATCGCCCGCGCGCAGGTACGCCACCTCCCCCGTGCCGAACGCCGAGCGGCAGCCCGCGAACGCGTCCTGCAGGCCCTCACCGAAGCCCAACTCCCGGACGCCGAAACCCTGCTGCGGCGCTACCCCCACCAGCTCTCCGGCGGCCAACAGCAACGCGTCGTGCTCGCCCAGGCCCTTCTGCTCGGCGCCCGTGTCATCGTCGCCGACGAGCCCACCACCGGACAGGACCCCCTGACCAAGAGCCGCATCGTCGACCAGCTCGCGGCCGTGGCGGCACGCGGCATCGCCGTCGTCCTGCTCAGCCACGACCTCGACGTGGTGCGTGCCCTCGCCGACGAGGTGATCGTCATGCGGGAGGGCCGGGTCGTGGAGTCGGCTCCGGCAGAGCGCCTGTGGCTCGCGCCCCGACACGAGTACACCCGCCAACTACTGGACGAACAGCCCACGTTCGCTGATCCCGACACCGCCGCGGAGACCGCGACCCGAGAGGCCGTCCTCCGCGTACGCAACCTCACCGCCCGCCACCGCAACGGCACACGCGGCACGACCGTGGTCCTACGGGCCCCCGAGCTCGACCTCCGCCCGGGCGAATGCCTGGCCATGGTCGGCCGCTCCGGCAGCGGCAAGACCACTCTCGCCCGCTGCCTGGCCGGCCTTCACCGCGAGCACGACGAAGAGACCCTCCTCGACGGCACTCCCCTGCCGCGCAGCCTGCGCCACCGCAGCCGAGCGCAGCTGGCGGCCGTGCAGTACGTCTTCCAGGACGCACGCGCCGCCTTCGACGAACACCGCACCGTCCTCGACCAGGTCGCGCGCACCGCGATACGTCTGCGCGCCGCCGACCATGGCACCGCACAAGCCGAGGCCCTGGCCGCTCTCACCCACCTCGGCCTCCCCGAACAACTCGCCCACCGACGCCCCGGCCAGCTGTCCGGCGGCGAACTCCAGCGCGCCGCCCTCGCACGCGCCCTGCTCGCCCGCCCCCGCGTCCTCATCTGCGACGAGATCACCTCCGGCCTGGACACCGTCACCCGCCGCGGCATCCTCGACACCCTCACGGCACTGCTCCGCGACCGCGAAGACCTCTCCCTGATCCTGATCACCCACGACCTGGCCACCGCGGCCCTGGCTCACCGCATCGCCGTTCTCGACGCAGGAGAGGTCGTCGAACAGGGCCCGGCACGGCAGCTCCTCACCGATCCGAGGCATCCCTTCACCATCTCACTCATGGCGACCACGAGACGGCTGGGGGCGGGAGCGGGGCGCTGCCCCGACGCGCACGAGACAACAGGCCGCACAACCCCGGTCCCCGCCGGGCCCACCACGCCGGGCCACCTGGCCAGCAGAGGGGCCAACAGCGCGGGGCCCAAAGGTTGACCGAGCACGGTCCGGAAGCCCAGCGGACCGACGGGGCGCGGGCGCGGAGGGCCGGCGTCGAGTGTGGATGCGGGCAGCGAAGCAGTCGTCGCACAGATCAGGGGGGCGCTCAGGGTGATCCTCTCCGTGCACCTGGTCGGTATTGAGCCACCCCCTGTCCGAAACGGGTGAGGATCCTAGTCATGATGTCGGCGTCATGCCTCTCACCGTGCACTGCGATATGTCCGGGCCGCGGTCTGCGTCGTGCTGTCCGCGGCGGGGCATGCCGTGATGTCCGGTCCGGCGCTGCCGGGGTGGGCGTTGGCGGCAGCCGCGGTGGCGGTGTTCGCGTGCGCCGGGCTGACTGCCGGACGTGAGCGTTGCTTGCCGCCGGCGGAGTCGTGGACCGAGGCGGCGGTAACGAGGACGGCCAAGGCCAGGCCCAGGGTGCCGCTGATCAGGTGCCGCTTGCGTCCTTTGAGCTTCTTGCCACGTCGATGCCCTGACTGATCTCGGCGACGTTGCCCGAGGTCTTCACCCTCTGCGCGTCCACCACGGCCGCGGTCGGCTCCGTGCTGCGGCCGTGGGTCCGGCGGGTCTTGTCCCGTAGCAAGTTGTGGACCAGCTCAGTGGTGCCGTCCGCTTCCCACTTGGCGTAGTAGTCGTACACGGTCTTGTACACGGCCTTGTAGGGCGGTAAGTCGTGCGGCAGGTACTCCCAATGGGATGCCGGTGCGGTTGACATAGAGGATCGCGTTCACGATCTCCCGCAGCTCATGCACCCGGGCTGCCGTGCCAGGTCCCGTGCGTTTCTCCCGCCAGGCGGCGAAGATCGACTCGATCAAGGCCCAGCGGGCATCGGACACGTCACTGCGGTACGTACGACGAGCACTCACACACCGAGCAACGACAGCCAAGGCCGTCGGTCAAAAAATCATCCCGAACTACCCGCTCTCTGGATCAGATGCGCTCTTAGGCTTCGTGCCGGGGCAGATCCGCATGCTTCACCGGTGATGTGAGACGCGGTCTGGCCGTGGGGCGGGGCGCAGGTGGATTACTGCGTCGAGGCCACCGGTGGGGTGAGGGTGGAGTTCGATGGCTCCGCCGCTGACCTGGGCGAGTTGGCGGGCAATCGTCAAGCCGAGCCCGGTGCCGCCGGGGGAGGTGTTGGGCGCGCGCCAGAAGCGGTCGAAGGCGCGTTCGCGCTCGGTGGCTGTCATGCCGGGGCCTTGGTCGATGATGTGGAGCTCCACGGGTGAGGTTGTGCGGTGGCGTGGGGCCCGGGTCGAGGTGCGGTGGAGGGTGACGGTCCTTCCGGGGGGTGTGACGCGCAGCGCGTTGGCCAGGAGGTTGTCGAGGATTTGTTCCAGCGCTCCGGGAACGGCCTGGACATGGCCGGCAGGTTCGCCGGTGAGGCGGAGGGTGACGTCCTGGTCGGTGGCGAAGGCGGACCAGGTCCCGACCCGGTCGTTGAGGACGGCGTCGGCGTCTACGGGGGTGGGGGCGGTGTCGTCTTCTTCCAGGCGCGCGAGGGCGAGGAGGCCGTGGACCATGCGGACGAGGCGGTCGGTTTCGGCGATGGCGTGGTCGAGGTGGTGCCGGGCGTCGGCGTGGATGTCGGGTTCGAGGTTCTCCAGGCGGAGGCGGAGTGCGGTCAGGGGGGTTTTGAGCTGGTGGGAGGCGTCGGCGGCGAATCGGTGCTGGGCGCGGAGGAGGTGCTGCAGGCGGGTGGCGGTGTGGTTGAAGGTGGTGGCGAGGCGGCGGAGTTCGAGCGGTCCGATGTCGGCTGCGGGTGGTTCGGTCAGCGTGCCGTCGGCGAGCTGGGCGGTGGCGTGTTCGAGTTCGCGTACGGGCCGGGTGGTCCAACGGGCGAGGGTGAGTCCTATCGCGGTCATGGCGGCGAGGACGGCGAGTCCGGCGCCGGCCAGCAGGGCCCAGGCAGTGTGGATGCGTGCCGTGGTGCCACGGGTGGGGGCGCTGATCCGGACGGCTCCGCGGACGGTGGGTCCGGAGGCGGCGGGCACGGTCACGTAGCGAGCTTCGTCGCCGGAGCGGGAGTGGTGTCTGATGCCGCTGGTGGGGTGGTTGTGCAGTGCGGCGATGATGTCCGGTGCGCCGGCCAGATTCCGTGAGGGCGCGGGCGTGGCCGTCGGGGTGGTGGCGAGGACGGTGCCGTGACGGTCGACGACGACGGCCTGGGTGTCGTTGTGTCGGGTGTAGCCGTTCAGCAGGTGGGGCAGCGCGCGGGTGTCCGCGTTCTCGATGTCTTCCTCGGCGAGTTCGGCCAGGACGACGGCGTCGCGTTCGAGGGTGGTGGTGAGTGCGGCGGTCTGGCTGCGGGCGTAGAGAATCCCGAAGGGAATCTCCAGGGTCAGCAGGACGAGCAAGGTGAGCGTGAGATAGCTGAGCAGGACCCGGCGGATCACCGGCGGTCTTCGCCTCCGCCGGAGGATACGGTCAGCCGGAAGCCAACTCCGCGGACGGTCTCGATCCAGGTGGGGCTGCCCAGTTTGCGGCGCAGGGCGGCGATGTGGACGTCGAGGGTCTTGGTGGGGCCGAAGTAGTTGGGATCCCAGACGGTGTCGAGGATGTGCTGGCGCGAGTAGACGGCGCCGGGGTCCTCGGCAAGGAGGGCGAGAAGGTCGAACTCCTTGGGGGCGAGCGCGACGTGCACCCCTGCGACATGGACTTTTCTGGTCCGCCGGTCGATGAGGAGGTCTCCGACGCACTGGGGTGTGCTGCCGGTAGGCCCCGTCCCGCCGCCGGAGGACATACCGGGGGAGATCGTGTCGGTCGGCCGGGCTCGGCGGGTGACGGCGCGCATGCGGGCGACGAGTTCCCTGAGCCCGAAGGGTTTGGAGAGGTAGTCGTCGGCGCCGAGTTCGAGCCCGACGACGCGGTCCGTCTCGTCACCCCGGGCGGTGATCATGATGATGGGTACGCGGGAGCGGCTGCGCAGCGTACGGCAGACGTCGATGCCGTCCATGTCGGGCAGCCCGAGGTCGAGCAGGACCATGTCGGGCACCGGCGCGGCGAGGGCGGCCGCTCCGGTGCCGACACGGTCGATCGCGAAGCCGTAGCGGCCCAGGCCCTCGGCCAGGGGCTCGGCGATGGCGTTGTCGTCCTCGATGAGCAGCACCCGCATGGCGGCAGGGTCACACATCCCGGAGACCTGCGGTGACCGGATCACGGGAGTCTTCCCCATTCGGGTGAGCGGATGCCCGGGTCGCCGCGGCGACGGCGCCGGCGGCCAGCAGGCTGGCCGTGCCGCCGAGGAGGAGGCCGTAGCGGGCGCCGAAGGCCTGGGCGATCCAGCCGATCAGAAGGGCACCGAGAGGGGTGCCCCCGAGGAGGACGAGGAAGTAAACGGACAGGACGCGCCCGCGCATGTCCGGGTCGGTGGTGAGCTGGGCGAGCGTGTTCGCCATGGTGGTCACCAGGACGGCGGCGGCACCGGTCGGCACCAGCACCACGGCACACGCGACGGGAGTGGGCATCACGCCGGTCGCGGCCTCGAGCAGACCGAACGTTGCGGCCCACCCCACGAGCAACCGCAGCGAGGGCGGTCGGCGGCGGCCCGCGCCCCGCAGGGCCCCGAAGAGGCTGCCCGCGGCATAGGCGGAGGACAGCGCGCCGAAGGCCGCCGCGCCGGTGTGGAATTCGGTGGTGGCCATGAGGGAGACCGTCACCTGGAAGTTCAGGCCGAACGTGCCGATGACGGCGGTCAGGAGGATCGTGCGGCGCAGCGTGGGAGTCGTGCGAATGTGGCGCAGTGCGTCGGTCAGCCGTATGTCCTTCGCCGCGCGGCGGGGAGCGGAGGCGAGGCCCAGGTCACCGGTCCGCATCGTTGCCAGCCCGGTGAGGACCGCCGCGTACGACACGGCGTTCAGCAGGAAGACCCAGCCGCTGCCGAGGGCGGCGATGGTCACCCCGGCGGCGGCCGGGCCGAGGACGCGGGCAGCGTTGAACTGTGCTGCGTTCACGCTGACGGCGCTGGGCAGCCGTTCGCGGCCGACCAACTCGCCGATGAAGGCGTTGCGCGCCGGCCCGTCCAGCGCGGTGGCCACCCCAAGGGCCACAGCCAGGGCGTAGACGTGCCAGAGGCGCACGGTGTCGCCGAGCGTCAGCATTCCCAGGAGCAGAGCCTGGCCGGCCATGAGGCTCTGGGTGGTGAGCAGCAGAGTGCGTTTGGGGTACCGGTCGGCGATGACGCCTCCCCACAGACCGAGCAGACTCTGGGGGAGGAACTGCAGAGCGGTCACGATGCCGACGGCGGTTCCGCTGTGCCCGGTGAGCTGGAGGACCAGCCAGTCCTGCGCCGCCCGGTGCATCCACGTTCCGGTGTTCGACACCAGCTGTCCGATCACGTACCGGCGGAAGGCGCGGACGCGCAGGGCATGCGGAGCAGGTCGATCAGGGGGTGGCGCCGCCGTCTCCGGGGCGTCAGCCGCGGCGCTGGGCAAGGCGGCCTCCCCTGGAGGGCTGGGCGTGTACGGCGGACGGGGAAGCCTCGGCGCTCGGACGCACGAGATCCGGGGACGCGGCGTCCAGGTAGTGGAAACCGGGCGCCGGGTGCATGAGGAAGTCGTGGTGGGAGATGTTCCACGCGTACGCTCCGGCCACCGCGAACGCCACGCGGTCGCCCGCCCGCAGCCGCTCGACGGGTACCCGCCGGGCGAGGACGTCCTTCGGCGTGCACAACTGCCCCACCAGCGTCACCGGCTCCCCTGCGGCGGCCGGCCGCGCCCACGGCCACGGCCAGTCATCGGTGGCCACGACCTCAAAGGGCTGGTTGTGGCTCTTGGCAGCCGGGGTGCGCAGATGGTGGGTGCCGCCGGCCAGCACGGCGAACGCCTCACCCTGGCTGTGCTTGACGTCGAGTACCCGTGTCACGTACCAGCCGCAGTACGCACTCACCGACCGGCCCGGTTCGATGCGCACCGTCAGTCCGGGGTGGCCGTCCAGGAGGCGGTGCAACCCGGTGCCGAAGACCTGCCAGTCGAACAGGCAGCCCGGGTCGGCGTAGTCCACGCCCATTCCTCCCCCGACGTTGACTTCGCTCAGCCGGATGCCCCGGGCCCGGGCCCACTGTGCGGCCCAGACGAGAACGTGCTCGGTGACGCGTAGCTGTTCCGTGGCGTCCAGTCCGGAGGCCAGGTGGGCGTGCACGCCCCGCAGTTGGATGCCGGGGTGAGCGGCGAGGAGCCGCAGGCAGGCGTCGAGGTGGGAGGGATCGATGCCGAAGGGGCTGGGTCTTCCTCCCATCGCCAGCGGCACGTCGCCCAGGCTGATGGGCAGATTGACCCGCAGGAGCACCTCCACGGGGCGGTCCGCGGCGAGCGCGCAGAGCATCCGCAGTTCGTGCTCGCTCTCCACGTGCAGCCTTTCCACCCCGAGTTCCAGGGCCTGTGCCAGTTCGGCTGCCGTTTTGCCCGGTCCGCCGAAGGCGAGGTGGGCCCGGGGCAGTACCTTTCGGGTATGCCGGAGCTCGCCGCCCGAGGCGACCTCGAAGCCGTCGACGACGTCCCGCAGGACCTCCAGCAGCCGGGGATCGGGATTCGCCTTGGCCGCGTAGAACAACTCCACCCGCTCGGGCAGCGCATCCCGGATCGCCTGAGCGTGCCGACGCAGGCCGGACAAGTCGTGGACGTACACGGGGAGTTCGTCCTCGGCCAGGTGACGCAGGTGATCCTCCAGGTATGGCTTCATGGCGTCACCTGCCGGGGGAAGTCGTCGGAGAGGGGGCTGGGCAGCGGTACATAGGTGGCATGCCGGTCGGCCTGGCGGGCCCAGCGCAGCAGGAGGTTTGCCTTGGCGGGCAACGGCACCCCGGACAGCAGGGCCCTGAGCCGGGGTGGGTTGCCCGCGTCGGCCCCGTAGGCCGCGATGTGGTCGTGGACCATCCCCCACAGGGCTGCCTCCAGCGCGGGTGCGGTGTCGGCCAGCGCGCCGACCATCTCCGCGACGTGGTTGACCAGCAGGCAGTACGCGACACGGTCCCAGCCGCGTGCGGCGCTGTAGGTCAGCGGACCGCGTACCTCCTCGTCCAGCGCGGCCAACGTCCGGTCGTGGCGTTCGGGGACGAGCTTGGTGCCTTCCAGGTCGCGGAAGAGGACGTGCGTCGGCATGCCGTCCGCGCGCACGCCGACTAGCACGTTCTGCAGATGCGGCTCCAGGACGACGCCGTGCTCGAAGTACGCGGCCAGGACCGGCGGCAGCAGCAGCCCGAGGTAGGTGTCCCACCAGTCGAGCGGGTCGGTGCCCCGGCGGGCGAGGAGGCGGGAGATGTGCGCCGGGCTGTTGGGATACTCGTCGGCAACGGCGGCGGCCAGCAGCGGGGTGACGCCGGGCGGCAGGTGCCGGCCGAAGCCCTCGCGCACGATCACCCCGAACCCTTCGTGGAGGTCGCGGCTGCCGTCGAGGTCGACACTGCGGTATCCCGGCTCGCCCAGGAGGGCGCATCCCGGGTACCGCTCACGCAGCGCCGCGAACACCGGCCGGACGACGTCGTTCAGGACGACGGCCCCGGACAGTTCGTAGGCGGAGTTCTTCCGCACGCAGTTGGTCAGGCGCACGTTCAGACTGAACTTCAGGAACACGTCCGCGCCCGGTTCGTACACGGTGCGCACCGATGCCGTCGGCGCCACCAGGGGACCGCCGGTACCGAGATCGTGCACGTCGCCGCGGGCGAGCGCGGCACGCAGGGCACTGTGGCCGGACAGCATCCTGTACTGCCAGGGGTGGACGGGCAGGACGACGCGGTCCGGCCGGTCCGGCCCCAGGCCGTCCAGGGCAGCGGAGTCGCCTTCGGCTCGCAGCAGTTCAGGGCGTGCGGCGAGGTAGCGCAGCGGGAACCGCGCGCCGGTCTCCGGCCCGTGCTCCAGCCACTCACGCGGGTCTCCGGTACGGGACTTGGGGGTGGGGTGGAAGCGGTGCCCGTAGACGAGGGATTGCTCGGAGGCGAGGTAGGTGTCGGAAGACGGCTGGTGACTGAGCCGGGCGTGCAGCACGGTGCGGATGGTGGTACGGCTGGCGGCGACCTGGGCAGTGAACTCCTCGTTGTCCGTGCCGGTGCGCAAGGCGAGTTCCTCGCGGATCAGATCGGCCAGCGCGGCCGAGCCGAGTGGGGACCAGGAGGCGTCTTCGTGGCGCTCAGGCAGTCCGCGGAAGCGGTGTGCGCCGATCAGCGAGAGCCGGCGCAGTGCCACCCGCAGCAGCACTCCGCGCCGGGGCAGGCGCACCAGCAGGTGCCCGCCGGCGACGGTTGCCTGGTGTTCGGGGCCGGAGACCTCGCGGACGAGGCAGTTGAGCAGGGTGTGAGCGGTCACTGTGTCCGCGGTGCAGCCATCGGTGTCGGTAGCGGTGGCGGTATCGGTGGCGGTATCGGTGGTGACGGCGGCCGGCGTGCCGAGTGTTGGAGGGGTCATCGCCGGACCGCCGCCCGTGTGCTGCCGCGGTGGGCGGTCACCGGGTTCGGCACGGCCACCCACTGTGCCTTGCCGGGGGTGGCGGCGAGCCGCATCGCGGTGGTGGCCTTCAGTGGCCAGGTAGCGGCAAAGAAGGCTTCCTCGTCGCCGTCCTCGGCCCGCAATGCGCCGAAGACCTCCCGGGCGACACCGGCGACCACGGCCCACAGGGCATCCGGGTCGGCTCCGCGCCGTCGAGCCAGTACCGCCACCAGCTCACCGAACACGCCACTCAGCAGCGCGCCGAACAGCTTGGCCCGCAGCGCGAACACGTCCTCCCCCGCACGGCTCCCGGCAAGTGGCGGCAGTTCGAAACCGCACGCGGCCAGCCGCCGTCCGCTCACCCGCACGCCGTCCAGGTCCCGGTACAGCACGCGCACCGGGCGGCCCTGCCGCAGCACCATCAGGGTGTTCTGGCCGTGCGCCTCCAGCGCGACGCCCATGGACAGCAGGGTCAGCGCGGGCGGCAGCACCAGTTCCGCGAACTCCCCGAGCCAGCCCACCGGATCACCGGCGATCAGGGCGGCGTCGGTGGCGTATACGGCGGTCAGGGGAACGGCGATCTCGCCCGGGCCCGTATACCGGTCGGCCGACTCCCGCACCATCGCGGCCAGACTCGGGCACGGCTGCCCGCCCACGCGCACGGCCCCGCCCCCCAGTTCCCGCAGCACGCTCAGCCGGTCCGCGTGGCCGGACTTGTCGACAACCGCCGCCACGAGGTCGGACAGTACGGGACCATCGGCGACCTCTGCCGGAGCGATGGTGCGCCGGTAGTTCGTCACCTGCACGTCCAGCGACGTCTTGACATGGCAGTTCGGCAGCGCACCCAGCGGGGCGAGGGTGCGCAGGGACATCAGCGGACGCGCCCTGACCGATCTGCCGGACAAGGACAGGCCCTCGAACCGCGGGCGGACATGCTCGCTCTGCCAGGGATGCAGCGGCACCAGCACCGTGTCGCCGTCGCGCAGTTCCCTGGGCCACGCACCGGCTTCCTGCCACCGGCAGGCGGGAACGGCCAACAAGGGCACATCGATCACAGGCCGGTGCTCGGGCGCGTAGGCCAGGACCTCGGCGGCCGACATGCCGGTACGGGTCCGGCAGCACGGGTGCTGGGGGTGGCCGTCGACCACGGCCTGCTCGGCATCCACACTGTCGCGCACCACAAGCGGGCGGTCATCGGCGGCGGCCCGGGCCAGGGCCAGGTTGGCCACGCTGTTGGCCAGCTCCGCACCCAGTGTGCGGCTCGCCGGGGTGCACAGTCCCAGCGTGGCAAGGAGCCGCACCGGATCCGATACCGGTCCCGCGGGCGTTTCCACGGCGAAGCCGGACGGCGCCTCGGCGAACCTCTCGGCACAGGCCGCATCACCCACCAGACGCCCACCGTCCTCCAGGAAGACGGTCACGGTGCCCCCCGCGCGGCGCCGGCGGGTGATTCCCGGCAGTGGCTCCCGGGCGAACGCCCCCCACAGACGGCCCAGCACCGTGGCCTGCGCCCCAGGCAGGGAGCGTAAGAACGGACCCGCCAACTCAGAGCGGGCTGCTCGTACTTCATCGACCACCCCCTGGGGCGGATCGTCGTGCTGCATGGACGGACGGAGATCCCGCATCATGTGTCCCTTCGAGTCGGTGGCGTCGGGCATGCGTCATCCGCGCCAAGGCCGCCGCGCACCCCCATGACCTCAGCTCCTCACACCTCGACAACGCTACGCAGCGGTAGGTGAACACAGCGCCAGCAAACGGAGAGGGGACGGACAGCGCCAGGCCAAGAAACCGAAGCCCGTCCGCGGGCACCGGCGTCCCGGGCGGCGCCCTCGGCATCCTCGGCCGCCACAACCCGCTGCTCACCGCGGGCCCGGTCCCGCGCCGCGTTGCCGCGCTTCTCGGCCCGCCCCTCGACCGCCATCCCGCGCTCATGGCCGCCGTGGCAGTCCTCACCGTCGCAATCTTGTCCACTGCCGAAGCCGCCCACGACCTCCACCTCCTTGTCTGGACGCCGTCGGCGCTTCGTAACGTCCTGGCAGGTGTATTGACCTGAGAGGTCGGAAGCGCGGCCGATAGTTGGTATGCCGTGGTCGCCCGGCGGGCCGATCTGCCAGCCGTTGTCCTGGCAGGTGTCCAGGATTCGGGGCAGGGCGCCGAGGATGTTGCCAGCTCGTCGAGGCCGCGGCCGGGCGAGGCCGGGTGGAGCTCCGCCACCAGGACGGCCCGTGCTTCCCCCGCTGGTGAACTTCCGCCTTACCTTCATCGTCTACAGTGGCGCAGGCCGTCTACGTGTATGTAGTCGCTCAATGCCGTCCGTGCTCGGTGCCCCTCTTCCGTCGAGCGCGTGGCGCGGAGAACCCCTGGGTTCGAGACCCGGGCCTGTGAGGTGACCCACGTTGCATCCCACCACCATCTTGGTCGTCGAGGACGACCACGCTCTGCGGGACGTGCTGGTGCGTGGCCTGCGCGACGAGGGGTTCGGGACGACGGCCGCCCAGGACGGTGGCACCGCCCTGCGGCTCGTTGGGGGTGCGGTCGATGCGGTGGTGCTGGACGTCGGGCTGCCCGATGCGGACGGACGGGATGTCTGCCAGGCGATGCGCGCGCAGGGATTCCTCCGCCCTGTGGTCTTCCTGACCGCACACCACGGGCTCAGCGACCGCCTGAGCGGGTTCTCCGCAGGAGGTGACGACTACCTCCCCAAGCCGTTCCACCTCGCCGAGCTCACCGCTCGGCTGCGCGCCGCCCTCAAACGGTCGGAGTCCGCCGCCGGCACCACCACCGCCACCGGCGACCTGGTCCTGGATCCAATTCAGCACAGCCTGTCTGTACGGGGCGTCGAGGTGGCTCTGACACCCACCGAGTTCCGACTGCTGGCCGCGCTGATGGCCGGCCTGGGGGCGGTGGTCCGCAGACGGGAGCTCGTCAGAGCCGGCTGGCCGGAAGGCGCGCAGGTCAGCGACAACACGCTCGACCAGTATCTGAGCCGCCTGCGGCGCAAGATCCGGGAGGCGGGCAGCACCCTGACGATCAGCACCGCCCGCGGGGTGGGGCACCGTCTGTCATGAAGTCCGCCGCGCCTGCCCTCTTCGCCCTTGCCTCCCGCTGCCGCCCCCGCACCCTGCGCGGCCGGCTGTCCCTGGTGGCGGTCGCCACCGCCGCGCTGGTGATGGTGATCCTGACGGTGGTGTTCAACGCGGTCGTCCGCCAGCACCTCCAGCAGCAGGCGGACGACGAGCTGCGCACCCGGGCCGCCGGCGTGGCCGCGACCGTCGACACCAGCCATGCCCCGGTACGGGTCCTGGAGACCCCGGACGACGCGCTCCTCGACACCAACGTGTGGATCTACGCCGGCACCAGGCTCCTGGAGCACCCCGCCTCCGCACCGGCCGGCGCCGCGGTCACCCGCACCGCCGCCCGGCTCGCCACCCACGGCGACAAACGGTGTGCCGACCTGGAGGCCGACGGCCCCATACGGCTGTGCACCGTACCCGTGGGCGCAGCACGGGCAGGAACCCCGCTTGCAGCCGTCGTCACCGCCATGGACCTCGCTCCTTACCGCGCATCGGCCGACACCCTGCTGTTCGCCTCCCTCGCCCTGGACGGCGCCGTCCTGGCGTGCACCTATGTCCTTACCCGGCTGGCGGTGGGGCGCGCCTTGCGTCCCGTCGGGGCAATGACCGAACAAGCCACCCTGTGGAGCGTGGTCGCCTCCGACCAACGCTTCGGCGGCATGGGCCGCCCCGTCGAGCTCGCACGGCTCGGGTCCTCCTTGGATGAGCTCCTGGACCGGATCCGTGCCGTCCTGCGTCATGAACAACAACTCACCCGGGAGCTGTCCCACGAGCTGCGCAATCCCCTGGCGCGGATCACCGCCGAACTCGACTGGTGGCAGGCACGTCCCCGCTCCACCGCTGAGATCCGCACCACTCATGCGTCCATCGCCGACGCCGCCGAGTCGATGCGCACGATCTGCGACACCCTGCTCGACGATGCACGCGCCACCGCACACACCGTTCCGGGTACGGCCGATGTCATGGCCGAACTGCGGCGACTCACGGACCGCCTGACTGCCGCCGGGAAGCCCGCCGTCACGGTCACCGGCCCGGACGCGCTGGTGGCCGGGGTACCCGCCACGCTGCTGCACCGCATCGTCAGCCCGCTCGTCGACAACGCGGTGCGCTACGCCCGCACCGTCGTCGGCCTCCGGGTCTCGCAGGAGCCGGAGGGGATACGTGTGGAGGTCGACGACGACGGGCCCGGTGTCCCGGCCTCCTTCGTCGCGGAGCTGTTCCAGCCGGGCAGGCGCGCCGACCCCGATGACGGACACGGCGGAGCGGGCCTGGGACTGCCGCTCGCGCGACGCCTGGCCCGCTCCGCCGGGGGTGAGGTCACCTACAACGCCGGTCACACACCCGGGGCGGGCTTCGTGGTCAGCCTGCCGGCCGGCTGATGGACTGGCCGATCCCGTCCGGGAACCTCGGCGGTGTTCAGGAAACGCCGGTCCGGACCTCGTCCCCGGGGACGGCAGTCTTGCGCTCCTGCGCATGTGCGTGCCCCATGAGGACGATCAGGACAGCAAGGAGCACAGCCCCGAACGAGCCCGCCGTCCCGAGGTCCAGGCCGCCCTTGGCGAGGGGCTTGGTGAGGAAGCCGCCAGCCGCGGCCCCGAGGGGGCGAGTGAGGACGAACGCGATCCGGAACAGCAGCACGTTCGACACGGCCGGCACCCACATGAGGGCGACGAGTACGGCGAGCACGCCCGTGACGAGCAGGGTGCCGCTTGCGTCTTCGAGTCCGGGGCTGCCGGACGCACCCTGAACGCGCACGATCGCCCATGAAGCCGCCCCGGACGGCGGAACCGGCCCCTCACACGGAGGAACCGGCACCCCACCCGGGCGAATCCGCTGGTCAGCCGACCTGCGGAGCGAGCCGCTCCGACTCGCTCACATCCCGCCGGGTCACCGTCAGGAACACCACCAGGCCGAGAATGACCGCCAGGAAAAGCACGCTGGTGATCACGGTGCCCAGCCCGAGGCCGCCGTCGGCGGTGGGCTGGGAGAGGTAGTCGCCGATCGACGCGCCCAGCGGGCGGGTCAGGATGTAGGCGACCCAGAAGCTCCACACCGCATCCAGGCCGAGGGCGAAGTGCGCCACCGCGACCGCGGCGATGGCCAGGGCGAACAGCCCGGCGGAGATCCAGTAGCCAAGGTCCATCCGCTCGGCGACCAGGTCGCCGGCGGCGGTCCCCAGAGCGAAGGTGAACAGGACGGCGAGCCAGTAGAAGGACTCGCGACGAGTGGTGTCGACATGGTGGATCGACAGCGTCCGCTCGCTGCGGTACCAGGCGACGAACACCACCACGAGGGCGACTGCGAAGGCCACCGTGCTCGTCTCCAGCGGTACGCCCAGGTTGTCGGTGAGGTTGTCGCTGACCAGGGTGCCCACGACGCTGATCAGGGCCACGGCGAGCCAGTAGACACCGGCGCGGTAGGCGGCGGTACGGAACTGGGCCACCAGTACCGCGATGAGCAGCACGCTCATCAGCAACGACACACCCGTCAGGCCCAAACCCAGCTTCTCGTTCAGCAGGTCCGCCGCGGTCTCGCCGACGGTGGTGCACAGGACTTTGATTACCCAGAAGTACACGGTGACTTCGGGAACCTTGTTCCAGCGGATACGACGGCCGACGCCGGCGGGGCCAGCGCCCGGTGGCTCATGGGCCTCGACGGCCCCAGGGATATCAGTAGTCATGGTGCCCGACCGTGCCATCCGCAACCTGAACGCATCCTGAGCAGGTCCTCCGCCACACCCGGCTTCGCCGTCTTGTACCTGCCCCTGGCCGACTCTCCCACCACCACCCGGTCGTACGGGGCCGTGTCCACGGCTAGCGTGAGGACGTGGCACGGATCGTGATCGTCGAGGACGATGACGCCATCGGACGCAGGCTCGCGGCGATGCTGCGCGCCCAGGGCCATGACTGTGAGTGGTGCCCTGATGGCGCGGCAACGCTGGCGCGTGCCGGACGAGGGCCCGCCGAGCTGGTGTTGCTGGACCTCGGGCTGCCGGACGCGGACGGATTCGAGCTGTGCCGGAGCCTGCGGGAGCGTCTGCGGGGTGCCGTGATCGTTGCCCTGACAGCCCGCACCGGCGAGATGGATGTGATCCAGGCGCTGGAATCGGGTTCGGACGACTATCTGACCAAGCCGTTCCGCCTCGCCGAGCTGCAGGCCCGGATCGTCGCCCATCTGCGGCGTGCCGAACCAGGGAGGACAGGCGGCGCCGGCCGGATCCGGCACGGCAGCTTGCTGATCGACCGCGCGGCCCGACGCTGCCTCACCCCGGCGGGCGAGGTGGAGCTGCGGCCCAAGGAGTTCGACCTGCTGGTCCGGCTGGCCGCTTCCGCCGGTCGTGCGGTGAGCCGGGAGGAGCTGATGAGCGACGTGTGGGACGAGAACTGGTTCGGTTTCCACCAAGACGCTCGACGTCCATGTGGCAGTGCTGCGCCGCAAGCTGGGTGACCAGGTACGGATCACGACTCTGCGGCACTTCGGCTACCGGCTCGACCCGCCCAGGGAGGGCTGACCATGCGCCGCGGCATCCTCCAGGCAGTCGTCGTCGCGGTGGTGTGCGCGGTGGTGCTGTTCTCGGTGCCGCTGGCCGTGGCAACGCTGCGGCTGTACCGGCAGAACGAGATGAGCGATCTGGAGCGGCTGGCCGACCGGGTGGCAGTGACCGTCCCTGCTAACGTGCACCATCCCCGTGACCCGATGGAGTTGCCGCGCGTCGGGTCCGGTACCTGGGTCGGGGTGTACGACGACCCGTGCGCGGCTGGTGGTCGGAGCAGGGCCTTGCAGGCGGTCAACGACCTCACGGCCGAGGTTGCCAGCCGCGCCGGTGACCAGGATCGATGAACGGCAAGGGGGCCCATGGGGTCAGTGGCATCAGGCATGATCGAGACGCTAAGGGTTCAGGTCGACATGAAGGCAAGGCGCGCCTCGGGAAGACCATCGGGGAAGTAGCCGCCGGACTTGGAGTCGAAGCCCACGTGCTGCGGCACTGGGAACACGTCGGGGCACTCACCGTGCGTCGCGATGGCAACGGCTACCGCGTCTACGACGACAGCGCAGTGGAACAGGCACGCACAGTACCGAAACTGCGGCGCGTTGGGCTCTCGTTGCCCGAGGTCACCGCCGCCATGGCGCCGAAGAAATCAGCGGCGCAGGCAGTCGTGAGGGCGAAGATCGCTGAACTCGAAGGAGAAGTAGTTCAGAGACAGGAGGCAATTGCCTTCCTGCAGCACACCGTTGAGTGTCGGCATCGCTACCTCGACGACTGTCCGGACTGCGCGACTTTCGTCCGTGAAGCCTGAGCCGCTCACCCGCCGGGCAGCTCAAGTGCCGAATTGTCGACAGCTGTGAACGTAGAGAAACGGCAAACCAAAGGACCGCTCAGCTGTCCGAGGCTTGCCACTCCGGCGCCAGCACCGACCAGACCTCGGCGTCGTGGCGGACGCCGCGGTAGAGGTAGGTCTCGCGCAGGACGCCCTCACAGGTCATGCCGAGTCGCTTGGCCACGTTGATGCTGGGCGTGTTGTTCGGCGACACAAACCACTGCACGCGGTGGATGCCGCGTTCGTTGAATGCCCAGTCGATGATCAGCCGTGCTGCACGTCCGACCAGGCCCCGGCCCGTGGCGGCAGGCTCCAGCCAGCAGCCTGCCTCGCAGATGCCGGCGGCGGCGTCGAATTTCGGGAAGGAGACGCCACCCACAAGGGTGCCGTCGAGCCAGATGCCATACAGTCGGCCGGTGTCGGAGGCTGCCTTGTCGGCGTAAAGCTGGAGATAGCTGCGGGCGGAGTCCAAGTCTGCGGCGAGGTCGGGCAGTTCCATGTGCGCACCGATGAAGTCACGGCCCCGGTCCATGTGCGCGAGGAACTCCTCGGCCCGCCACGGCTCCAAAGGCCGCAGCTCGGCCCCGTCCCCCAGGGAAATCGCGAACATAGCCATCCTTCGAAGTACGCGTATCCGATCGTTAGATCTTCGCACGCCCGCCCGGCCGGTGGCCTTCGGCCCCCGGCGGCCGCCCGCGGACCGGACGTCGATGACCACGAGGGACGGGTCCTCTGATCCGCCGGCCTTCTTCCCGCACTTGGCAGCGCAGCAGTATGGAGATCAAGGGTCGGAAGACCGTGAGACTTGGTCAGAAGACCACGGTGATCTTTTCTGCCAGGCCGCCCTGGAGAAACCGCGCGTGGGCGGCTTGGATCCGTTGGAGGCCGTAGGTGGAGTGCACACGCAGCTGCAAGGAGCCGCTGTCGACGAGCTTGGTCAGCTCGTTCAATCCCGCTCCATCCTCGCGCACCTGGTTGACGGTGGTGCGCACACCGCGGGACGACAGGTCGGGGACTGGGCCTGCTTGGGTGGCGATCGACGCGTACCGGCCGCCATCCGCCACTGCCTCCATCACGAAAGCCCCGAAGGTGTCGAAGACGGCGTCGTAGCCGCGGTCTTCGAGAGCATGGCCGTCGGTGGTGACGAGGTCGGCACCATGGTCGCGGGCGAAGGCGACCTGCACATCACGGGAAACCAGAGCATCGACCCTGGCGCCGCGTGCCCGCGCGATCTGCAACGCCAACCCGCCTACTGCACCGGCGGCACCAGCGATCAGCAGCCGCTCACCGGCCTTGACCGCCAACCAGTCCAGCGTCTGCCAGGCCGTCAGCCCGGGAAGCGGCAACGTGGCGGCCTCGGCCAGACTGGCCGACCGCGGCGCGGCGGCGACCGCGTGTGCGGGAAGCGAGACAAGGTCGGCCCAGGTCCCCCGGCCAGAACTGAGTTGATGCGACATGGCGATCACGCGTTCACCGGCGCGCAGCCCGGTGCTGCCGCCGTCGACCACGATGCCGGCCAGGTCCCAGCCGAGTGTCATCGGCAGGGGCGGCGTTCCTTCGCCGATGGCTCCCTCTCGCGTCTTGTCATCAACGGGATTGATGCTGGTAGCAATGACCCGGATCAGTACGTCCCTGGGCTGGGTTCGGGCTCGGGCACATCGACGATGTCGAGGACGTCGGGGGTGCCGAAGCGATCGATCTTATGGCGCGCACGAAAAGCCCTTCACACGACGGGTGCTGACAGCAGGGCTCAACACCAGTGATGATCAAGGGATTCCCGAACGCGGCGATGGCCCGCGTGCCGGACCGGCAAGCGGCTGTTCTCGCCCCAGACAACTGAGTGAGGGGCCAAGAGCACCCTGGGCCGTTTTCAAGGCTCTGACCGCAGACCCGTGAATCCCCAGGTCAGCGGCGGGTACGACGAACCGTTTCATCATGGTTTCGTGCTTCGTGGTGATCCAGGCGATCGAAGATGTGCTGTCTGTCCCCCGGGATCGATGTGCGGTTGGAGCGGGTCGCGTTCGCTGCGGACGTTTTGGAGGTGTCGGCCGCGACATGCGGGCCGGCGCCTCGTTGTCCGGGGTGCTGGGCGAGAGCGCGTCGTGTGCACTCCTCGTATGGGCGTCGCCTGGCCGAACGCCCTCTGACCGGGCCTATGTTGCAGGTCAGGCTGCGGGTGCGGCGCTTCTTCTGCGACTGGTCCTCCTGCAAGAGGAAAACCTTCGTCGAGCAGGTCAGCGGGCTGAGCGAACGATATCGACGCTCCAGCATCGGCACGAAACAGTGGCTGCACGCAGTCGCCGTCGAGCTCGGCGGTCGGGCCGGTGAACGTCTGTGTCGACAGCTCCGTCTGTCCGCCGGCCGCAGCAGCGTTCAGGCGCTTGTTGTAGGCGGACTGCTGGGGCAGGTAGCGAAAGCGGTGTCCCAGCCGGGCGTGGGCGAAGCGGATCCAGTGCCGGGCCGAGGGAAAGCCCAGCAAGACCTGGGCGACGGCCAGGCACAGCAGTTCGCCGTCCGTCAGTTTCGGGGGTCGCCCGATCCGGCGACAAGGGGCCACATGGTCGTCGATGAACACGTACAGTGCCGCCAGAAGGGCGTCCAGGTTTGTCGTCACACACGAGCCAACGGGCGCCCTTCGCCATGGTCGCGGCCAGCACAAACATCGGACCCAATCGTCTAGGGGCTATTTCCCCCCTCCGCGGCCTCCTCGTCCGCCTCTCCGGCCTCCTCCTCGCGGAGGGGCAGTGTCAGTTCGCCGTCTCTGACGTCCGCAAGGACTGTGTCGCCCGGATTGAGTCTGCCGTCGAGCAGCATGTTGGACAGGCGGTTGTCGAGTTCCGTCTGGATGGTGCGGCGCAGGGGCCGGGCTCCGAACTCGGGGTGGTAGCCGCGGTTGGCGAGCCATTCCTTGGCGGACTCGGTGACGTCGAGGCCGATCTGCTGGGCGTGGAGTCTGCGTCGGCTGCGTTCCAGCAGCAGGTCGACGATGTGCACGAGATCGGCTCGGGTGAGGGCGTGGAAGACGATGATCTCGTCGATGCGGTTGAGGAATTCGGGCCGGAAGTGGGCCTGGAGTTCGGCCATCAGGTCGTCCCTGATGTCGTCGACCGCGCCGTGGTGGTCCAGGATGCGCTTGGAGGCGATGTTGCTCGTCATGATGACCACGGAGTGGCGGAAGTCGACGGTGCGTCCCTGGGCGTCGGTGAGCCGACCGTCGTCGAGCACCTGGAGCAGCAGGTTGAAGACGTCGGGGTGGGCCTTTTCGACCTCGTCGAACAGGACGACGCTGTAGGGCTTGCGGCGTACGGCTTCCGTGAGCTGTCCGGCCTCCTCGTAGCCGACGTAGCCGGGCGGGGACCCGACGAGCCGGGAGACGGTGTGTTTCTCCTGGAACTCGCTCATGTCGAAGCGGACCATCCGGTCGACGTCGCCGAAGAGCAGGTCCGCGAGCGCTTTGGCCAGTTCGGTCTTGCCCACGCCGGTGGGGCCGAGGAAGAGGAAGCTGCCGGTGGGACGGTCGGGATCACCCATGCCCGCCCTGCCGCGGCGTACGGCCTGGGCCACTGCCGTGACCGCCTCGTCCTGGCCAACCACCCGCTCGTGGAGGGCCTCTTCCAGCTTGGTGAGCCGTTCCCGCTCGGTCTGGGTGAGCTGGGAGACGGGGATGCCGGTGCGGGCGGAGAGCACGTCGGCGATGTCCTCGGCGGTGACGCTCCCGGTCTGTTCCCGTTCCTGCCCGGCGGCGGCGAGTTCCTGTTCTGCCTGCTGGATCTGTTCCTTGAGCCGGCCCGCGCGTTCGTAGTCCTCGGTGCTGACGGCTTCGTCCTTCTCCCGCCGCAGCTTGGTGAGGCGGTCCTCCAACTCCGCGGTCCCGGACGGGCCGTCGAGACTGCGCAGCCCTACCCGGGCCCCTGCCTGGTCCATGAGGTCGATGGCCTTGTCGGGCAGGAAACGGTCGGTGATGAAGCGGTCGGAGAGGGCGGCCGCGGCGTCGAGGGCCTCGTCGGTGAAGCGGACCTGGTGGTGGGCCTCGTAGGAGTCGCGGAGCCCGCGCAGGATCTCCACGGTCTCGTCCACGGTGGGTTCGGGCACCATGACCGGCTGGAAGCGGCGTTCGAGGGCGGAGTCCTTCTCGATGTACTTGCGGTACTCGTCGATGGTGGTGGCACCGACGACGGAGAGGTCTCCGCGGGCGAGCGCCGGTTTGAGGATGTTCCCGGCGTCCATGGCGCCTTCGCCGCCGCTGCCGGCGCCGACGACTGTGTGCAGTTCGTCGATGAACAGGATGACGTTCTTGTCGGCCGCGGTGACCTCGTCGATGACCTTCTTCAGCCGCTCCTCGAACTCGCCCCGGTACTTGGACCCGGCGACCAGGCCGGCCAGATCGAGGCCCACGACGCGGCGGTCCCGCAGCGCCTTGGGGACCTCCTCGGCAACGATCCGCTGTGCCAGCCCCTCGACGATGGCGGTCTTGCCGACGCCGGGATCGCCAATGAGGACGGGGTTGTTCTTGGTCCGCCGGGAGAGAACCTCCACGGTCTGCTCGATCTCCTCCGCCCTGCCGACGACGGGATCGAGACGTCCGCTGCGGGCCTCCGTGGTGAGGTCGCGCCCGTATTCGTCGAGGGTCGGGGTGTCGCTGTGTCCGCCGCCGGCCGCGTCCCGGCCGCCGCCCGGGGCGCCTGGTCCGGCGCCGCTCAGCGCACCGGGCGACACACCCTCGGATCTCAGCGTCCCCGCCAGACCGGCACCGGGGTCGTCCGTCAGCGCGGCCAGGAGGTGCTCCGGGCCGATGTACGAGGCACCGGCCGCCTGGGAACGCGCGTGGGCGGCGAGCAGGGCACGCTTCGCGGCCGGGGTGAGCGCGGGATCCCCGTCACCGGGGCCGGTGGGAAGGGTCTGCTCCAGGCTCTGGGCGAGGTGCTCGGGCTCCACCCCGGCATGTTCGAGCAGCTGCCGGGAGGCCGGCAGCTGCGTGGCGGCCCACAGCAGGTGCACCGTGTCGAGATCGGCCCCGTCCTCGGCCGCTCGGGCACCGGCCGCTGCCAGCAGCTCGTGCGAGGAATCGCTGAGGAGCCGGCCTATGGGCACACGCTGGACGGCCGGCGGAGAGGCCGAGGGGCTCATACCGAAGAAGCGGTTGAAAAGATCGGAAAACGGGTCGCCGGACCCGAAGGGCGAGGTCGTCACAGGGATCATCCCGTCCGGCGGGCTGCACAACGGCCGCGTACAGCCTGCCGTAGTCGATTTGCCCGTACGCCCCCATTCTTCGCCAGGTCATCGCAGCGTGCGACCGCAGGAGCCATCGGGCAGGGCAGGGGCCGCGGGCCTAGCATGCTGTGTGTGCCGACCGCTTCCCGGAGGTCCGAGAGCCGTCGCCTGCAGAGCTTCCTGCAGGCGGCCGAGGACGGCATCCATCTGGTCGTCGCGGCCTTCCTCATACTGCTCGCCGTACTGCTGACCATCGGAGTCGTCGGCGATGTCGTGAGCGCCATCAGGGGCCCGTACCACGAGACGGCGATCGTGCTGTCCGCTCTGGACAACAGCCTGGTCCTGTTCATCGTGGCCGAACTCCTGCACACCGTACGGCACACCATCAGAAACCAGACCCTGGATGCCGAACCGTTCCTCGTCGTCGGCCTGATCGCGGGCATCCGCAAGGTGCTCATCGTGACGGCCGAGGCCGGCAAGACCTTCAAGTGGAGCGTGCAGGGAATCGAGTTGCTCATCCTGGCGGGGCTGATTCTCGTGATGGCGGTGGCCGTCTACATCTGGCGGCGCTCGACGCGGCCCCGGGACTTCGACATCCTCAAGGCCGCGTCGCGTAGCTGACGTACTGACGTGGCGATGCGGGAAAGGCCAGTGCGGCCCGGCGAGTTGGGCTGCGTTCTCCCTGCTCGCCGTCACCGCCCAGGCCGGGGAAGAGGGCGTACCGGCGACACCGTGATCACCCGGAGTCGGCGCTGATCACGAGGTGGCCACCGGCGGGGCTCCCGCGCACGTCTCGGCGGACCTCAGCCAGCAGGTGAGGTCGGCGCGGGCGCGGGCCACCCTGGAGCGCACCGTGCCGATCGGACAGCCCACTACCGCTGCGGCATCCGCGTACGGCATCCCGACCAACTGTGTGAGAACGAATGCCTGGCGCCGCTCGCCATCCAGTGCGTCAAGCAGCTCGCTCAACGCCAAGCCGTCGTCGAATCCCGGTAGCCCGCTGGGCTGGCGGTGTTCCGCGACCGCCTGCCAGTCGTTGATGTCGGCGATGCGTGGGCGGGCGGCGGCGGACCGGTACCGGTCGATCACCACCCGGCGGGCTATGGACAGCAACCAGGTGCGGGCGCAGGAGCGGCCGAGGAAGCGCGGCAGGCCGGTGAGGGCGCGCAGGAATGTCTCCTGGGCCAGGTCGTCGGCGCTGTTGGTGTCGCCGCTCAGGTGTGCCACGAATCGCCATACATGGCGGTGGGAGGCGCGTATGAAGCGCTCGGCGGCGTCGGAGTCGCCGTCTCGGGCGGCCAGCGCCAGGGTGGTCAACTGCTCGTCGTCCACGGCGGTCCGCTTGCCACGGGCCGGACCAACAAGGGCAGGGATCATCGACACATGTCCTTCGAAGGGTGCGGGCCGCACCACGGCATGGCACGGCCTCGTCGATGAACGGCACTTCGGGTACCCGTACGAAGCCGGTGACCGCGTCAAGGGGCAACGGGTCGACGGATCTACGTCACAGGCAGACCGGAGGGCCGCAGGGTCAAGGGCCGGCGTGTGGGGCGGCACAACTCAAGGAGATATGAGGGCGGCAGCCGCGCGGACACGCCGGTACTCCGCCCGCCACCCATTCGATGCGTCGCGCAGAAAGGGGGAGTGGGAAATCCCGGACGAAATCGACAACACCGTGCCATTGGCGGCATGGGCGTCAGCGACGGCGTTGCAGAATCCCGGACAGTGCCGGGAAGGTCCCAGGACGGGCGGTCAGCAGGAGAAGAGATGCCTCGGCGGTCCCCTGCGGGAGAGGGCGTAGTGCAGGAGCACCCCGTGCAGGTGCAGGACGTGGCCGGCACCGGCCACCGGGCGAGGGGTCGGCTTCAGACCGGTCCGGCCCAGCGCCGTCAGGACCAGCAGCAGGGGTGCGAACAACGCCGCGGCCACACTGCGGGCGAGCCGGAACGCAGCCGCTTCGCCGCGCCACATCCACAAGCCGCACAGCAGCGCGGCCAGGGCGTGGGCAAGGAACATGCCGAGGGTGCCGTGACCGGAGTGCATCACCTGCATCTGACTCATGCCGCGGTGCATTGCACTCATATCGCCCATGTGCGCGGCGGAGGTTGCGGGCAGGTCTGCGATGCCCACCAAACCACTCATCTGCGGCATGCCGCCTGATGGTGCCGGTGGCGGAGCATGGGCGGCCTCCAGATCGAGACCGGTCTGGCACGACTGCGCCAGGCCGAACAGGGAGTGCAGACCCAGTTGAGCGATGACGGTGGAACCGGTCACGACGAACCCGCCGCGTTCCCGGCCCGCCAGCCACCAGGCCGCCGAGCCCGTGATGCCGAGTGCGGCAACCGCAGCCCACCAAGGCAGGGGCTGCGCGGACATCAACGCGTGCCCCAAGGTCGCGATCGTCACGCACACCGCCGCGAAGATCGCGGCGCGCACGGCGCGTGAAACCGGCCCAGCAGTCATGTTTGACATCGTGCCAGCCGGTTCGCCCACCAGGGAGGGGGCGTGGCGCCTCCGGCCTAGTTGTTGTCCAGATCGGCTAAAAGCACCTCGCGGCGGTCGGCCGAGTGGCAAGCCGCCTGGATGGAGGACGGGAGTTACGGCTCCGATCGTCCATGCCGGCAAGGGCTGAGCGGTCTCGCGGGCAAGTCTGGTGGGGCGGCGGACCCCGTCCGCCCCACCAGGCTTGCTCGGTGCCTCGGTTGACTACGGGCGGGCGGAGCGGCTGCGGTAGAGGGCGACAGCGGCCGTGCCGATGCCCAGGACGCCAGCGATCAGGCCCGCTATGCCCAGGGCCCGCGTGGTCGAGTCGCCGGCGGCGGGAGTGGAAGCCTTGGGAGCCGCGGAGGAGGAGGTGGCGGATTCGTCTGCGGTCTTGGTGAGGTGCAGCACCGGCGCCGGGTTCTCCGGCTCCGCCTGGCCCGCCTTCGGCTCCTCGATCCAGCGCACGACCTTGCCGTCGGAGTAGGTTTGTAGCGTCTTGAAGGACAACTGGTCGGCATTGTCAGGGAGTTGACCGAAGGCGACGCTGAAGTCCTGGTACTGGCCGGGCTGGATCTTGCCCTTGGTCCAGGTGACCTGCGAGACGGCTTCGTTGATGGTGCCGTCGTCCGTCTTGATCGGATTCTTCAGCTTGGTGGTCTTCACCTGCGCGGTCCAGCCGGGCTCGGGCGTGACGAGCACCGAGGGGATGGGGTGGTCCGTGGGCAGGAAGACCTGGACCTTCGTGGTGGCGGCGTTGTTCTCCTCGTTCGGGACCCGGAAGGTGAGGGTGCCGTCGGTGGCGCCCTTGGGGTAGCTGTCGGGGTGGACCGTCACGTGGGCGAAGGCCGAGCCCGCGGCGGTGAGCAGCCCGGCCGCGGCGAGGGTGGTGACGAGGGTGGTACGGCGCACGGCGCGCCGGAGGGTGGTGTGGGTCGAGGACACGGGGGACTCCGTACTGGTGGACCGGCGGCGGTGATCGGTCGCCGGGAGGCATGGGTGAGATGGGTGAGCAGGCCGTTACGGGGAGCGGCTCAGGCGAACAGAACTCGGTACGAGTCCGGAAGTGGTGGGCCGCGGCGTGACACCGCGTGGCGCAGGAGTGCCTGGCGCCGGGGCCGCTACCCGGAGGTCAGCGCGTCGGGCACCCCCGCGTACGCAAGAGCGGGCAACCGGCCCTTACAGGTCCCCCACCACGCCACCAGCCCCGGTACCAGCGCGACAGCCCTGCGCAGCAGGGACCACAGGGCTGCTTCGCCCCGCCGCAGCCACCAGGACGCGAGCAGGGCCGCCGCCACGTGGGCCGCGGCGGCGTGGGCCATCGGGTGGGGGTGGGTGGGCCATCATCCGCGTCGCGTGCAGGCTCATCGGCGCGTTGGTCGCGGTGAGGCGCCGGGCCGGGGCCTGGGCAGCGTCGAAGGCCAGGTGCAGGCCGCCCTGGCTGGTGAGTATGGCTCCGCCGATCCCTGGCAGCGACCGCTCCCGGGCGCTCAGCAGATAGCCGAGAACGAGGACGGTGAGGAACCCCGTCCCCTCCGCCCACACCGGGGGCGCCGAGCCCGTCGCGAGCTGGTGGGCCGCGGCGGACAGGAGGAGGCACACTGCGGCGAACACCGCAGCGCGCAGGGTCCGCATCGCCGGGGACGCACGCATGACAGCTGGAGCATCCCATGGGGGCCTGAGTACGCAGCGGCCCTTTGTCCTCATGCGCAAAGCCTTCGTTTCGTCTCGGCGCCTGGGCGAGGAGCACACACCACGTGGGTGGCACGTGCTCCCCTGCCTGACTTGCTGTTCAGCCGAAGAAGCGGCGCAGCGGAGCAACCCGGCGGATCACCAGCCAGTCCAGCATCAGGATGAGCAGCATGGAGATCCCGGCGAGCGGCATGGCCACACCGAGGATCAGCATGATCAGTGCTACGCCGCGGGTCACGCGGGCGTCCTGGGCGCGGCGGGGTGCGCACAGGCCCTTGCCGGTCGGGCGGCGGCGCCACCACATCACCACGCCGCTGACGGCCATGCCGATGACAGCGAGGCAGGTGCCGAGGGCGATCAAGAGGTTGGGCCAGCCGAAGCGTTCGCCCTGGTGGAGTGCGATGCCTTCCTCGACGAGCTTGGACAGCAGGCCGTACTGGGGCCAGCCGTAGGAGGCGAGCACCTTGCCGGAGTACTGGTCGAGGAAGAGGGTGCGCTGCTTGGCGGGGTCCGCCTCGGACTTTCCGGAGATCGTGTAGACGCCCTTCGGGCCCTGCGGCAGGGTCACGGTGAAGGTGCCGGGCACATGCTCGCGGTGGGCGAGGGCGACGGCCCGCTCGATGGACAGACTGCCCGGCGCGGCACCGCCTCCGCCGCGGCCGCCCATGTGGCCCATGTGGCCCATGTGCCCCGCGTGCCCCTCATGTCCGCCACCAGCCTTCGAGGTCGGGACCTGGACCTTCTCCGCCGCCCAGGGCACCGAGGTGTCGGGGTTGGAGGTGAGGTGGTCGGCCGTGCTCGGGACCTTCGAGGAGACCTTGTAGTCCTCCGCGCTCGGCGTGCCCTGCTTCGTTGCCGTGATGACCTTCTGCAGCTGCTGGCCCCAGATGCCGGTCCACGGCAGGCCGGTGGCGATGAGCAGGAGCAGGAAGACGGATACGGCGGCGCCGACGGTGGCGTGCCAGCGGCGCAGTCCGCGCCGTCCGGTACGGCCGCGGCGCGGACGGGCCCGCCACCACAGGTACAGGCCGGTGAAGGTCAGGATCGCGGCCCAGGATGCGGTCAGCTCCATGAGGCGGTCGCCGATGTCTCCACTGAGCAGGTTGCCGTGGAGTTCGCGGACGTTCTGCATGAAGGTCTTGCCGTTGTCGACCGACCCCAGCACCTTGCCGTCGTACTGGTTGACGTACACCGACACGGTCGGCGCCCAGGGGCCGCCGCCGTCCGCGGCGAGGGTGACCATCGTGCTGTGCTCGCGGTCGCTCGGCGGCGTCACGGACTGGACGGTCGCCTCGGGCTTCGCCTTGCGTACGGCATCCACCTGCTGGGCCAGCGGCACCGGCTTGGCGTGCTCCGTGGCGTGGACGGTGCGCAGGTCCTTGTAGACCCAGTTCTCGTAGGCGGGCTTGAACAGGTAGATGGCGCCGGTGACGGCGAGCAGCACAAGCAGCGGGGTGACCAGCAGGCCGGCGTAGAAGTGCCAGCGCCACAGGGCCTTGTACAGCTGGTTGCGGGAGGGCCGTGCGCGGTCGGTGCCGCTGTCCGGCCCGGTGTCCGGTCTGTCCTCGGACAGGCTCGGGGCGTGCGTCATTACAGGGTGTCTTTCGTCGTACCGCGCGGCCGGGCAGCGCCGACCGCACGTGGGGGAAGGAGGATCCCGGAGGGCCGCGGGGGAAGGGCTACCGCCCAGCCGGCGGGCATGCGAGGTGCCTCCGGGATGCCGCGTGCGCCGCGTAGGCACGGCAGAGCTCAGGCCCCGGCTACGGAGCCTGCATGGCACGCGGTGATCAGTACGAGAAGGACAGCGGGGGTCCACGGCGGACGACCGCATGCCGGACCACCGCGAGGTGCGGTTGCCTGGACGCTATGGGCCGCCGGGAAGGCCGGGGCCCGCCAGCCGGCACGGGCACTGCGAGACCCGCGACGAAGAGACGCAGCAGTCGGTGCAGCGAGGGGAGCGACCTGTTGGCAGCGGCGGCCAGCGCCGCCAGCAGCGCGAACAGGGCACGCTCACCACGATGCAGCCACCAAGCACACATCAGCCCCGCCAGAAGGTGGGCTGCGAGCATGCCGAAACCCATGTGGTGCATGGCCGGCATGGCGTGCGCGGTATGGCTGCCGAGCCCCATATGCGCACCGTGATGGTGGGACGGAGGACTGTTCCAGTCCATGCCGGCGCGCCGCACCATCTGGTGCATGGACGAGCTGAGCAGCGGCATCGAACCCGCCGAGCCGGAGTGACCGCGCAGCAGCAGATCCGACCAGGCCGCGGTCTTGCCCGTGGTCGGCGCGGGTGCCGCGACCCGCTGCGCCCAGGAAAAGAAGAGGTGCAGCCCGCCCTGGCAGGCGAGAACCCCGCCGGCGATGACCGGCAGCGACCGCTCGCGTCCCGCAGCCAGCCCAGCGCACACGAACACCGCCACCGCGGCTGCCGTGAGTGCCCACCCCGGCAGCGCCGGACCGGACATCACCGCATGGCCGGCCGCGGACAACACGACGCAGACCACGGCGAACACCGCGGCCCGGACATATCGCAGCGCAGCGGTGACAGGCATGGCACCAACATCATGACAAGGCACCCTGCAAGGTCCAGACAGGGGGTGGCCGAATGCCCACCACGGCATACCTAACGGATCACCACCGCACGCTCTGTCGGCTTCGGGCGTCCGGTCCGCGCGGCGCGTGGCGGGGGAACCAGCGGCCGGGGAACCAGCAGCCCGGCCCGTACGACTGACTGGGTCGGGCCCCACGCAGGGGCCGCGGATTGGTATCCGGGAGGGCTGCTGCGGTGTGGGTGAAGCGAGGGACGGGGAGCGGTGCGGAGACGGAAGCGGGGGCCGCCGGGCCTGACGGTGGCGTATCGCGGTCGCGAGGGCCGGGCCCGGCGGTGACCGCATTGCTGACGTGCGCCATGGCCTTCTCCATGATGCAGCTCTTCCTGATCGGGGCGCTCGGACCTCGGCTGGTCGGCGCGCTGGGTATCTCGCGGACGGTGCTGGGGCTGACGACCACGGCGGGCTTCGGTGCGGCGGCTCTGCTGTCGCCGGTGGCGGGGCGGCTGGTGGACCGGGTCGGTCCACGGCGCTGTCTGGTGGCGCTGTTGCTGCTCGCCGGAGTCTCGTTGGCGCTGATCGGTGCCGCTCCGGGCGCGGCGCTGCTGCTGGCCGCGGTGGCGCTCGGTGGTCTGCCGCAGGCCCTGGCCAATCCGGCGACCAACAAGGTGATCCTGGCAGCCGTTCCGGCGGAGCGGCGGGGTGGGGTGACCGGGCTCAAGCAGTCCGGGGTCCAGTTCGGCGCCTTCCTGGCGGGACTGCCGCTGTCGCTGCTGGCCGCAGGGGTGGGATGGCGCGGCGCGGTGTGGACGGCGGCGGGCACGGCGGCATTGGCCGCGGTGTGGGCCGCCCTCACACTGCCACCCGACGCGCCCGCGACGGCGTCCAGCCGACGCCCCGCGCCCTCCGAACGAGGCGTGACGAAGCGACTGGCGGTCTTCTCCTTGCTGCTCGGCTGCGGTATCGCCTCGGTCAATACGTACCTGGCCTTGTTCGGTTCGCAGCGGCTGGGCCTCTCGCCGACCGCGGCCGCCGCACTGGTGGCGGTCCTCGGCGTCGCCGGCATCGGCGGGCGCATGGGGTGGTCGCGGGCGGCGGGCCGGCCGGGACGGGCCGCGTCGCTGCCTGCCCTGCTGGCAGCCGGGGCGGTGGGCGCGGCGCTGCTCCTCGCCGCATCGGTCCTGGCGCATCCGCTGGTGTGGGTGGCGGTGATCGCGGTCGGGTCGTTCGCGGTGGCGGCGAACGCGGTGTCCATGGTCCTGGTGATGCAGCACGCGGCGCCGGGCCGCGCCGGGCAGGACTCCGCACTGGTGTCCGCGGGCTTCTTCGCCGGGTTCGCGGTGGGCCCGCCGGTCTTCGGCGCGTTGGTGTCCGCCTCCGGCTACGTACCGGGATGGCTCCTGGTGGCCGCCGAGTTCATGGCGGCAGCCATGGTCGGCATGCCGCTGATGCCGCGCCACCGTGGGGGTGTGAAGTGAACATGCCGACGGAAGAAGCGGGTTGGGCCGACCGGGCGCTGACGTCGGTGTGCGAGCGGGTCTCGGGGACCGCGGACGAGGTCGGTCCGCGCTTCCCCCTGTACGCAGCCCCGGACACCGGGGCCTGGCGGACCACCTCCCGGGGTTCGTGGACCGGCGGCTTCTGGGCCGGGCTGTTGTGGTTGCGTGCGCTGTCCTCGGGCGACCCGGAGCACCGGAAAGCCGCGGCCGACTGCACCCAGCGCTTGAGGTACTGGGTCGAGCAGGACACCGCCACCCGCGGCCTGGTGCTCTGGTACGGCACCGCCCTGGCCGCCGGGCCGGGTGGTGACAAGGCGGCGGGCAAGCTGAGGGAGGAGGCAGCTCGGGCCTGTCTGGCCGCGTACGAACCCGAGTTGGGGCTGGTGCCGTGGGGCGACGCATTCGGCGGACCACGGCTGCTGGCGCGGGCGGACGGGGTGCCGGGACTCGTACCGCTGCTGGCGCGTGCACCGGGCGGCGGTGAGGCCGCCGCGTACGACCATCTCACCCGGCACCTCGAACTCTGTCTGTCCGAGGACCCACCGCGTCCCGCATGGCAGGCCCGGACGCACGGCGCATGGACGGCCAGCCCCGAGCCCGCGCCGGGCTGGAGCCGTACGACGGCGTGGCTGCTGCTGGCGGTCGCCGACGGGCTGCGCTGGGTCGGGGACGGGAACGGCAGTCTGCGGAAGGCCGCACATCACCTTGCCGCACTGCGCCTCGCGCCGGATGCGAGGCTGATCCCGTCGGCGCAGGAAGCCCGGCCGCACGGCCCAGTCGATACATCGGCCGCAGCGATCGAGGCGGTGGCCGCGTTGAAGCTGGCCGCGCTCGCGCGGGCCGCAGGAGACGAGCAGGAAAGCGACCAACTAGCGGCCCGAGGACGCCTGATCCTGCACCGGTTGACTGAAGTGCACCTGTCCCCGACGGGCGCATTGCAGGACGGCTGCTACGACGCCGAACGTGGCCTCGCCCCCCGGCATGAGCTGATCTGGGGAGACTTCTTCCTCGCGTGGGGGCTGGCGCTTGTCACCAGGCTGACGGAACCGTTCACGATGTGACGTCGTAAGCACGCAGGATCCGGCGCGCCACCGCGGCGATGTGCAGCTCGTCGGGGCCGTCCAGCAGCCGCGCCGTACGCCCCGTCCGGAACAGCGCCGGCAGCGCGGTGTCCGGCCCGAGTCCGGCCGCACCGTGCACCTGGATCGCGGCATCGGCGACCTGCTGCAGCATCCGGGCCGCCGCGACCTTGGCGAGTCCGGTCTCCACCCGGGCATCCTCGCCCGCGTCCAGGCGGGCCACCGCCTCGTACACCAGCGGCCGGGTGGTGCGGATGGCCAGCAGGGCGTCGAAGACCAGCTGTTGGACGAGCTGGCGGTCGGCCAGCGGCCCGGAGGTCTGGCACCGCGACTGTGCCCGTATGCACATCAGGTCGAAGGCCCGCCCGGCCTGTCCGAGCCAGCGCAGACAGCGCAGAATGCGGCCGAGCCGCAGCCGCTCCCCGGCGATGCGCAGCGCCGTGCCGCGCTCGCCGACCAGGTGGTCCGCGGGCACGGTGACGCCGTCCAGCGCGATCTCCCACTGGCCGCCCGCCCCCAGAACCGGAAGTTCGCGCACCACCCGGAACCCGGGAGCGGACGTGGGTACCAGGAACAGCGACAGGTCCGACGGGTCGTCCCCGGTCCGGGCCAGCACGGTCACCAGGTCGGCCTCACCCGCGCCCGTGATGAACCACTTGCGGCCCTGCACGGTCCACGTCCCGTCCGCCCCGGGCTCGGCGCGGGTGGAGGTCAGTGCGGGGTCGGTGCCCGGTGTGCCGGGCTCGGTCATGGCGTAGCAGGTACGCAGCTCGCCCGCGGCGATACGTCGTACGTAGCGCTCCTGGACGGGCACGGTGGCGTGACGGCCGAGCATCGACACATCCAGCAGGGGCGCCGAGCCCAGGGCGACGGGACCGTGGTCGCTGGCCCCTTCGGCCTCGGCCAGATGCGCGTAGCGAGACACGGGCAGCCCCTGTCCCCCGTGTTCAACGGGCAGCGGCAGCGCCCACAGCCCCGCGTCCTTCGCCTCGCCCTGGAGCCGGCGCAGCTCGGCGCGTGCGGCCGGGCCACCCGCGTCGAGTACCGGCTCGGCAGGCATCACCCGCTCCCGTACGAACGCCGCCACGCGGGCGCGCAGTTCTGCCACGTCGGGCGGACACTCCGGCAGCCCGAACCCGGCCAGGCCGAGAGCCGGGGCTGCTCCGGGGGTGCCTTGTGCGTGCTCCATTGCGTCCACCGCTTTCCTCCACGTCCACCGGGAACTCGGTGAACCGACAGTCCGACCTTCTGGCTGTGGAGTTGGTCGGCCCCGGCCGTCGTCCAGTTCCCGTACGTCCAGGTCGGCAGAAGACGCCCGGATCAGCAGAGAACACCCAGGTCCGTACACGACACGCGGCGCACGCTCCGCCGCCGGAGAGGAACGCCGTGAATGCTGTGGGTCCCCCCACTGTCCTCGGTACGCACATGCCTCTGGAGGAGGTGACGGTAGAGGTCGCCGGCCCTGCCCCACTGACCGCGCCGGCACTCGCCCACCTGCGCTCGCTCGGCGCGAGGACGGCGCAGAGACAGGTAACGCCGACCGGGCCCGCCCGTTTTGCCGCGGCGGGGCACGAAGTGGGCGAGGTCACCGCGCACACCGACTGGGCCGATGTCCTGCCGGAGGCGGACGCCGCCGACGAGGCGACCGTCCAGGCAGCCAGCGGAATGATGCACGTACACGGCAGGCGCGACGGCGGCCCCCGGGGCCTCGCCGTCGACTACGCCGCCACCTGCGCGTCGGTCCTCACCGTGCAGGGTCTGCTCGCCGCGCTTGTGGGCCAGGCGCGCGGCGGAGCCAGGGCCACAGAGATCACCACTGGTGCCGACCGGGCCGCGCTGCTGACGCTCTCCCAGTACATCGCCGCCGCGAACGCGCCCGAAGCCGAGGCGGTGCCCTCGGCTCCCGGCGGCCCGCCGTTCACCGCCGCCTGCGGCACCCGCTTCGAGCTGGAGGCGCTGGAGCCCGCCCCCTGGGCCCGGTTCTGGCGCGAACTCGGCGCCCCCGAGGAGGCGATACGCAGCGGCTGGCCCGCCTTCCAGTTCCGCTACGCCACCGCCTGCGCACCCCTCCCCCAGGCTCTGCACCGGACGGCGAACGCCGCCTCCTGGCACCGAATACGGGAGGCCGCCGCCGTCGCGGGGGCCGAGGTGTGCGTCCTGCGCGCACTGGACGAGCGGGCGGCGGAGGCGGTCCCCGCCGCGCCATGGACCCTCACGCCGTATCCATGGCCCGCCGGGACCCCGTTCGGCTGGGAGACCGGAGCCCCGTCCCCCTCCGATGCCCTCCCCGCCACCGACGCGCTCCCCCTCTCCGGCCTGACCGTGCTGGAAGCCGGCCGCCGCATCCAGGCCCCGCTCGCCGCCCACCTCCTCGGCCTGCTCGGCGCGGACGTCGTACGGATCGAACCGCCGGGCGGGGATCCGCTGCGCGGTATGCCGCCGTGCGCCTCGGGTGTCTCGGCCCGCTGGCTCGCCCTCAACCGGGGCAAGCGGACGGTGGAGATCGACATCAAGTCACCTGCCGGGCAGGCCGAGTTGCGCGAGCTGGCCGCCCACGCGGACGTCTTCTTGCACAACTGGGCCCCGGGCAAGGCGGAAGGGCGGGGGCTGGGCGCCGACCATCTCGCATCCGTCAACCCGCGCCTGGTCTACGCCTACACCAGCGGCTGGGCGGGCCGCCTGCCCGATGCCCCCATGGGCACCGACTTCATGGTCCAGGCCCGTACCGGCGTCGGCGAAGCGGCGCGCCCCGCCGACGAGCCGCCCGCGCCCTCCCTGATGACCTTGATCGACGTACTCGGCGGACTGGTCGGCGCCGAGGCCGTCCTGGCCGGTCTGCTGTCACGGGAGCGGACCGGCCGCGGCGTATGGGTGGAGTCCTCGCTGCTCGGCGCCGCGGAGACCCTCACCGCCCCCGCGTTGCGACGGGCCGCGGCGGGCCGGGACCCGCGCCGCCCGGCCGGATTCCGCCGACCTCTGCCGACGGCCGACGGGTGGGTGGCACCGGCCGACGGCACCTCCTCCGCGGCAGGTGCCGACCCGGCACGGCTGCGCGCCATGACTACCGACCAGGCGGTCGCCGCCCTGCGCGCACAGGGTCGGCCTGCCACCGCCGTCACCACCGACCTCGCCGCGCTGCCGCAGGACCCGCGCCTGCACGGCGCCTTCACCCGCGACGCACACGGTTCCCTCGTCGTCCCCTCGCCCTGGAGGTTCGCATGACCATCCAGTCCCCTTCCCAGCTCTCCTGCCGGTTCCACGATCTGGTCCCCGCGGCGTTGCGGCGCGCCTGGGCCGCCGAAGGCCACTGCCCCGACCTTGACCTGTACGCACTGTTCCGCGCACGACGAATATCCAACCCGCATGCCATAGCGGTGATCGACTCACGCGGCGAGGTCAGTTACGCCGAACTGGACCACCAGGCACGATGTCTGGCCACCGGGCTCGCCGCAACGGGCGTCTGTCCCGGCGACGTCGTAGGGGTCCAACTCCCCAACAGCAGAGAGGCGGTGGCGGCCGACCTCGCCGTGGCCGCACTCGGCGCGGTCGCCCTGCCCTTCCCGGTCGGACGGGGCGGGCGGGAGGCCCTGTCGCTGCTGGGCCGTTCCGGCGCCCGCGCGGTCATCGCCGCCACCGAACACCGCGGCGCCGAGCACGCACGGGAGCTGGCCGAACTGGCCACCTCGTCCGGCGAACTGCCCGCACTGCGCGCGGTGATCGCCGCCGGGCCCGGACCGGTCCCCGGCGGCTGCCTGTCGCTGGCCGACCTCTTGCGTACCGACGCGTCCGCGTTCACTCCCGCGCGCCCCGACCCCGACACCGCGGCCCGGATCCTGGTCTCGTCCGGATCCGAGGCCGAGCCCAAGATGGTGGCGTACTCGCACAACGCGCTCGCCGGCGGCCGCGGCAACTCGCTCGCGTCCCTGCTTCCGGACGGCATGCGGCCCCGCTGCCTGTTCCTGGTGCCGCTCGGTTCGGCCTTCGGCAGCAGCGGGACCGCCGTCACTCTCGCCCGGCACGGCGGATCCCTCATCCTGCTCGACCACTTCACGCCCGACGCCGCGCTGGAAGCGATGCGTACGCACCGCCCCAGCCACGTGCTGGGCGTTCCCACGATGGTGCGCATGATGCTCGACCGGCTGCCGGACGGGGCGGCACCGGCGACCGGGCTGACCGCCCTGGTGCTCGGCGGCTCCGCCCTCGACGCCGCCACCTGCGACGAGGCCCGCCGGACCTTCGGCTGCGCCGTGGTCAACCTCTACGGATCCGCCGACGGCGTTCACTGCCACGGAGGCCTGCCCGCCCGTAACGCCCCCGCAAACGACCTGGACAGCGGCCCGGGGATCACGGTGGGCCAACCCGATCCCCGCGTCTGCGAGATCCGGATCGCCCCGCTGCCCGGAAGCACCTCCGACGAAGCGGGCGAGATCATCGCACGCGGACCGATGACCCCGCTCTGCTATGTCGGCGCACCCGAGCTGAACATGCGCTACCGCACGGCCGACGGCTGGGTCCGAACCGGCGATCTCGGCGTACGGGACGCCGACGGCATCCTGCGCGTCGTCGGCCGCCTGAAGGACATCGTCATCCGCGGCGGCGCGAACATCAGCCCCGCCGAGGTCGAGGGCGAGCTCTCCTTCCACCCGGACGTGCGCGACGTGCTGTGCGTCGGAGTCCCCGATCCGCTCATGGGCGAACGACTCGCAGCCTGCGTCGTCCCAAGGCCCGGACGGAAACCGGAACTTGAGAGCCTCTGCGCCCACCTGGACGCGCGTGGCCTGGAACGCCGCAAACACCCGGAACGGCTGCTACTCGTGACCGACGAACTGCCCCTCACCCCGGCCGGCAAGCCCGACCGCACCGCCCTACGGGAGAGGGCGGCAGCGGAGTTCCCCACCGAGCACGCGCAGGCGGGCTGACGCCATCAGGGGAGGAGCCGCACACAGCGGCCCCTCCCCTCACTGCTACGCGAACTGGCCGTCAGGAGGTGGAGAACGCCTTCTCCATCTGCCCGGCCGCCTTGCGGTAGACGCCCAGCAGATCGAGGTCCGCCCCGGGATAGTTCACGATGTTCAGCTGCTTGGCGCCCGAGCCGGGCAGCACCGTTCCGGTCGACATGTTCTCGTTCTCCAGCACGAACTTCGGCTTCTTCGCCGACAGCGAGGACAGCTGCGCAGGCGTGACCGCCTCCGGGCCGTACGTACCGACCACCTTCGCCCCCGCCAGCTTCGCCGCCCATGTCGTGAACATCTGCGCCGCCACCGCCGGAGCCTTGCCACCGGGCCACGTGGCCTTCACCTGCTTGGCCAGCGAGTCCCACTCCGCCGTGAACTTGGCATTCCACTGCGCGGCGGCCTGCTCCGTCCCGAACTCCTTGCCCAGCTTCGTCACCTCGGCCTTGGTTGCCGCGGGCGTGTTGTCCAGGTTGACCTCGACCACCTTCGCCTTGGAGCCGGCAGCATCCTTGATCCGTCCCGCGAACGGCTCGAAGGAGGCGTAAAGGACGTAGTCGGCACCGGCGACCGCCGTCAGGTCGGACGGCTTCAGGTCGTAGTCGGGAGCATGCTTGATCGAGGCGGGAACGATGGACGTGACGTTCTTGGCCCCGGCGGCCTTCGCCAGCGCCGCCTCCCAGCTGGAGGTGGCGACCACGACGGGCCCCGACGACTTGCCCGCCTTTTCTCCGTCGGACTTGCCAGAGCTGGTGCCGTCACCGCAGCCGGTCAGCAGGGCCAGGCCCGCGCTCAGTGCAGTGGCGGCGGCGAGGGGGCGGAAGAGGAAGCGGACGTGCGCCATGACGAGGTTCTCCGTTCGGGTATGAGATGCGCGGCAAGGGCGACCGCCCCTGCGGCGAGAACGAGGACCGGCCCGGGTGGCAGGTCCCAGGCCAGCGAGATCAGAAAGCCGGTGACGTTCACGACGACGCCGATGCCCACCGCCCACAGCGTGATCGACACCAACGATCGGCCCAGGCGACGGGCGGCGAGGGCCGGCAGCAAGGTGAGCGCGTCCACCAACAACGCTCCCGTCAGACGAATGGCACCCGCCACCGAGACCGCCACCAGCACCAGCAGCACCACCGTCAGCCGCTGCACCGCCACCCCGGAACACCACGCCAGCTCCCGGTCGTGCAGCAGCAGCGCCAACTCGCGGCGCCGCCAGACGAACAGCCCCGGCACGGCCACCGCCAGCACGCCCAACACCACGAGATCGGCCGGCCGCACCGCCAGAATTGACCCCCACAGCAGCGCGAACGCCCCATTGGCATTCACCCCGGACAGCGCCAGCATCAACAGCGCCGCCGCGATGGCCAGGCTCATCAGCAGCCCCATGGCCCCCGAGAGGCCATCCGCAGTACGTGCCAACGGCGCCACCCCCGCCCCAGCCAGCGCACACGCCACCAGCGCACACACCACCGGGTCCAGCCCCACCAACTGCCCCACGGCGATCCCCAGCAGCGCCACATGCATCATCGCGAAGCGCACCGGCATGATGTCCAGGCCGACGATCACCACACCGACGACCGGCAACCCGAAGGCGGCCAGCAGCAGCCCGAACCCCGCCCGCTGCACCGGCACCAACTGCAACAGGTCACCGACCTGCCCCCACGCGCTCACGCCACCTCCCGCAACCGGCCGGCAGCCATCTCCAGCGTCCGGTCACACCGCGCCGCCATCGCCCGGTCATGCGTCACGACGATCAGCGTCACCGGCAGCGAAGTGAGCACCTCAGCGGCCTCCTCCTGCCCTGCGAAGTCCAGCGCCGCGGTCGGCTCGTCCGCGAGCAGCACCCCCGCCCCGGCCGCCACACAACCCACCGCGCGCGCCAGATGCATCCGCTGCAACTGACCACCCGAGAGACCATCCACCGGCCGGTCCGCGAGATCCCCCACGCCCAGCCGCTCCGCCGCCTCCGCCGCCGCCTCCGGAGCACCACTGCTCGCCAGCAACTCCCCGGCCAGCAGCGGAAAGCGCCCGGCCGCCGGCCGCTGCGGAATCCACCCACACGCCCGCCGTCGCCAGGCCCATTCGGCGGCACTCCGCGTCCCGCGCCCACCGACCAGAATCTCCCCCTCGACCTGCCGATGCAGCCCGAGCACCGCCCGCAACAGCGTCGTCTTCCCCGACCCGTTCGTCCCGGTCAGCGCGACCCGCTCACCGGCGGCCACCTCCAGGTGGACCCCACTGACGGCCTCCAGCCGTCCATGTCGGCACATCACCCCCCGCAGCCGCACATCAAGCCCACCCGCACCGCCCGCCTGCGGCGCCTCCAGGGACACCGATCGATCCTCGCTACGTTCCACGTCCCACTAGTCGGCCGGACCGCGCGTCGAGTTCCCGTGCAATCAATTCCCACCGACGGCAAGCTGCCGACGCCGGCAAGCATCCGGCTCATGCACACTTCCCCAGAGCAATCTGCCCGATCAGCACAGCGGGTTGGTGAGTGAGCGGAACCTCGCCATGGGCTTCAACCCGACCTGGCAGAGGACGCAGAGACCGCCGTGCCACTTCCGTGCCAGATGGACCGGTGCACAACGGTCAACAAGAGCGTGCGATTCAACCGGTCACGCCCGCCCAGCTGCAACATATTCGCTGGTCAGGGAGCTAATGAGCACCCGAAAGCCCCCTGATTCACGGAACTCCGGTCAGAGCCGTTTTCAAGGCTCCCCTCAGAGCACCACCTGCTCACCGGGAAACGCGTCGGCGAACCAGGCGAGTGCCGCCGCACACGCCGCGGCGGCATACCCAGCCGCTGCTTCATCCCCATTGAATAGCCCTTGACCTTGCGGTCGAGCCCATCGCCGAGCCCGGCGAGGTTCAGAGCGTCGTCCAGAGCGGGGGGGCCATCCCCGGCGTGTCGCCGACTATGGGAGCCGCAGGTTGGCCCGGCCGGTGAGGTGCGGCACGAACACCGGGCCGGCATGCGGCACGGTATACCTGCAGGAACGAAGTCGAGCGGACCCCTCAACGCGCTCAAGGGCTTCCATGCCGTGGCGACCCGGTAGCTCAACAAGCTTCAGCACCGCCAGCCCGTGGACGAGGACGTCGACCGCCTGGTGCGTGTGCTGCGCAGCGACGGCCACCGCCTGGTCGAGCGGCGAGGGCGTCAACCAGCGTGGCGCTCTGCTCGGGCGTGGTTGCCGGTGTCGCGGACTGCGCGACCCCCAGCTACGGAACACGCCGGCTTCACCGCCTCATAGCCCACTCCGCCGACGCCGACCGGCGCGGCCAACGACACCCGCAGCACCTCCGCGCCAGGACGCCGAGCACGCGGTCCCAGGTTCCGTCGGCGGCCAGCGGCGGTGGCGGGCTCAGACGGTCTTCCAGGATCCCAACCTGGCTGGGAGGTCTCGCCAAGGAATCCGATGCGATACCGGTAGACGATCGCCTCCACAATGCGGCGGTGATCGGCCCACGGCCTGCCACGACGACCGGGTACTGGAGGGCAGCAGAGGTCGGATGCGGTTCCACTGCCGGTCGGTCAGCCGAGTGTGACGAGGCATCAGGATCAGACCGTGCTGCGGTTACACAGGCTGGCCAACCGGCCTGACGATCACCGTGTTGATGTCGACACCACTGGGCTGGCTGATGGCCCAGACGATGGTCTTACCCAACTGCTCCGGGGACAGAAAGTCGCGGTTGGGCAGACCGCCGGGGGCACCGTCGAAGAAGTTGGTCTTCGTTGCGCCCGGCGAGACGAGGGTGACACCAATGCCTTCAGCAGTCACCATCCTCCTGGTGTTCTCCGCGATGCCCGTTACGGCCCACTTCGTCGCGCCGTAGATGTTGCCTGGTGTGTGGACATGGCCGGCCACGCTGCCGACGAGAACAATCCGGCCCTTGCTCTCGCGCAGCGCGGGCAGCGCAGCATTGATGAGTAGCGCGGGGCCGAGGACGTTGGTCAGCACCATGTCGTCCCAGCCAGTGGGGTCGCCGTCGGACAGGTCGTCAAAGGTCGCGTAGCCCGCGTTGGCAACGACGACGTCCAGCCGCCCGAACGTCGTCAAGGTCGCCGCGACTGCCGTCCCGACCGCATCGTGGTCGGCCGCGTGTCCCGGCATCACCAGCAAACCGTCCGGCTCGCCGAGCTCTGCGGCAAACCGGCGAAGCCGGTCCCCGCTCCGGCCGGTGACCGTCACGCGGTACCCCTGCTCCAACAGTTGCCGAGCCGTCGCGGCCCCAATCCCGCTACCACCGCCGGTGATAAGCGCGACAGGAGAGTCCGTCATGTGCACCCCAAGGAATGTGTCGTGAAGTCAACTCGGAGATTGCAGCATTTGGAGTGCACTCCAAGTCAACCCACTTGAGGAGTCGTGCCGAAGCCAACCCGCCTACCGGTGAGACCTCTCAGAGGACTTGTCCGGTCGATCAAGCCGGGCTCAGTCTTCGGCAATCCGCACAGTCAGGGTGTTGCGGAGTCATCACTGTCGGATCAGACGGCGATCGGCTTGCGGTAGCGGACGTACTCGTTCTGGCGCCGGAACCCTACGCTTTCGTAGAGGTCGTAGGATCGGTGCGGATTCGCGGTCCCGGTGTACAAGCGGGCGCTCTCTGCACCGTGCTTGCGAAGACATCGCAACCCGTCCAGCAGCAGGGCCCGCCCAAGGCCCAGACGCCTTGACTTTGCCTGGACGCTCAATTCTTCGACTTCGCCCACAGTGGGGTCGTGTCGACGGATGGAGCACAGCGCGACCCCGGCCACATGTTCCCCATCCCAAGCAGCCCGCCAGCAGGTCGGGTCCGCCGTGGCGAGGAAGCTCTCGAACGTCCACCTCTCGGTGAAGGCGGCATCCGCATACGAATCGACGACCGTCTTCCAGGCCGCGTGGTAGCTGCTTGGACCGAGGCCACCGACTCGGATGCCTGCTGGCAACGCCTTGCCGTCGGGGAGCTGTCGGAGATCGGCCAGCTCCAGCTCTACCAGGCTGAAGACACGCCGATATCCCGTTTCGAGCAGCAGCGCCGTTGCGTCCTGTTCAGAGGCCATGGCGTTCGCGCCGAACACGGCCGTCTGTGCGGTTCCATGCTGCTGCACCAGCTGGCGGATACGATCCTCTGCCCAGTTGAGCATGGCTGAGCCGATGCCCTGGCCGCGGTGCTCGGGCAGCAGGTAACCACGGTGCAGGTACAGCCACGTTCCGTCCCGCTCCTGCCACCACCTGATCGTCGAGTAGCCGACGACACCACCGTTGTGCTCTACCAGGACCTGGTTCTCGGAGGGGTCGTCGAGCTTGGCGCAGGCTTCGGCGATCTCGCCTGCTGTCGGGAGTCCTTCCACAACCGAGCGGGCGTCGACCCGATCCCGCTCTGCACAGCCCAGCCGCACAGCGGCCATCGCGCCATGGTCGTCGTGGCTGCGATACGGCCGGAAGACGTACCCAGGCAACCCTTCCCGCGAGGCAAGGCCGCTGCCGCTGTTCACGCCCACACCAAGACCCCCGTTACGTTGGATATGCGGTGTCATCAATCACGGAAGCGTAGGCGTGCCGATCACACGGCAGAACTCGTTTTCCGCAGCATGACCGTTCGCGGGGACTTGACGGACGACGCGTGGGGCCGGCTGCAGCCGTTCTTGCCGATGAGTAACGGTCAGTGCGGCCGGTGGCGGGACCACCGGCAGGTGATCGGCGGCATCCTGTATCGGGTACGGACTGGGGTGCAGTGGCGTGACCTGCCGGAACGCTTCGGACCGTGGAAAACGGTCTACGAACGGCACCAGCTGTGGTCGGCTGATGGGGCATGGGAGCGTCTGCTGCAGCAGCTCCAGGCCGCAGCCGATGCAGCGGGTGAGATCGACTGGGACATCTCCGTGGACTCCACGATCGTGCGCGCACCAGCATTCCGCCGGAGCCCGCACCGACCCGCCACCAGCCCCGCATCAAAGGGGGCCACAACGGCAGAACACCAGGACGAAACGCCGTGGCAGAACCTGCGCGGCCGCCTGGTGGAGGTGGCGCATGGGGTGAGTGCCTGGGCCGCTCGCGCGGGGGCTTCACCACAAAAGTCCGTCTGAGCGCGGACGGCCGCTGCCGCCCGCTGTCCCTGGTCGTCACGCCGGGGCAGCGGGCGGACTGCACCCAGTGCACACCGGTGCTGGCACGTCCGCCGGGTTCCAACCGTGTACCGATGCCAGGCGGTTCGCACGCCAGTGGTGTTCCTCGGCGAGGGCGCGACGCTGGGAGAACCGCGGGGGCCAGCGCCGCCAGTGTGCGCGGGCGGGGGGCGTGGCGAAGGAGCAGCGGCCTTCCAGCCGCATCTGATCCAGGTGGACGGTCCCGGTAAAAGGCATTCCGACAGGTCGATGTCGGTCAGGACCAGGTGCGCCGCGTCCACCTTCCGCAGCGAGGCGATCCGCACGGTGTCATCCGGTGCGGGGCACCGCAGGGTGTCCAAACGGTGTCGCCGCCGTCGCTCCCGACGATCAGGCGCCTATGGACGTTGCACCTCGACGGCCTCACGGGTGGCGAGCAAGGCCATGCCCAGCCAGACACCGACCGCACCGGCAGTGAGGACGGCCGCGAGCGTTCCTCCGTCGTCGATGCCGCCTGCGGCCAGCACAGGGACATCCGGGTACCTCCGCACGACCCCAGCCCGGAACGTCAGCAGTCCCATCGTCCCGATGTGACCGCCGGCCTCGCTGCCCTGCGCCACAAGGGCATCGGTGCCTGCGGCAACGGCCGTCTCGGCGTCCTCGTAGGTCTGGACCTGGCGGCCGTCGGTGGCGCCCGCGGCTCCTTGGAATGCATCTGCGGAAGACGGGCAATTACAATGGACAAACAGCCCCATTCAGGGGCTTCAGCAAAGGCGGAGGCTCTCTCGGCCGCCCCGCAGACCGAGCGCAGCACGGCGCTCTTCAGCGCCCCGCGCTCGTCACCGTGCGCTTCTCGCATTTCCCAGGGAGCATTCCCATGGCTGGTCACACCGCCGCAATCGTCCTCGAGCCCGAGGCGCAGGAGCTCGCCGACGCCACCTCGCAACATCCGTTCCTGTACGAGCTGGATCCGACCGCAGCGCGCAAGGTGCTCGACGACCTCCAGGCCGCGCCGGTCGACAAGCTGCCGGTCGACGAGGAGTGGGTCACCGTTCCGGCAGCCGTGGGCGATGTACGGGTACGCATCGTCAGGCCGCACGGCGTCACCGGAACGCTGCCTGTCGTGTTGTACATGCACGGCGGTGGCTGGGTGCTGGGCAATGCCGGTACGCACGACCGCCTGGTGCGCGAGTTGGCGGTCGGCGCCCGGGCGGCAGTGGCCTTCGTGGAGTACACGCCGTCGCCCGAGGCGCACTACCCTGTGGCCATCGAGCAGGGCTACGCCGCCGCACAGTGGATCGTCCGCGAGGGAGCGTCCAAGGGGTTGGACGCACAGCGCATGGCAGTGGCCGGGGAATCGGTCGGCGGCAACATGACCGCCGCGCTCGCCCTCATGTCCAAGGAGCGCGGTGACGTCACGTTCGTACAGCAGTCGATGTACTACCCGGTCACGGACGCGGCCATGGACACCGGTTCCTACGACCAATTCGCCACCGGCTACTACCTGAGCCGCAAGCTGATGGAATGGTTCTGGGACGCCTACACGACAGACCCGAACCAACGCGCGGAGATCACCGCGTCTCCCAACCACGCCACCATCGAGCAGCTCTCCGGACTGCCGCCCGCCCTGCTGATCGTCGACGAGGCCGATGTGCTGCGCGATGAGGGCGAGGAGTACGCCGCCAAGCTTCGCGCGGCCGACGTTCCGGTGACCACGGTGCGCTACGACGGCACGGTCCACGACTTCATGATGCTCAACTCGCTGAGTCAGTCCAAAGCCGCCCGCGGAGCCATCGACCAGGCAACGGCATTCCTGCGCAACGCCCTCGGAACCGGCCATCCCTAACTGATCGCGGGTGTTGAGAGGCGAGAGGTCACTCATGCCGCAATCCATGCGCGCGCTCGTAGCCGGAGAGGTCGGCGAGCCGAACGACGTCCTGCGACTGGAATCCCGGCCTGTTCCCACGGCAGAAGCCGGCCAGGCATTGATCCGTGTGAAGGCGACCCCGATTCACGCCAGCGATCTGCACGTGTTGCGGGGGCGCTACGGTTTCTCCGCCGAGTTTCCCACTGTCGGGGGGAACATGGAATGCGTGGGCCGTATTGCGGCCCTGGGCCCGGATACCGAGGGACTGAAGATCGGCGAGCGTGTGGTGGCCGTTGCCGTCCCGGCCGTACCCGGGCCGCGTGTGCCCGGCACCTGGCAGGAATACCTTGTTGCCGATACCCATAGGCTTCTGTCGGTCCCCAACCGTCTGAGCGACTCCAGTGCCTGTCAACTCGCGGTCAACCCGTTGACCGCGCTGCTCCTGGTGACTCGCGAACTCGACGTACAGCCGGGCGAATGGTTGTTGCAGACGGCGGCGGGCTCCACCGTCGGCCGGCTCGTCATTCAGCTGGCCAGGCATCTGGGTATCCGGACAATCAATGTGGTGCGGCGGCGCGATGCCGTTGAGGAGATCAAGGCGCTTGGCGGCAACGAGGTCATTTGCACCGAGGACGAGGACCTGTTGCGGCGTGTGACCGAGATTGCAGGGCCGGCTGGCGTGCGCAAGGCCATCGACTGTGTCGCGGGCGACGTCGGTGCCCAGGTGTCCCAGGCATTGGCTCCGGGAGGAGAGATCGTGATCTACGGTGCGCTCTCCACCCATCGGCAGACCGACCCTGCGGCGCTGACGATTCCGCTGCCGGCGCGCTCCCTCATCTACGAGACCAAAGTGGTCCGTGGCTTCTGGCTGAACCGCTGGTTCGGCACTGCCTCACCTACGGATGCGCTGCGCGCGCTGTCCGAAGTTCGCAGTCTCGTCGCTGAGGGAGTGCTGAGCATCCCCCCAGGCCGGCCGTTCCCGCTTGAACGCTTCGCGGAAGCCATCTCGTTCGCCGAAGCACCCGGGCATGGTGCAAAACCGCTCTTCGTCTTCGACGATGGCCGGGACGAAGACGACAGGTAGGACGCAGCCCGGCTGGTGCTGGCGTCGGTGCAGGACCGTCATGCTGCTCCGCGCCGAAGGGCTGCACAGCGGCACGCAGATGGCGTGGGCGACGTACCACAAGACCGTCGCAGAGGTCCTGTCACCCCCGGACGGACTCATCCTCTTCTGCGGATGTGGATCGAGGTTCGAAGACGTCACAGCGGTCGACGCCCGCACAGGCCGGGCGCCGCTCGACGAGATGGTCACGTTCCTCGACGGTCTCTGACGCTATCCCCCCTCGGCCGATCAAGAGCCGTTTCATGCCGCACCCACCTAGTGGTTCATATGTCATATTGCGCACATAATCCGGACGAAAGGCATGTCATGAAGATCGCAGTCATCGGCGGCACCGGGCTGATCGGGTCGCAGGTCGTCAATGACCTGAACGCCGCCGGACACGAGGCGGTGGCGCACGCGCTGTCCACTGGCGTCGACATCATCAGCGGCCGGGGAGTGGACGAGGCGGTGGCGGGCGTCGACGTCGTCGTCAACGTGACGACCTCCCCCACCTTCGATGACGCCTCGCTCGCCTTCTTCCAGACGTCGATGGACAACCTGCTGGCCTCGGCCCCAAAGGGCGGCGTCGGGCACTTCGTCATCCTCTCGATCGTCGGCGCGGACCAGGTGCCGGAGCTGGACTACTATCGGGCCAAGGTGCTCCAGGAGAAGATCCTCGCGGCCGGTCCGGTCCCCTACTCGATCGTCCGGGCGACGCAGTTCATGGATTTCATGGATGCCGCACCACGCCCACACCACAGCCCGACCCCGCGGCGATCAGCGAACAGCCAGCGGATCGGCGCCGACACCGGTGACGACCACAGCCTGCTTCTTCAGCTCGACCTGGTCGAGGACAGGGTGGCCGCGAGTTCGTCCAGATCTCCGGTGTAGACGATCACTTCTTCGTCTTCGGCCGGTGGGTCGAAGCGGGCGAAGAAGTCGTCGAGGGCTTCGGGGGTCACGGTGAGGGCATTGGCGTCCTCACGTTGATTGCGCTCGACGAGGCGCCGGAGCAGTTCCTCCCGGTCGGCGGGGAGGTAGACGATGAGGGGGTGGCCGCCCGCTTCCCGGGCGGCCTGCCTCCAGGCGTCACGCTCACTACGCCGCCAGAGCCCGTGGTCGAGAACGACATCGCGCCCGGCCTCGATCTCCTTGATGAAGCGCTCCCGGGTCGCCTCGACGACGGGGCGTTCGCGCTCGAAGTAGGTGTGCTCGGGGTAGTCCACGCCGTAGCGACCGTGGAGGCGGTGCACCTCCTCGTCCACAGACAGCCGGACGTAACCATGGTCGGCCAGAGCCTGGGCGACGGTGGTCTTCCCGGAGCCGGTCAGGCCGGCCAAGAGAACGGCGAGAGGCACGGGTGGGTCATCCCTTCCGCGACGAGCGTGCGCGAACGCGGACATTGTCTCTAACCCTGGCCGGTGTGTGCGTACGGCCGCCAGGTGGTGAAGACGCTCCGGGCCTCGGCGGGCCAGCTGAAGGGCATCCGGTCCAGGCTCACCCGGCGGAAGGCGAACCGCGGATCGCTGATGTTGATCACACCGCCGTGCCGGCCGACGTGGCCCAGCAGGCGGGTTGCCTCGTCGCGCACGGCAGGGGTCTGTTTCTGCCAGGTGCCGGATGAGAAGTGCCGCACTCGGCGGCGGAGGTCGTCCAGGACGCCCGAGCGCCACTTGAAGTGGTGAACCGCGCAGACGCGGTCCGCGTCCGGCCGGTGGCCGGGGGCTCGGTGATTACCGGAGGCGACGCTGACGTCGTGGCGGGCGAGGACGATCTTTCTTGGGTCCCCGTGCAGAAGCCGGTGGGTGAGGTGGCCGCCGAAGGGATAGGCGAGGTCCAGCCCGCCTTCGGGCCTCCAACCGGTCAGGCGTCCGCTCGCGGCGACCCGGTCGAGCATCAGCCCGCCGATCACGCTGCGCCCGGACTTCTCGGCCTGAGCGATCATCTCCGTGAGTGGGGCGGGGTATTGCTGGAACTCGTCGGCGTCGGCCAGCAGGTGCCAGCCCGGGCCGGCCATGTGGCGGAGGGAGTCGCGGAGCTGGGTGTTGGTGTGCTCGTGCCACGGTCCCGTGCTGGTACCGGTCGGGACGACGCCCAGCTCGCGGCATGCGGCCTGGAGTTCGTGCCGTTGGCTGTCGGGCACGTGCTCGGGGAAGTGGAAGGCGATCAGGAACCGCTCGACGCCCAGCCACCGGTAGTGGCGGACCCAGGCGGCCAGCAGCGGCACCTCAACGGGGCCGATGACAGCGATCAAGGTGGGAGGTGTACTCAGCATCGGGGCTCCTGCGTACGCACTGAGGCGAAGGTCCGGGTGAGAAAGTCGGCTTGCTCGGCAGCGGTCCACATCCCCAGCAGCCCGGGTGCCTCGGCGCCGGGCCTTTCGGGCGGCTGGCGAACCACGGTGTGCAGGGCGTCGGCGAGTCCGTCGGGGTCGCCGGCGCGAAAGGTCAGTGCCCAGGACTGGCCGCGAAGGCAGGCGGTGAGGGATGGGTCGTGGTCGGAGACGATCAGGGGGACGCCGAGACGGGCGGCGTCCATCACGAGCCCGGATTCCTTGCCGACGCCGGGATGCCGGGCGACCAGAGCGGCGTCGGCGGCGGCGTACACCACTCGCAGCACCGGCTCCGCGACAGGGCCGGGCACAGTGTGCAGACGCAGTTTGGGCAGGGCCCGCCACCGCTCCAGCACAGCCTCATCAAGGGGGCAGCCTGCGACCACGAGGTGCAGTGGTTCCTTCAGACGGGCCAAGGCGGCGTCGATGACAGCGATGTCCTTGTACGGCCACCAGCCGCCCACCAGGCACACCACGGCTTCAGGGCCGAGAATGTCGAATGCGATGCGACCGCCGTCACGTTCGGCGTCGGTCAGGGGGCGGCCGTCGTCGACCGCGAAGGCCCGCACCACCGCAGAAAGATCCGGGAAGACCGCGGCGAACTGATCGCCCACAGCCTGCGTCGGGTACACCGCAAGCACCTTCTTCTCGCCCCGGCGTGCGAGCCGGCCGATGAGCCGCACTACGGCGTCCTCTGTGGTGACCGCTTCGTGGACGAACCGCAGGTGCGGCAGGCCGCCGAGGAGGGCCGCAGCACCGTGCAGGGCCTCGTTCGCGGTCAGGATCACCACCGCCTTGGCGTCCGATTCCAGACGGCGAGCGGTCCGCAGCGCGGACGCCTCCGTAAGACAGCGAACGACGAGAGTGATCTGGTGCGGCATTCGCCGCAGGACACGGGGCCATCGGCGCGAACGGAAGATCCGCTGTCCGGCCGAGGAGAGGCCGGCAGCAAGTCGGGCGGCGCCCAGCAGCCCGGCCGCCGGACGCCCTACTGGCGCGGTCACCAGCCGGGCCCGCGCCTCGCGCAGGAACCCCGCCGCGCCGCGGGCGATCCCGTTCGGGGCGATGACCAGGGTGCCGGGCCGGGCCTGGGCGAGCACGACCAGCGTGCGCTGGTGGTGCCCGCCCAAGCGGTCGGCGTACGGTTCGATGAGCACGAGGCCGTGGGTCATCCGGAAACCGCCTGATCCCCGTGAGCGGCGGTGAACTGAGCCCGCAGCCAGGACGGATCGTTGAGGTGGTCGAACAGCTTCGGGTCGCGTGCCGCCTCACGGGCGAAGGCGACGCCCTCACGGGCCCCGGCAGCAGCGTGGGAGGCGAACTCTCCGCACCGGCTCTCCGTCCACGCCTCCATCCGCTGGCGGGCCTCGTCGTTTGCCATCCCGTACTCGCTGCCGCGGGCGAGCATCGCGCACTCGCGGAAGCCTGCCTTCCAGGCGTGGAAGGGACTCTGGTTGAACCGAGTGATCCCAGCCGTCTCCTGGGCGAACTCGATGCGACCGGGCAGCGCGGCGAGCACGTCCACGGCCTCGCCCATCTCGCGCAGGTCGCTGCGGCGGATCAGCTTCAGCCCGCCATAGCCGTACGTCAGACCGTTGACCGGATTGACCGCCCGCCACACCCGCATGGACACGCCCTCATCCAGCGGCTCGACGGCGGCTGCGTCGAAGCCGGAGTCGATGGCGAAGTCGCCGTCTGCGAGGAAGAACTGCTCACGGTCTACGACCTCGGCGCACAGCCTGTAGGCCCGGCGCATCCCGTGCACGCCGTGCACGCGCTTGGCGCTACCGCCGAGCGTCCGCTGGAAGCGCGCGTGGAGGGAGTCGGCCATCGGCTCGTCGTAGGAGAGGAAGACCGCGTCGAATTCGGTCACGAGAGCGCCTCCAGGTACCGGGCGGCGACCAGGGCGGGCGTGAAGTCGGTGGTGGAGGCATGAGCCCGTTTGGCATGCAGGGCATGGAATTCGTCGTCCGCGGCCAGGCGTTCGGCCAGGGCGACGGCCTCAGCCGGGGTGGTGAAGCACAATTCGGGGTCGATGTGCTCGGCGAGCCAGCCCAGCCGCGGGGAGATGACCGGCAGCCCCATGCCCTGGCAGTCGATCACGCTCATGGACCAGGGGCAGCCGGGGCGGAAGGGAGCGATACCGAAGCGGGCACCGGCCAGAAGGTTCCTGTATCGGACGCGGTCGCCCCGGTCAGAGACGATCTGGACGTTCGGCAGGGCTGCGAGCTGGTCGCGCATCCGCTCGGGGCTGCCATCCAGGCCCGTACGGGCGGCCCGGCGCTGGCCGAACAGGTCCATGACCTGCAGCCGGACCTTTCCGGATGCGCTGAGTTCGCGGGCCAGGTGCACGAAGTGCTCGGTCCCGTAGTGCGCGTACAGACGGTGGTTGTAGACGCCGACCGTGCCAGCGTCCTGCCCTCGGCGGGCCGTTGCGGGGTCACGGACCAGACGCTCGTCCCGTGGGGCGGGCACCACCCGCAGCCGGTCGCCGAGGTCGACGGTCATGCGGGCCGCTGCGGCCGACACCCAGGAGGCGGCGGTGGCGGAGTGGATCATCACCCTGTCGCAGGCGGACAGCCCGGCGGCGAACGCCAGCAGTACCGGCCGGCCCAGACCAGCGTCGTTCAACGACGGGTCGAGCAGGAGCTGACCGCCACCGGTGAAGGAGAACGGCAAATAGTGGCAGTACCCGGCCAGAAGCGCCTCCGATCCGGCCTCCAGCAGGGCCGTGCGGACGGCCGGGGCCTCCTCGATCTGGTTGGCCACGACGGCGTCCGGCTTCTTTGCCCGAATCAACGCCACCAACTCGTCGATATCCTTGGAGAACCGGGCCCGGTACTTCGTCCCCGGCACCTTCCTCTGGTGGAAGCCGCAGCGGGCATCCCCAGCCGCAGCCGGAGCCGCGACGGTTACCTCCGCGCCGGCATCCGCCAACGCCGGCGCAAGCAGATCCGCGAAGATCCAGCCAGAATCCGCGGACAGTCGGTCAGGGTTGGAGATGTTGAGCAGGTACAGCACACGCATGATGCTTCGCCTCCCTCATCTGCCCGGAGCGTCGATCCGGGCCGGTGAGGGAAGGAAAGCGGCGACGCGGGCCGTGACGGCATGGTGAACTGGGGTCACTCACGGTTCATTCATGCTCACCAACGATGACGCGGGCGGGGCTTCGATGGAGGCGCAAGGCGAGGAGATCACGGTCGAGCAGGCGGCCGAGGACTACGCGGCCGAGGTGGCTCGCTGGCGGGAAGTACGCGGCATGTCCAAGCGGGCGCTGGCTCTGGCCATGGGCTTTGACCCGTCCTACGTCAGCCACGTGGAGTCGGGCCGCCACAAGCCCAGCGAGGAGTTCTCGCGCCTCGCCGACGAGACCCTGAACGCCGGGAAGGCGATCTGGCGACGTTGGTGCGACTACGAACAGGCGAAGGCTCGTACCAGGCGGCCAGCGGCGACGCCCCCTGCCCAGCGCAGGCCGGAGCAGCCATATGCGACCGGATCGGCCCTCGTTGTGGAACATGACGCGGCCCGGCTCCAGTACGACGGCAGCAAGTACCGGCTGACCATGCGCCGGCGGCTGCGCAACACCGGCGGCGAACCGGTGACCCGCTACCTGATCCGCATCTCCGTGGACCGCCACCCCGGCGACCCGGAGCGGTCCAACGCGCACTACCGGGCCCACCCGCTGACATGGGATGAACTCGACCTGACGGCCACCTGTCGGGGGGAGACGATGCGGTGGGAGGCCAAACACGACCGCGACGCCTTCAAGGAAGTCTGGCTACTGTTCGACAATGAACACGGCCGCTTCCCGCTCTACCCTGGCGAGTCCGTGTGGATCGAGTACGCCTACACGGTCGACGACGACAAGTGGGGCAACTGGTTCCAGCGGGCGGTCCGCCTGCCCACCGAACGACTGGAAGTGCAACTCGTCTTCCCCGCTGCTCTCGATCCCGCCGTGTGGGGCACAGAGACGTCGATGACCGCCGAGGCGACCCCCTTGCGAACCCCTCCCGTAAGCAGCGACGAGGGTGAGCTACGGCAATTCACATGGATCACGACCACACCTGCTCTGCACGCTCGGTACCGTCTGGAGTGGCGGTTCCGGGCACGGCCACAACGCGACACGATCAAAGGGGACTCAGGTGATTGATGTGCGGCCCAGCCAGCGCATGCGAGAGCTCGGTGTCGTACAGCACGGCGCCGGCATCCTCGCCGAACCATCCCGCGCCTTCCATCTGCCTACCGAGCGCGAGAGGGCCGAGCACACCGTGGATGAGCTGTTCGCCGCTATGGAGCGGATCGGACAGGTCCACCCCTTCGCGAAGGGCATGGGCATCGCCGCCCCGCAGATCGGCCTCGCACGATCCGCCGCTGTCGTCCAGCCGCCAGGGGAGACTCCCGCCATCGTCCTCCTCAACCCGCGGATCACGACCAGCTCCGGAAAGACGGACGAGCAGTACGAGGGGTGCCTGAGCTTCTTCGACGTGCGCGGCCTCGTGCCCCGCCCGCTAAAGATCACGGTAGAGACGACGACCCTGACCGGCGAAACGGTGTCCACCGTGTACGAACGCGGACTCGCCCGCCTGATCCACCACGAGATCGATCACCTCGACGGGCTGCTCTACACCGCCCGCATGCGATCGGGAGTCGATCCGATCCCGGTGGAAGAGTATCGACAGACCGGCCGGGCCTGGGAATACGACGGCCTCTAATACTCCAGCGGCGGTTTGTGTCCTGAGCTGATTCTTCTTTTGTAGTGGCAGCGTTGGGCTGTGGCTTGGTGGTGTCTGCGCCAGTGGGACCAGTTCAGTGCGTGGTCTCGTGGGTTGTGGTGTGGTCGGTGGTGGGGCAGGAGATGTTCCAGGAGTCGGCGGATCTCTGCCACGGTGAGAGGGACGATGCTGCTGGTGGGGTCGTTTCTGCAGCCCCCTTTGCGGCGTCGGCTGCGAGGGCCGTGAGGAAGGCATGGGCAAGCATGGCCAGCGTGATGTGCCGGTACCAGCCGACGTAACGGCGGACTTCATACTCATCCAGACCGCATTGGTTCTTCGCTGCCTGGAAGCACTCCTCGATCGCCCATCGTGCGCCGGCCACCTGGGCGAGGTCTGCGACGGTGCAGGTGGTGGGCGCGTAGGCGAAGTAGTAGGCGATCTCCTCAGGCCGGGCAAGGCTGCGTCGGGCCAGCAGCACCCACCGGTGATGTGTGGGGTTGGCACCGTCGAAAAAGCCGATGGCCGGCAGTTTCGCGCTGGCCCAGTCATAGACCCGGCGGCCTTTGGCGCCGTCGCCGCAGGAGAGCCGCTGCCAGGCATCCTCCCGAGCCTGGGCCATCAGCTCGTCGATCCGCCAGATGCCTGCCAGGCTCTTGACCTGCTGAGACTTCGGCGCCGCGACCACATAACCGACGCCAAGCTCCTCCAGCAGACGCCGGAACTTCCACTCCTGCCCATACGCCTCGTCCGCGGTGACCCACGAAGCGGGCAGCCCAGCGGCCAGGCAGCGGGTAACGATCAGCTTGGCCAGTTCACCCTTGGTCGCAAACCCCCGCTCATCAGGGATCTTCGCCGCCCGGCAGCATTCCCGGTCGCCAGTCCAGGCCTTGGGCAGATACAACTCCCGGTCCACCAGAGCCCGTCCGTGCTTGGTGGCGTAGGCGGCAAACACCCCGATCTGGCAGTTGTCGATCTTCCCGAAGGTGCCGGTGTACTGCCGGCCCACCCCCGCAGACGTGTTGCCCTTCTTGATGAACCCTGTGTCATCGATGATCAGTATCGCTGAGCCTTCGAAGCGAAGATGTCATCGTCGGCAGGCGTTCTTCGCCGGCCCATTGGCAATCCGTGGCGGAACAGGCGGCCCGGGGCGGGTGGATCGCGCAACGATGGGTCGAACCCCTCGTGATGACGAGCACGATCGCACCCGGACGGGGGGCGGGGGCGATTGCCCCGGCAAGAAGGATGCGGTGCGTCATCAGCCCCATCGTCATCGGCGCAGAGTCCCGCGCGATATACGCGCGCTATCGCATCGGGGATCCCGAGAGCGGCATCATCAATGCCGGTTCCGCCGGGGCGATGGAGAACATGGTCGTACCGCTCGGATGACCGCCAACGTCGACGAGGTTCTCGGTCCTCCTCGTCCGCCGGCGCCCCGTGTCGGGCTCGGCGACTTCTACGGCACTGTCATGGCGGGGTGCCCAGTCAACGGTGCGCTTCGGGTGGTGTGAGTTATCGGCGGCCGTCGAAGGCGACGTCGAAGGCTTGCAGGGCGGGCTTCCCTCGCATGGCCCAGCGTTCGCGGCCCTTGCGGTGGGGTCCAGGCTCGTGACGGCCCAGACGCCCCCGATGCCAGGCTGGACTCAGTGAGCCCCGCATGGCTTGCCGCGGCCGCGTGGAGCGCCGCGATCGGGCTCCGGCACCTGGTGGTCACCCGTGCCCACCTGCTGAGCACCTCACGGCGGGAACAACTCCTCTCCTGGCGCGCAACGACCGGGACCCAACTGACGGTGCTGTGGCAGACCTCCCCACGGCGCATGCCCCCGGCGTTGGCCCGGATCGAGCGCCGCCTCCGCGGCCTCAACCAACTCCACGCGGTGCTCACCGAGCCGGGGCCGATCCCCGCACGCCCGTTCTTCCCGCCGCTGCCGGAAACGCCAACTCCGCCTCCCCAGCCCTCCAAGAGTCACACGCGCCTCCGTCGCAGGTCCCTGTGTTGCCGACCTCGTCGCCACGGTCCCGCGAGGCCTGTGCTGGAGCCATCGCGGCAGTCCAACGTCCCTCCCCATCCCCGGCCCTGACGGTTCATCCCCTGGATGCCGCATACCTGGCCTCCCTCGCCGACCCGCTCGTCGCTGGCGCCCTGAGCGTGCTCGCGTTCACCCGCACCACGCAGATCACTCTTCGCAACACACGCGCCATCGACCTCAGCGGCGACGTCACCATGCTGCGTACTCATAGCCAGGCCACCGGCACTGCCGCCTCCACGAAGTGGCCGCCTGGGCACGCCCGTTGCTGACCGGGGCACGCGCCCACCACCGCCTCGCGGCCCGCCGGCCCGAGGAAGAGCTATTCACCCCGGGCCTATCCTCGGGCGCGAGGTGCCTGCGAGCCCATGGCGAGCGTCTCTCCACGCTCAGCGAGACCTGCGGTGGGCGCCACCAGCCTGCCTGGCGTACGGGCAGCTTCCCGCCCTTGAGACGCTGTGCCTCTCCCCTGCCGAACGTCAGGCCCACCAGCGGTGACCACGGCACGTCCCTGCCCCCGCCCACCGAAACACCAGTGTGGCCAGCACCGAAGGGTCGTTCCGGCGATAGGGATCGTCGGGGAAATGACATGGGGTTTCGTCATCAATGTCAGTTCCGTTCGTCATCAACTGTCAGTGCAGAAAACGAGATCAGGCACCCTTTTCAGACCACCCCCCGTGTGGCGCCTTCGGCGAAGAAGGGAGCGCGGTCACGGCAGACGATCTCGATGCCGGGACGCTTGGCGAGCCAGGCCGCGAGCGTGTCCGCTTCCCTGTCCGGCAGGAGGTCGACCGGTGGACGTGTCTAGACGTCGACGAGCACAGTTCCGTAGATTCGGCCTCTGCGCTGGGCGTATTCGTCCACGCCGAGCACGCGGGACGGCGCGACGGGAGGATCCGGCAGCACGGAGACCAGTCTTAGCAGGGTGTTGCGGCTGACCGGCGCCTCGAAGACGTTCGTCATCCGGTAGCCGGCCCGGCCCGCGAGCGCGAGGCCGACCGCGACCAGCGCGGAGCGTAGCCGCTCGGTCCGTCGGCCGAACCGACGGGTGAGTCCCGGCACCTGCTCGGCGAACGTCCTGCGTTGGCAGGTCTCCTCCGCGCAGACAAAGCGACGCACCCGCAGAGACATCACAAGCAGCTTGCCGGCCGCTGGCAAATCACGAGGAAACCGCAGGTAAGAGCCGTGTATTCGCCTTGACCAGCCCTCGCATCCCGGGCAGGCCGCTTGCCTGGCAGTCGTGCGGGCCTCGCCCCGGACAGCCGTGTCGGTCACCCCGACGGACACCACCGACACATCGTCAACCGAGAAGAACAGCAGCTCATCCAGCTGCAGCAGCACGTCGCTCACGACGAAGGACTGTCGACCACGCCGCACTCCAACCGGACGATTTTCGGGCGACCTCAGTCCTCATCACACAAAGATCAACAGTCACCCTGCATACACGACCACAAGAAGTGGACCAGAGCCCCTGGAGAGTGACACAGCCAACCGAGCAGCAGCATACCGGCGAGGGCCACGGCGGACAGCGGAACGCAGCAGGCACCGCCCACGCAGGCGACACCCGCGTGAACGAACACCACGACGGAACCTGTCTGGTCGATCCGCAGCTGCCGAGCCGTCCCGCGATCCCCACAAGAATGATGGCCCCGACCTCTCCCAGGCCGGGGCCATCGCGTCGTGCCGGGTGGCCGGCACCCTTCTGTTCCTACCAGGCGACCGGTAGACGCTCGGGAATGCGCTTCATGAAGCGGGTGCGCCATACGAGTTGGTCTACAGGGACGGCCAGGTGCAGACCAGACATGCGGGCGGTGAGGGCCTCGATCGCGATCTCGATGTACTTCTTCCCCAGCGGAACAGCGGGGCAGTAATGCCCGCCGTAACCAAACGAGAGGTGAGCGGCCGCGTTGGGCCGGTCGATGTCGATGCGGTGCGGGTCGGGGAACACGCTCTCGTCGGTGTTGGCGGCCTCGACCAGGACGAGGACGAGTTCGCCCTTCTTGATCTCTGTGTCACCGAGCTGTATGTCTTCCATGGCCAGGCGGGGCAGCCCGTCGGCGATGGACAGGTTCACGCGCAGCAGCTCGTCCACGGCGGCCGGTATCCTGCCGGGCTCCGCGCACAACTGTCCCCATACATCGGGGTTCTGAAGGAGTGTGAAGACGGCCATGGTCAGGGCGCCCATGGTGGAGATGACGCCGGCGCCGAACATCGTGACGCCGACGGTGGCCAGCATCTCGTCGGTCAGATGCGCATAGTCGGGGTCACCACGGAGGGCGGCGAGTTCGGCCATGAGCCCACCGGTTGCGGGGTCGTTGAGCCGCCCGGTCATATGGGCGATATCCCGGTCCCAGTTCAGGCGCGCCCCGGTGATGGGGCATGCCGAGTTCATGAACGCGATGTCGAGACTGGCCGCCAAGCGCGGCGCGTCATCGCGGGGGATGCCGAGGATGTGGCAGTGGAGGTGCTCGGCGTAGGGGCTGGCGAACCGTCCGCGCAGGTCGACGGGCGCGCCGTAGCCGAGGATGCCGTCGACCAGGTGGGCGGCATGACCGGTTATCCACTCCGTCAGGCCACCGGCCCTGGGATTGATCGCCTTGAGTACGGCCTTGCGCAGACCCGCGCCGGTGATGTTGCCCATGTTGTTGACCACCTCGGGCGGGATGGTCAGCGCATACTGCCGGGGAACACCGGGAGCGGACGTGTCCTTGAGGCTGAAGCGGGGGTCTTCGAGTACCTGCCTGCACAGGTCGTAGGAAGAGACGAGCCATGCCTCATCCCCGGCGATGGTGCGCACCCGCGTGACCGGGGTGGCGCGCAGCTGCTCGATCTCCGGGGGAAGGCGGTCGCCGCGCGGGGAGAACGGGAAGTCGATAAGGGTCCGGGCGGTCGTCACTGGTGGCATCCTTCCGTGAGAGCGCCGGCGGGGGTGATCACGGCATGGCCCTGGTTGCGTGTGGCGCGCAGGCCATGTCCGCGGGAGTACAGGAGGTCGGCCATCGGCAATGCCTGGTGGTAGCAGTTGAGCGATGAGGGAACGCCCATGATTGCGGGGGTGTCGATGAACAGCGGAGCCTCGGCACAGATGTAGGCGAGGCAGACCTGACGCTGGCGGTCCGTGGGCTCCTGCCCCCCGAGAACCTTGCTGGTCAGGAACTGGACCACAAGCTGATCACAGACATCGCGGAATCCCGGGTCCGTGGACAGCCGATCGTCGAGGCTCTCACGTATGACCCGATAGGCGGGGATGTCCAGCAGCGCGGACATGGGGCGGCCGCGGAGCCTGATGCCGTCCGGGTCTTGCGAGGCAACGGCGGCGGTCACCTTGGCCCGTACGCCGCGCAGGTTCTTCACGGCCTTGCGCTGGGCGTCGACAGCCGGGTATCCCAGCGCCTCATACATGTCGGCGACATGCAGATCCGTATAGATGAGATCCACCTGACGGAAGTTCTCCAATCCCCAGGCGGCGAGGCCGAGGACGCGCTGATGGGTGAAGTAGGAGTTCCCCGGAGAGATGCCGATGACGGCGTGATCGCCTTCGTCGGTGATGACCTGGCAGTGCGGGGTGTACGGACGGACGTGAAAAGTCTCGGTCGCTGTCGTCAAGAGACAATGCCCCCTACATACCGCTAGTCCCTGGGAACCCCGTGTTCCCGGTGTGGCGGCGACACCAAAACCTAGCCGACCGCCGGTTCCGGATCAGGCCGAACCGGACAGTAACACGCAGTACAGACCATCCAGTCGAATTCATGCAATGTTCACAAGCGCGGCCTGATGGCCGGGTCCACCGGCCATGGAACGTGAGCCTTCCACGCCACGTGGCGCCGAACCGCCCCCGCCCGGGGCAGGCGAACTCCATCCGAGACAGCACAGCCCCGCCACACCGCACGGCCGCGACCTGTCCGGGCAGGGGACGGCAGGTCGACTCGGCCGCCTCGGTGGGCAGTTGCCGCATCGGCGGGCAGTTGCTCGGCCCATCGGCGGGCGACGCGTTCTCACGCGCCGCGCCAGGTCGGGGCGGAGGTGCCGGTCAGCCGACGGGCCATCATCTGAAGGCGGAGCGGCTGGTGATTCGACCTGAGCGACGTGATCGAGCTGAAGGCCACCAGTGAGGGATGCCGGGCGTGGGGGCACCAGCCCGCGTGGGGTGTTCGTGCCGCTCGGCCCGGTTCAGTTGGTGCGGTCGGACCAGCCTGCGGGGAGGTCGGCGGGGGCGACGGAGATGAGCTGGTCGTCGTTCTCGCCGACGCGCTCGAAGAGCGATGAGAAGCGACAGCATCAGTGTTCGCTGACGAGCGGAGTGCCGTACCAGGTGGAATCTGGCGCCCACGAGCTACTGGATGCTCCAACCGTGCGGGTGGTCGGGATCGGTGGGGCAGGCGAAGACGTTGAGTTCGCCGAATCTGCCCACGGTGACGCCTGTGGGGGTGGCGCATCGATGGGTTGTCAGGCCTCGGTCCTCAAGCGGCTTCCAGCTTCCACTGCCACCGTCCCATTCCGAGCTGTCGATGGTCAGCAGCAGGTGCATCGGTGTCCTGCAGGTCTGACAGTCCATGGGGTACGGATCGGTGGCGTGCCAGGAGGCGAAGCCGCCGACGCGCCAGCCGGGCGGAATGGACAGGTCGTACTGGTAGCCGACCGGATCTGTCGCATTCTCGTCATCCGACTGATCGGCCTCCTCTTCCTGGGCTTCCTCCCAGGCGTCGAGCCGGGCGCACAGCCGCTCGGGCAGGAGGCCGGCGAATGGGTGGCTGACCACCTGCTCCGGGTGCAGCACGCACGGCTCGGGCACGAACCCGTCGGACCCGACGACGGGCGGCTGTGGGGGTGTGGCCAGCACTTCCCCGACTTGCCGCGACCGCCGCCAGCGAAGGTGCAGCTGCAGGTCGTATCGGCTCGGGCCGTGCGCGTTGAAAGGGCACCAGAACACCTGAAGCAGGTCGCAGTCGTCCGGCCCCGCCGGGAGGTCCGGGATATCTCGCCGGTACAGCTGCGCCAGGCCGATCATCGGCAGCGGATCCGTCTCCGACGCCTCGGGCAGCCGGTGCTCCAGGCGCAGCTCGGCCAGGAGCTCTTTTTCCTCCTCCGTGGGGCCCGGGCTCTGTTCCCGGGCCCATGCAGCAGCCAGGATGCGCCGGGAGCGATGGACGTCGGCCGGGCGCCGACCCCGCCGGTGGCCGTGGGCCTCACCGCATACAGGCCACGGCTCGTCCACCGGCCACAGCATCGGACCGCCCACCGAGCTGGCCGACATCGGTGGGCTGCCCGGCCGCGGGTGGAGCCGCGTCGTCGTACCCCGGTAAGCAGCCAATTCCGGGAAAAGCACCTCGGCATCGAGGGGGCGTGGGGGCGTGGTCCTCGTCATGGAACGCGACTTTAGACACCCGGGCGACCCCGGCCTTCGGACACCCCGGCAGCAACTTCGCAGTGCCGGTGCTGCTGTCGGAAGCCGGGTTCTGGCACAACTTCTGTAATGACGGCCCATCGGTCGGGTGGCCGGTTCGACGCCCGCGGAAGACCTGCAGGCCGACAGGTTGATCCGACGCGGATACGTGTGGGGACGGTGCTCTGTCACGCAGGTTGCGCCAGAACCCGAGTTCCGACAGCACTGGGCCTTCCTCCCGGGCCGAGTGTGGCCGTCGCTTCCCACAGCCATCGAGGAAGGGCCACCCCGGGGCTGAAACCGACGACCTCGCCTAGCTAGTCGGGAGTCGCGTATTCCTCAGCGGTAAGAGTGCTTCGTCACCGTGCGTGATCGCAGGGTGGGTAGTGGCGGCAGGTGCCGCCCCGGATGATCTAGAGTTCCCGCGGCGGACAGTTGACCCGCCGCACAGACACTCGACTCAGGGGTGGGGATTGATCACTTCAATATCGGCTGCTGCTCCGCAGCGGCACAGACCCTCGGCTGGGCGCCGCGCGGCCGCCGCGGCGGTGGCCGGGGGCATGGCGCTGGTGGGCGTGGGCCTCACGGCGCCGACCGCGCACGCGGCCGACAGTGACATCTCGTTCTCGAACGTCGTGTTCAACAACGGCAAGCCCATCGTCGTCGGCATCAGCGCCGAGGTCGAGGCCCCGTTGACGTACACGGTGAAGAGCAACGTGACGCTCGACAGCTGGTGGGTTGACGCGTACCGGGGCACGTACGGGACCAATGAGTACAAGCTCGCGGTCTTCACGACCCGATGGAGCTGCGGCCAATCCTCCGCGGGCGGCTACACCTTCCACGACTGCGACGAGACGATCACCGTCGACCCCGACAACATGCCGGGCGGCAATGGCAATAAGCTCGTCAACAGCGACGCCACCGACTGGAAGACCGTCGGCACGGCCCTCAAGAAGGGCGGCGGTTACGACACCGACCTGCTCCCCGCGACGGTCCGCCTCCAGCGTGCCTCGCGCATCCAGAACATGAACGCCTCCCCCGAGCCCGTCACCAAGGGCAGTCCGATAACCGTTACAGGCACCGTGCAGCGCGCCAACTGGAGTCTGCACCGCTACGACAACTACGGCGGCCGACTGGTGAAGCTGCAGTTCAAGCCCGCCGGTTCCAGCACGTACACCACGGTCAAGGAGGTCACTGCCAGCAGTACCGGCTACCTGAAGACCACGGTTACCGCCTCCCAGGACGGCACATGGCGCTGGCGCTACAGCGGCAACACCACGACCGGCGCCAGCAACTCCTCCGGTGACTACGTAGACGTGAACTAAGTCTCCTGAGCGCCCGCGACCTGCGTCTCCGCGCCTGACCGCGCAGGGAAGGCCCCGCTCCGGCGGGGCCTTCCGCATGCCGGAATCTTGTCCCGTTCGTGCCCGGTCGACTCCTCCCACGTCCCAGAGGCTGCGGCCAGAAGGGACGGCAGGGCGCGGCCGAGGGCGGAGTACCGGGCGGCGCGGAAGTCCGCCCTCGCGCTCGACGTCTCCTGCACCAGTCGTGGCAACGGCACGGGCGCGGCGGAGGGGAGCCGGAAGAGGTAGTCCTCAAGGGGCGCGGCTGGGTCGCCTGTGGTGGGCGCGGCGTTGGCCGCGGGGGCGCCGAAGGCGGCCGTTGCTCCAGCCGCCAACGCCCCGGTGAGCAGGTTTCTACGACGCACCGCATCCTCCTCGTCCGCTGGACGCCCCACCGTATCGACCGAGGCCGGGCCGGGGACAGAAGTCCCGGTCAGTCTGTCGAGTGGGATGTCGAGGGCTGTGGCGAATGCAAGAAGCCGGTCGTACTCCAGCCGTATGTGGCCGGCCTCGATTCGGGAGACCGCGCTCGCTGAGTAGCCGACCTCGTTTCCGATCTAGGCCTGCGTCAGCCGGGCACGGCACCGTGCGCCGCGGAGCTCGGCTCCGATCTCCTGTGCTGGTCTGGTGACGTTCATAGGCGCCTCCTACGGAACTGGTGGAGGGACGACGGTAGTGCCAACTCTCCTTGGCGGGGAGGGCGTACGGATGCACACCGTATGCGGGCCTGGCACGTCGTGTGCGTACCGGCACCGGGAATCTCCCGCGCCTGCTGACCGGTCTGCATGGTGGGTTCACGCTCGGCCGATCGGCCGGCGGGTCCTCTGACGGCGCGGCCATCGCCGGGCCGTCTGTCTGCACGGGAGGCCTTCATGGAAAATCTGCTCGTGACCGGCGGGGCCGGCTTGCAAGACCGGTCTTGACCAGGCCATATCCCAGGCTCTGGCTCCGTGGCGCAAACCGCGTGCCGTCCACGATCCCGGCAAGGCCCTCCTGGACGTCGCCCTGGCGGTCGCACTGGGCGGGGACTGCCTCGCAGACGTCGCGATGCTGCGGTGTGAGCCGGCCGTCTTCGGCCCGGTCGCCTCCGACCCGACCATTTCCCGCCTGGTCGACACCCTCGCCGCCTCCGGCGATAAAGCCCTGCAGGCCATCCGGTCCGCACGGTCCGAAGTCCGGCAACGTGCCTGGTCGTCATCGATCTCGACGGCGTCCTCGTGATCGCCCACTCCGACAAGGAGGACGCGGCCGCGACCTGGAAGAAGACCTACGGCCATCACCCGCTGACGGCCTTCCTCGACCACGGACCGGGCGGAACCGGTGAGCCCGTCGCCGCCCTCCGCAGGCCGGGAAACGCGGGCTCCAACACGGCAGCCGACCACATCACCACCGCCCAACTCGCCCTGGCTCAACTGCCCAAGCACTACCGGCGGGGGCGGCAGACGCTGATCCGCACCGACTCCGCAGGCGGCACCCACGACTTCGTGTCCTGGCTCGCCAGGCGGGGACGATGGCTGTCCTACTCGGTCGGCATGGTGATCACCGAAGCGATCCACGAACACGTGCTGAAGGTCCCCGCCTCAGCCTGGACACCGGCCGTCGAGATCGACGGTGAGGCCCGTGACGGGGCCTGGGTCGCCGAGCTCACCGGCAAGCTCCTGGACGGCTGGCCCAAGGGCATGCGACTGATCGTCCGAAAGGAACGTCCCCTCCTGGCGCCCAGTTGAGGATCACGGACGCAGACGGCATGCGGATCACATGCTTCGCGACCAACACCCCTGACCGGCCGATCGCCACCCTCGAGCTCCGTCACCGGCTGCGGGCCCGGGCGGAGGACCGGATCCGGGCTGCCCGGGCCACTGGCCTGCGCAACCTGCCCCTGCACACAGCAGCGCAGAACAAGGTCTGGCTGGAGATCGTCCAGATCGCCCTCGACCTGCTGGCCTGGATGCCCATGCTCGCTCTCAGCGGCAAGGCCCGCCTCTGGGAACCCCGCCGCCTTCGGTTCCGCCTGTTCTCCGCAGCCGCCCAACTCGCCATCACCGGCCGACGCAAGATTCTCCGCCTCACCCCGCACTGGCCCTGGACCGGCGAGATCACCTCCGCCCTCGAACGGCTCGCGTTCCTGCCCAACCCGGGCTGACCAGCAACCTTCCACCGTTCCGACGACAACATGACTGCTCCGGGCAGTGGAACCCGGCGCCCACCCGACGCGACAGCCGGGCCGTCGGCCTGCCCATCATCAGCTCCGGAAAGCGAAAGGGTCCACCGACTCCGTCGGCGGACCCTCACGAAAGATCGAGGTTAACGGAGAACATCCGAATCGATGCGAGGCTGACCGTGCCGTGAAAGACGAAGGCTCGCTTGTCGAAGCGTGTGGCGACTGCCCAGCATCGAAGCGAATTCGGTGACAGTCGGCTCCCGGCCCACTACCGCAGCCGAAGGCCGGCCCAGTGGACGCCGCACAAACGTCCCCACACCCGGCCGGGAGAGCCGGAAGGCTGGTCTATGGAGGCGGCGCGCCGGGGAGCGGCGACCGCCAGGCCCTCGTGAAAGGCCGTAAACCCCCCGTACAGGGGGTGGAGATATAGGGGAAGGGATCAGATTGTGTAGAAGGGGGTCAGCAAGTACGTGTTGGGCTGCTCGCTCACCATGCAGGCGCAGCCCTCGATTGCCCCTGGCTTTCCAGTGCCTCGGCCCAGTTCCGGCAGTCCGTCATAGTGCCGTTGCCCTGAAGGTCCTCGCCCTGCCTCGCGTCTGCCTGAGCCGCTCCGGCAACGATTCCTGAGAGCACCAGGACGCTGGCGCCGACAACTGCGGCTGACTTGAGGGTCTTGCGCATTCTTCGTTCCCTTTTGCCTGAGGGCACGCACGCCGGAAGGCGCACGGCCGTTGGTTGGAGATGGGCGTGGGATGCCACGCGATTTCGGCCTACCGCCCCAGAGTGCAATGACACGGGGCCGGGAAGGATGACGTAGGTACTACGCCTCGGCCCCGGTACGGCCGTGGATTCCGATCGCATAAAGCACCACAGACGGTGGATGTCGGCAGGCTTGTGGTGCGGTGAAAGGGGCGGTCAGGTGGTGACGATGCTGGCGGAGAGGCCGGCATTCTCCCCTGATGCCGGGTGGGGCTCGATGCTGCTCGCTGTTCCTTCACCTGGGACACGGCGTTCCGCAGAGTGGTGTCGGAATCGGCCGTGAACTTGTCGAACAGCGCCACCATTTCGGGCCCTGCGCCTTGGGGCGATCCGGCGTTGAACGGCGGCTTCGGATCGTATCCCATCATGAGCTGTGCGAACTTCGCAGCCTTCTCGCCCAGCGTGTGTGCGAAGACCGTAAGCCCGAAATCGATGCCAGCGGTTACACCACCACCGGTAAACCTGTTCCGGTCGATGCACGCACGTTCCGTCGATACCTCGACGCCCAGTTGAGCCAGATGGTCCCGGCCTGCCCAGTGCGTGGCTGAGCGGTAGCCGTCGAGCAATCCGGCTGCCGCAAGGATGAGCGCGCCGTTGCAGACCGAGGCGATGTAAGGGGCCATCGCACCACGGTCTGCCAGGAAGGCGATGGTGGCCTGGTCGAGCATCGCCTTCCCCACGAACCCGCCAGGTACGAACAGGATGTCCAGCTGTTCAGGACAGTCGTCGAAGGTGGCGGTTGGACCGATGGCCAGTACGCAGTCCTCCGAGAGGACGGGGTCGAGTGTGTTCGACAGGAGGTGGATCGTCATGCCCACGGCCGAAAATGCGGTGTATGGACCAACAAAGTCAAGTGTGGTGTGTCCGTTGAAAAGGAGGATGCCGACTACCAGCGGCCGTGCATCGCCTTCCAGGTGGTCGGGCCAGTTTGCTGCGTGATCCGCCAGCTACCGGGACCTCCGAAATCCAGACGCTTGCAGTGTTCTAGCTGTGACGCTAATCGGAGGTCGGGATTCATGAGGAGTGCCATTCCTATCGCATTTCAACGGATAATTGCCAACAGCCTCTGGCTCGGAGGCGCCCCATCCAGCCTCAGCCGCGACGAGTTGGCGGCCGGGCAGGCGTCCGGGAAGGGTGGTGGCGAGCTCAGTTGAACGTACGTCGGTACGTCTGTGGGCTGACGCCGGTCGTGCGTTTGAAGCGGTCGCGGAAGGTGGTGGAGGAGCCGAAGCCGACCTGGCTGCCGATGCGTTCCACGGAGTGCTTCGTGGTTTCGAGTAGGTGCTGTGCCTGGCGGATGCGGGCCCGGTGGAGCCACTGGAGCGGGGTTGTACCAGTCTGTTCGCGGAACCGCCGGATCAGGGTCCGGGTGCTCGTCCCGGCCTGCTCAGCGATGTCGGCGAGGATGAGGTCGCGGGCCAGATTTTCCCGCAGCCACGTGAGCAACGCCTCCAGCTCGGAGCCCTGTGGTGTGGGTGCGTGGTCGCAGACGATGAACTGCGCCTGCCCGCCCTCCCGTTCGAGAGGCATCACCGACAGCCGGGCGGCGTCGGCGGCGACAGCCGAGCCGTAGTCACGGCGGATCATGTGCAGGCACAGGTCCATTCCCGCGGCCGCGCCGGCCGACGTGAGGAACTGGCCGTTGTCGACGTAGAGGACGTTCGGGTCGACGTCGAGGTCCGGGTGGGCGTCGGCCAGAAGCCCGGCCGCCTGCCAGTGGGTCGTGACGCGCAACCCGTCAAGGAGCCCGGTGGCGGCCAGCGGGAAAGTGCCTACGCAGATGGAGGCGATCCGCGTGCCGTCGGCAGCGGCCGACCGCAGCGCGTCGCGCACGGGGGAGGAGAGTGGGGCTGTGGGGTCGGTGACCCCCGGCACGATGATCGTGTCCGCGTCCTGCAGGCCCTCCAGACCCCAGGGGGCGCGCAGGGTGAAGGCTCCGGCGTCGATCTCGTCGCGCTCGGCGCACACCCGGATCTGGTAGCCGGGCCGCCCGTCAGGCAGACGGGTCCGGGAGAAGACCTCGATCGGGGCCGACAGATCGAATGGGATCACCTGATCCAGCGCGAGAACGGCAACAGTGTGCATGGCCGGAACCTCTCTCCTCACGGCTTGACGGCTCCGGACCGATATCCGGGCAGCTCCATGTCACCGCAGCTCTGAGCATTCCGGAAGGCCCTTGGCGCTATCCCGTTGAAAGCTGTCACTCGTGCCACTGGGCGATCACGGCGGCAACCGATTGACTCGGAACGTCGGAACGTCCGAGAGAAATCAACACCCGAGGAACACCATGCACATCCAGGTTGTCCTGTTCGATGGTTTCGACCCGCTCGATGCCATCGCCCCCTTTGAGGTCCTGCACGCCGGCGGCTCGGCGTCGGACGGAGCGGTGACCGTCGAGATGGTCTCCGCGGAAGGCCCGCGCGAGGTGATCAGCGGCGCCGGAGGGCTGACACTGCGCGCCACCAGTGCCGTCGACCTGAAGCGTGCGGACTTGCTCCTGGTTCCGGGCGCCGCCGGCCGGGTCGGCGAACCCGGCGAGGTTCCGGAAGAAGAGGTGGGCGCCGGCGAGTGGAAGCAGCAGGAGTTCATCCCGGTGCTGCTGGGCCGCACGCTGACCACCGAGCTGCCCGCACTCCTCAAGCAGGCAATGGACGACCCCGACATCACGGTCGCCACCGTCTGCGGCGGCTCGCTCGTCCTGGCCATGGCCGGTCTGCTGGAGGGACGCCACGCCACCACCCACCACATGGGCCTCGACATGCTGGACGCCACCGGCGCCCACCCGGTCCGCGCCCGCGTCGTGGACGACGGCGACCTGATCACCGGCGCTGGCGTCACCTCCGGGCTCGATCTGGGCCTGTACCTGCTGGAGCGCGAGGTGGGCCCGCGCGTCGCGCACGCCGTCGAAGAGCTCTTCTCCCACGAGCGGCGCGGCACCGTCTGGCGCGCCCAGGGCCCGACGCCCGCCACCCTCTGAACACTCGGTCCGCGCCCTTCGCGGGCCAGTCGCTCACCCTCCCCTTGCACAGTCAGGAAGAACATCAGCATGCCCCTCGAAGGCACCTGGAACCTGTCCATCTCCACCCCCATCGGCAAGATGAAGGCCGTGGTCGAGCTCCGTGAGCAGGACGGCGTCCTGACCGGCGTCGCCCACGGAGCCGGCGAGGAAGTACCGCTGAACGACGTCGCCCTCGACGGCGACCGGCTCACCTGGAAGCAGGCCGTCACCAAGCCCATGCGGCTGAACCTGGCGTTCGACGTGACGGTCGACGGCGACGCGCTCCAGGGCACCTCCAAGGCCGGCCGCCTTCCGTCCTCGAAGGTCACCGGCGAGCGCCGGACCGCCCCGGAGTACCAGGCATGACCAAGCTCCTCCTGTCGCTGCACGTCCTGGCCGCCATCGTCGCCGTCGGCCCGGTCACCGTCGCCGCGAGCATGTTCCCCGCGACGCTGCGCCGCGCCCTCGGCGACGGCGACGCCCAGACGACCCTGCGGACGCTGCACCGCATCTGCCGGGTCTACGCGGGCCTTGGCATCGCGGTTCCCCTCTTCGGCTTCGCCACGGCCAGCAGTCTCGGTGTCCTCGGCGACGCCTGGCTGATCATCTCGATCCTGCTGACCGCGGCGGCCGCCGGCGTATTGGCCCTGCTGATCCTGCCGGCACAGGACCGTGCTCTGGCCGAGACGACGAGTTCCGGGACGCCTTCGCCAGCGCCAACCCCGTCGACACCGAGTCGTATCGCCATGCTCACCGGCATCTTCAACCTGCTCTGGGCCACCGTCACCGTGCTGATGATCATCCGTCCCGGCTCCACCACGGGAGTGTGACCGTGTACCTGCAATCTCCGCGCCATCTGCGCATCGCGGCTCACGCCGAGCTGGTCTCGCTGATCGTGATGCTGGCCAACGTATTCACCGTCCACGTCAAGCCCATCTCGTCCTTGATGGGCCCCACCCACGGGTTCGCCTACCTGTTCGTCGTGATCGCGACCTGGCGCCCCAAACAGGCCCCGGCCGCTGCCAAGGTCCTGGCCGTCGTTCCGGGCATCGGCGGGCTGCTCGCGCTGCGACAGCTCGACCGCGTCGATACGGCCCGCGCCCAGACGGAAGAGGTCATCGCGTCATGAACCCTGTGTCGCCGGTGATCGTCGGCATCAGCTACTGCCTGCTGATGTCTGGTGGGGGGATTCTGATGTCTGGTGGGGGGATTCGGCCGCCCATCTGAGCCTGGGCGGCTTCGGGCCGTGGGAGCTTCCGTTCGTCGCGCGTACGGCCTTCGTCGCCTACCGAAGCCTGGAGCCCTGGACCTCGCTGGTCGAGAAGTTGGCGGCGGCCCTGCGCAGTCACTGAGGACATGGAGAGGAAGAGAACGTGTCCACCGAAGTGTCATCCGTCGCCGAGAGCGCGGCCGGGTCCGAACAGGACGAGTTCCAGCCCCTGCCGGGCTGGTTCTTCCTGTTCGTCGGTTACCTTGCTGCCCAGTACGACCTGCCCCAGGTGTGGCCGCCGTCGGGCTTCCTCAGCCTCGCGCTACCTGCGAACGGCGCGGCGGCGCACGAACCGCAGGAGCGAGGCGCGTGAGGCGGATGACCGAAGGGCTCGGGGCCAAGCCAGTTGACGGGGCGTCCTCCCCGGAGCGATTCGGGTGCGGTGCATGGTGCGCCGTGACCGCGCCCCCGCCCGGAACTGACCAGGAGACGCCGCAGGGGTGCGGCAGGCAGCCCTACGCGAGCACCACCTTGAGGCGTACCAGGCGCTGCTGCGGGAGCTGACCATCACCGCCACTGTGACTGAGCACTTCGGATGGCCCCTGAGCGCTTGAGCTGGCCCGGCCACCTGGTCAAGAGATTGATCTGGTCAAGCTCGCCGCGGCCGGGTGGCGCTGGCTGGTGGTGACCGGCTGGCGGCGCCGCCTGGGGCGTACCGGCGCCGGGTCGGGAACCTCCCCGCCGAAGCCATCGTGCATCTCGACTCCGCCTACGACGGCAAGCCCAGTCGTCAGGCGTTCGGTGCGCAGGCCTTACCGGCGAGATCGCCCGCAAGGGCGTGCCCACGCCCGTCCAAGTCGGCAAACGCTGGGTGGTCGAACGCACCCGGTCCTGGATGAACGACTACGGAAAGATCCAACGGTGCCGGGCGAGGCCGCGCATCATGATCGACGGCATTCCGACACGCGCCAAGATGGCGTCAGGCGGGCTGCGGGGCGGGCACCGTCGGAGCGGACGCGACCTTGCGGGTCTCGCGCATTATCAGCAGGCCGTTGACCACCATCAGTGTCGCGGTCAGACCGTGGACGCCGAGCGCGGTGGCCACGGAGCCGTGGTGGGCCAGGACGGTGGCCATGTCGCCGTACGCGGCGAGGGCCTCCACCAGCAACACCCAACCCAGCGCCCGGCGCTGACCCGTCACCAGCAGGATGCCCAGGACCAGGGCCAAGACGACGTCGCGGATTCCCTTGATGATCAGGAAGCCGTCGCCGTCGCCGGACGGCCAGCTCGGCAGGCCGAAGCTCGGCGCCGTCGTCGCCGGGCTCAGGATGAACTCCCCGCCGAACCAGAGGATGAAGAGGATGAAGGCGGCGGCCAGCACGGTGTTGATCTTCTTCAGCGACACTGTTCTTCTCCTTGTGAGTCTTCGTGAGCTTGGTGGAGCTTGCTGCGCTTGGTGGAGCTTGCTGAGTCGTGTGGCCTGGTCAGCCACGCGGACGCGGCTGATCGGGGGGCGTAGTTTGTCGGGATCGCAGTCGGCCCGCGGGGCCAGATGAGGGCTGCGACCAGCAGTTCGCCTACCGCCGGCAGGGCGCCAGGATCGCCTTACTCGGGGCGTCTCTGACTGCGCCGGCCTGCCGGTTCGTCTTCGCCGTGGTGGGTGCTCGGTGGCCCTGGCGACCCGGCAGGGTCCATGGATGCGTAACTGCCTGGGTGAGGGCAGTGCTTCTCTGCTGCCCTCACCCGGCTGCAGCTGCCGTGTCACACGTCGATCTGCTCGAAGATGTGCGGGTACGACACGATGTCGTCGGGGAACTCGGCCGCCATGCGCTGGAACTCCGGGCTGCCGAACGCGGTGGCGAGCGCCTCGGTCGACTCCCAGACCGCGACGTTCATCAGAAGCTGACTGTCCGCCGTTCCCTTGTGCATCTGCAGGGAGACGAATCCCGGCTGAGCCTTCATGAACTCGGCCTGCCTGTGAAAGAGGGCCAGGAACGATTCCGTCCTCTCCTTCGGGACGATGAAGGTGTTGGCCAGGACGATGGGCCCGGTCTTCTCCTTCAACTGCGCGAACATCGGCGTGTGCGGGTCGAGACTTTGGAGCTTGGCCATTTTCGGTACTTCCTCTCGCTATCGGGCAGTGGGTGTCGCTGGGGCCCGCGTCCTGGGGATGCCAGCGGAGTTCGAGGGTGTTGATGTCCGGGTTGCGGATGTGGATGTGGATGGAGGTGGATGGAGGTGGCGGTGCCGCACTTCGGGCGCACGGCCGAGCGTTTGCGGCTGCCGGCCGGGCGGGGGTGGTGGTGGGGTCAGACGAGGGCGGCGACCAGCAGGGCGAAGGCGGCGATGATGACGGCGACGCGGACGTAGTGGTAGCGGCCCCAGCGGTTCAGCTGCTGCTTCCAGTCGGCGGGCCGATTTTCGGGAGTCCACGTCTTGCCCCGGTTGTTGATCGGAACGAGCAGCAGGACCGACATGATCACGCTGAGGATCAGCAGCACGCCGGCGGTGACGACGAGGCCGGTGCCGTGGTGGTGCCACCCGGCGACAGCCCAGATGCCGACGAGGACGAGCGAGCCGAGGTACCAGACCGGCATCACGGCGCCGAGCATCCGGCCACCGTGGGCGTGGCCGAGTTGGCCGCTGTCCTCCGGGAGGGCGTTGAGGATCGGGTTGATGACGAAGGCGACGGAGAACTCCACTCCCACCATCACGCCGACGACCACGGTGGTGACGACCTCAAGCGCGTTGAACATGATGACCCTCCGGGATCTAGCGTCGCTAGCTGACGGGGCAACGCTAGCCCTACTGCCGCTCTCCTGTCTAGCGATGCTAGGATCGAATCATGTCGGTACAGGAGCGCAAGCAGCGCGAACGGGCGGAGCGCGAGCGCCTCATCGTGGCAACGGCCCGCGAACTCGCCGAGCAGCAGGGCTGGGACGCGGTCACCACCCGCCGGCTCGCCGAGCGCATCGAATACAGCCAGCCCGTCCTCTACAGCCACTTCCGCGGCAAGCGCGAGATCATCGGCGCTCGACGGCGGTCTCGCGTACGCACAGGAGGAAACTCCGGAACCCCTCAAGGACGCTTTCGCCGCGCTGCTGGAGTGCCTCGGCGAGGTAGCCGGGGACGGCGTCGAACCGGGGCTGTTCACCGAAGTGTTCTGGGCGTCCCTGCACGGGGTGGCGACCCTGACCCGGTCGGGACGGCTGCCGCCGGAGTACACCGAGCAGAGGCTCGAAATGCTGGTGGACCGGCTCGCCATGGCCTGACACACCGTCCCAGCGGGCAGGCAGCCAGGGCCTTCGGGCCCCGCCACTGCCTGCCCGCCTGCGGCATCGCTTCCGCATTCGCGCCCACACGCGCTCGGGCACGACACGCTCCGCTCCCTCGCCTTCAGCAGGCACGGAGACTACTTGGCTGTCGGCGATGCATCCGGGAACGTCACCGTATGGGCCAGCCACGCACGACAGCGCCTCGCAGTTTTCGCCGGTACACCCCGCCATATCAGCGGTCCCCCGGCACGGAGGTCTTCGTGTCCCACCGTCATGCCCGACTGACCGTGCATGGCAGGCGGCCGTGGGTTGAACGGGTACGTTCCCGGTCGTCCCGTCGCGGAGCGGAGGTGAGCCGGTCTTCGAGGGGTCGGTTTTTGCCCCAGCAGAGCGCATTTCGCTCCGCCATTGCATCGTCGATTCAGGCGCGCGTGCTCACCACGCGAGCTGGGGACTTTCGTGTGGACCATCGGGCGGACCAGCGGAAGATGTGGGCGAGGTGAAGCCCGGCCACGTAGAGGGTGGCGGTTTTCCCGTAGCGGCCGTGCGGCAGCCGCAGACGGCCATCCCACCTCGTACCGGACATGACGCGACCGGTGCCCCGACCCCCGTCCAGAGCAGGAGGGCCGGCCGGCCAGCCACGTCCCGCAGCCCTTACGAAGGCCTCACGGCCGTTGACCACGGCGTCGCGCGCCTCCCGATCGCGCTTGAGGGATATCGGCGCAAGACACCCACGTCGCGAGGTCCATCACGGTGATGCCCGGTGCCGGCGAACGGGCTCAGGCCACGGTGTCGACGGAGGAGCCGGACGCGAAGGCCAGGATGTGCGGGACTGCTTCGCGCAGGCTCTCGAAGTGGCGGTGAACGCCCTTCACGGGGGCGGCGGCGTTCACGCCCCACACCGTCATACCGGCACGCAGTCCGGACTGCACTCCGGACGGGGCATCCTCAATGACCAGGCAGTCTGCCGGCTCGGCACCCAGTCGCGCAGCGGCCCGCAGATACGGAACGGGAGAGGGCTTGCCCTCCTCAACAGCGGCAGCATCGACAATCAGAGCCGGCACCGGCAGGCCCGTCCGTAGAAAACGGCCGCGCACCCGATGCTCGTAGTTCGAAGTCACCAGCGCCCAGGACCCACGCGGCAGGCCCCGCAGCGCCTCTGCCGCACCGTCGAAGGCCGCGTAGCGGCCGGACCGGACGTCCTCGTCCTCCAACTCGTGCAGCCTGGCCAGGCACTCGTGCGGATCGTGGCACGCGGCGACCTGTGCGAAAGTTTCGGTGGGCCTGGTCCGCAGAGCCACCCTGTAGACCTCGTCCGGGTCCAGTCCGTAGTGTTCCGCCCACGCCCGCCATACCTGGCGCTGGTTGTCCAGGGCGTCGATCAACGTGCCGTCGACATCGAACAGGACGTACCTCGTCCGGCCGGGCTGCCCAGATTCGCTCATCACACATTGATCATGTCAGGCATCGGGCAACCGATTACAGGAAGGCCCTGAAAGTGCGTCCAACATGAGAAGGGACGGCACTTCAACACCGGTTCGGGAGGTACGAGTTCTTCGAACTCGGGGCGGAGGTTCCCCAGTTTCAAAAGCACCTGCCTTCCCAGCAGGGCCGACTGGGGCGTTCGCGGCTGAGGTACGGTCGGCCCATGAGACACCTCACGGGATCCGCCCCGAGGGCCCAATGAGCGGCTGGTGGCCCTACCTGGAGGAGCAAACCCGCCAAGAGGTCGACGCCAACGTGCTGCGCGACCGCCGGATTGCAGCGGCGAAAGCCGTGTTGGAGGCCCTGCGTCCGCTGGGGTTGGGCCTGCGCGAGGCGGAGCAGGTGATCCACGCTCGCTACGAGGCCCTCGGCGACCGTGTGCGGCGCAGGCCGCCTGACCCGCTCGACGTCTCCTCACTCGCAGCCCGTGCTACGGCCCACCCGGGCCAAGTTGCCGCGGTAGAGGCGCTATGGGACGGCGACACCGTCCATGACTGGTTCGTGCGCCTTGTCGCGGTCCTGGACGACCCGGCCGGGGAAGGTCACCTGGCGACCGTCCTCCACCGTCCTGGCGAGCCCCCACCGGCCACCGCTGCTGCCGAAGCGGGACGGGCTTTGGCCAACTACCTCGGGGTGCCCTTTCACTTTGCCTCCCCGGACGTCCCCGATGACGAGGCCCCGCGCTGGCGACATTCCAGCGTCTGTCCGGAGACGCGTGACCGGGTCCATCAGGGCAACGCGGCTGTGCCCGACATCAAGGTGGGCCGCGGGTATCTCCCCCTCTCGTGAACAGTGCCCCCAACCCGAGCCGGCTGCCTCGCGAGACGGTCGGCGTTGAGGTCGCGGGCGATGCCGGCGGCGGGGGTGTGGAATCCGGGCAGGTCGTCCTGCCGGACGGCGTCGAGCCAGTCCGCGGGTCCCCTACCCCGTGGCGCAGGGCATCCCGGGCGAGAACCGTGCACGTCGTGATCTGCCTCCGCCCGAGCAGCGAAGGCGGTGGCGTTTGTCTCCACCGCCCCGCGGTGGGTACCGGGCCGACGCGCACCTTCACCGCTTCCATGGTGCGCAGGCGGAGTCGACGGGCGGGCTGATGACGGACGAGGAGGCGCGGGAGGTACTGGCCGGGCCGGACGTCACGGTGTCGTGCCCGGTGTACCGGCCTGACAGGGTCTTGCACTGCAGAGGCTGACCCCACTTCAGGCCGGCTGATCGCGGTCGACTGCCAAGGTGGGAGGTGAGCGCGAGAGGCTGCGACATAGGTCCGCCTGCTTCTCGGGTGGAAGTTCGCAACCCCGAGCTACCAGGAGGCCCGGCCGTTTCCCCCCCCCGACCACCGAGCGGCCACACGAACAGGGACTGCGTTCGACTGGCCGGGCCCGCCGAGCGGTAAGCGGAAGGCTTCTTGGCGAACCCGAGTCCTGAGTAGCGTGAAGGCGGCGGTCGGATGGGGCGGTCAGTAGGCGGACAGGTACTCGTACGCGTCGTTGCCGTTCCACCAACCGCTGATCTTCCAGTCGCTCCAGGCGCCGGGGATGCACCTCCTGACCTTGACTCGGGTGCCCGCGGTGCTCGGCGAGTCGCCGATCCTGCCGGTTCCGTAGGCGCAGAGGGGGCGCAGCGCCAGAACGCGCATGCCGATGCTGCTTTGGGTTCGCCCGTTGTAGACGCGACGGCACTCGGTGTAGGCGAGCCGGGCGGTCGTCGTCTTGATCTCGTTGTTCCAGCACTGCTGGCTGGTGACCCCGGCCGGGAGGGCGTGGGCCGTGAAGCTTTCCGGGGCTGCATGCGTGGGTGTTTTGTCCGTTGCAGCATGAGCGGACGGGGCGAGTGCGAGGCCCGCTCCCAGTGCCATCGTCGCCGCTGCGACCGCGACGCTCCTCAGTGTCTTCATGGTCCGGTCCTCCCGGTGTCGGTGAGCGTGGGCGCGCAGTGGACCGCGCCGCCCGGCTTGTGCCACCGATGCTGCACGGGAGTTGACGGCCCGGGCCACAGCTGTCGGCATCGTGACGTATTGATGGGACGTCCCAGGCCCTGACCTGCCAGAACGCGGTCCGCAGTGAAGGGACACCGGGACGCGCGGGCGGTCGCTGTGGGTGAGCTGCCAGGCCAGCAGGTGCGGGTGGGAGGACATGGCGTCCAGATTGGGCTCAGTCTCCAGGAGGCGGCGAGACGGGCGCTGCCTGCGAGCCGGCGGCTCCGCCCGGCGCGCGGGCCCGGGGTGCCCGCCCCGGCGCGGAGCGACTGCCGGCGCTCGCGGAGGGCATGCGCCGGCGAGCCCGTCACCTGTCCGGCCGCCGTGCCGACGGTGCCGGGCAGAAGGAGAGCCTGTGCGGGGCGACGTCGCCGAGCGCAGGCAGCTTGTCGTCGGCCGGTGCCACGGTTGGGGGCTTGTCGCTGGGGCCGGCTGCGACCGCCGCCGCCCAGAACCGAGGCACCTCGATAGGGAGCTCAACGAGGTATCGGAGTTACCAGCCGGGGCGGCTGGGGACGCAGAACATCCACCTCAGAGAGCCCGCGACGCTGCTGCGCAAGGCGGCGGAGCGGTCCTCGACCAGGGACAGCAGGTCTCCGGCTCGACGGGCCACCGCATCAGAAGAGGGCGCTAACGCCGAGCACATCGCCCGATGCGCAGATACCTTCGGAGAGATGACCACTCACTTACGGCGCCTCACCATCCCGGGCCAGGAACCTGCAGCGCTCGCCCATTTCTGGGGCGGGGTGCTGCTCCGCCCAGTGATACACGGCAGTGACGGCCTTCACCTGAAGATGGTCGAAGGGAATGAGCCGCAGGCCCTGTACTTCACACAGGCAGCGGGCCAGTCGGCTCCGAACGGCGGACCGTTCCTCAGCATCGGGGCGCTGTGCGGCACACTCACCGACGAGGTCGAACGACTCATCTCCCTTGGGGCTGTGCTTCTCAACGACTCCCCCAGCGGTCCACGGTCCGTGATGATGGCCGACCCAGAGGGCCATCAGTTCATGGTCGAGTTGAGCGACGAGGAACTCATCGACGACGAACTCGGCTTGCGGTAAGGCAGTTTGCTCCAGCACTTGGGGCACAAGGTGTCTGCCGCGGCGGTCACCTCGTGGTCGTGGGGCGGCCGGGGTCGAAGTCGAAGCCGTGGCGGTAGGCGACGATGCTCTTGAGGCCGACCGCGGTGGCCGTGCGGGTGGCCAGGGTTTCCCGGAACCGGTCGGGGAGTTCGGCGGCGGTGACGCCGGCGCGTACCACGTCCTCCAGCACGCTCTCCAGGCGCACCACCTCGTCGACGGGGCGTCCGGAGGCGGCCGCCATGCCCTGGGGGTCGAGGATGTCCTCACCCTTGTAGCCGGTCTCCAGCAGGTAGTGGCCGATGCCGGAGGCGGCGAGCAGTCTGCGGTTGGCCTCGTCGGTGGCCCCACCTGTCTCCACATCCTGCGACGTCGTGGCACCTCCTGAGTTGCCGAGGAAAACCGTTGGGCTGCCCGACTCGCTCCAGGCATGATCGACTGGTGAACACCTACCTGGAGACCGAGCGCCTGGCCTTGCGCCGTTTCACCGCCAATGAGGCGGACCTGCTGATCGAGCTGGACAGCGACCCGGCGGTGATGCGCTACCTGACCGGTGGCATCCCGACGCCGCCGGAGGTCGTCCGCGATGAATACCTGCCGCGGATCCTCGCCGGCTACGAGAAGTGGGGCGGCAACCTCGGTCTGTTTGCCGCGCAGGAGAAGGACGGCGGCGCGTTCATCGGCTGGTTCATCCTGCGTCCCGCGCCGGAGGGGCCGCTGGACGAAGTCGAACTCGGCTACCGGCTACGGCAGGCGGCTTGGGGCAAGGGCTATGCCACCGAGGGCTCGCGGGCCTTGCTGAGCAAGGCGTTCAAGGAGCTCGGTGTGCGCATGGTCTGGGCTGAGACGATGTCTGTGAACCACGGTTCCCGCAACATCATGGAGAAGCTCGAAATGGCCCTCGTGGACACCCTCCCCACTCCCTCCGACATGGAAATGGTCGAGGACTCCGAGCTTGGCGGCGTACGGTACGAGCTCACCAAGGAGCAATGGGAGCGGCACCAGGGACTGTCCGGCGACTCATGAACGGATCCCTAGGCGTACCGCAGCGACGGTGACGGTGCCGTGGAAGAGGCCGGCCCGCTCAAGTGCCGGCCTCCCCTCGCGACGCCTCCTCCGCGGCCCGCATCCGCGCCTCGGCCGCCGGACCCGAACGGGCATGCACAGCAGCCACCAGGGTCTCCACGAGCGCCATCGGCGCGACGAGGCTGTCGAACGGGCTGGGCGCCTCCACCCGTGCCGGGAGCACCACGTCGGCGAACTCGGCCACGGGCGAGAGCCACGCATCGGTGAACAGCACGACCTTGGCCCCACGTTCATGCGCCAACCGGGCCAGCCGCACAGTGTCGTCCTGTTGTCCTGGTAGCGGCGGAAGTCGAAAACCACACCGACGTCTCGGAATCCGGGCCGCACCACCAGGGTGTCGTGGCGGCACGATGCGGCGAGGCCGAGCAGCGCGGGCCCGATCCTGGTCCGCGGTACCGGTCCTGGACGCCCACTCGCTGACGGCCCTCGCCGATTCCAGCGCAGCACGGCGCGAGCAGCCAGGCCGCCCCCTGTGTGGGCAGTTCGGCCCGGCCGTCCCTGGCCCCTATGACCGCCCGCAGCAGCTGCTCGGTGCTGGCCTCAGGGCGCGGAATGAGGCTGATCAGACCGCAGTTGACGGCCCGTAGGAGATGCTGCTTGCGCACCATGTCCCCGACGAGCACCACGCGCATCCGCGGGTTGGCCGCGTCATGGACCGCCTGCTCGATGGAGTCCAGGGTCTCCGCGGTGATCTCCCCCGCGAGCACCAGCAGAACGTCGGCCTCGGCACTCCGTTCCGCGGCAAGCAGGCTGACGGTGGGGTACGGCCGCAAGAGGGTGGCGGCCCCGGCGCCGCTGAGGGGGTCGGCAGCCAGGATGGTGAAAGAAACGCTCTCCAACACTTCTCCTGTTGGCGCCTGGGTCTACTACGGGCCGTAGGGACGCCACTGGACGGGAAGACGGTTCCACCCTCCACCGCAGGGAGCGGCGAACGACCTTGAGAGGACACTAAGGACCGCGTCCGTGGGCACACATGACGGCGCTCACCGAAAGGTTTGCGCCACACTGACCGAAGGGCTTGTTGCATTCGCCTTCGCCCGTCCTCCCCAGTCCGGAGCGCGGCCGTTGCCGGCGTTTGCCACCCGAACGCGCTCCCTGCCAACCGGAGGTTGCAGAAGGGGAGTTGGGTAACGATGTCCGCCTGAGCATCCACACGTCTGCCAGTGGCTGCGCGGTGTCTGTCCAGCTGTTCGGTGCGGCCCTCGCCGTGGAGGCCAGCTCAGCAGTCACGGAATCCGGCATCGCGAAACACCGAACCTCCGAACCTCCGAACCTCCGAACCTCCGGCCAAGGAATCCGCCCCGCATGGCCGGAGCCGGCACCCATGCCATGGCGCGAAGAGCGGGATCGTAGCTCACGCGCACCGCCCGGCGGCCGGATTTGAGCATCGTCGCTCAATCCGCTTCATTGCCAAGTGCAACGGTTAGCGTGGCACCGCCCACCCTCGCCCGGACGGCGGCGCCCGTCGGCAACCCGTCGCGCGCCATCCAGGAGGCACGATGAAATCTCACGCGCGAAACCCCCGACCCACCTCGAAGCGCGGCCGCCTCATAGCCGCCGCACTCGCCCTCACCGCAGTTATCGCTGCCGTGTCCGTGTGGCTGGGGCAGCGGAACAGCTCTGCCGACGAGTCCGTCTCGGCCGATCTGCCGGCCGCGAGATCGGCCCCGGCCGGCCCTGGTGGGGGCAACACCGGCACGGTCTCCGCGTTGGACAAGACCTTCCTCACCAAGGTCCGGCAGGCCGGCCTGTGGGAGATGCCGGCAGGCCGGCTCGCCCAGACACACGCATCGAGCGAAGCCATCAAGCGCGCCGGTATGCATCTGCTGGAGGGGCACAGCAAGCTCGACGAGCTGGCCCGTGAGGACTCCGAGGCGCTGAACGTGCCCATCCCCGACCAGGCCACCCCCCGAACAACAGGGCTGGGTGGACCAGCTGAAGAACGCCCGGGGCCAGGCGTTCGACCAGCTCTTCGTGGACCTGCTGCGTGCTTCCCACGGCAAGATCTTCATCACCATCGGCGAGGTGCGCGCCACAACCAAGAACTCGCTGATCCGGCGACTGGCCACGCAAACCAACAACACCGTCCAGGACCATATGGACGTTCTGGAGGACACCGGACTCGTCAAGGACGCCACCCTCGACGACGTCGCCTCGACCATTCCCAAATGACTGTCCCGCACAACGCTCCACGACACCGCCCCGCCGCCCCGCCGCCCCGCCGCCCGACGGTGTTGTTCCACCCCTGGTCGCTCACCCCCTGACGCTCTATCTGGCCATGGCCCCTCCCGCCTCTTCCCCTCCCGTCTTCCCCGAACTCTGGGCTGCGGCTGTCACCGTCCGGCCTGCCGCTCTTTCTGCTGCCGGCGGTCGTCGCGTGACGGCGCGCGGCGGACCGCACCGACCCGGTGCCGGGACGTCTTCCCCGTCTCCGTCACCGGCCGGTCGTACCGCAGGTCGTCGAAGAGCCGGGCCGACCTCCTGGCGTCCCACTTCAGGACGTTGCCCTTGGGCGTGGGGACACCGATACCGGACACGGGCACGTTGATCTGCTTGCCGTGTCCGCCCGTGACGTTCTGCACGGCGCGGAACATCCTGCTGAGATCGGGCAGGCTCATATCCTTGTCGACGATGAGCGTGTCGAGCCCGGCCTGCACGGCCGGACCGATCTTCAGCGGGTCGAAGAGGGTGTCGGGCCGGGCGGCCTGGTGGGCGAGGGTCGACAGGAACTTCTGCTGGTTCCTCGACCGGCCCAGGTCGCCCTCCTTCTCCTGGTGCCGTTCGCGGACGAAGGCTAGCGCCTGCTTGCCGTTCAGGGTCTGACAGCCTTTGCGCAGATCGGCGCCTGACTTCTCGTCCTTGATGTCCCGGTCCAGGCACATCCGAACGCCACCGATGGCGTCGACGATGTTCACGAACCCGGCGAAGCCGATCTCCGCATAGTGGTCGATGCGCAGCCCGGTGTTCTTCTCGACGGTGTGCACAAGCAGTTCGGGGCCGCCGTAAGAGAAGGCGGCGTTCAGCTTGTCCCCCTCGGGCCGCTTGGTCTTGCCCGTCGACGTGTCGAGGCGGCCGGGCACGGTGATCCAGGAGTCGCGCGGCAGGCTGACCATGCTGGTTCCGTGGGCCCCGGTGTGCAGCAACATCATCGAGTCGGTGCGCCGCCCGCCGCCCCCGCCGGCGTGCAGGTCTTTCACGTCGCCCTCGGAGAGCCCGTCGCGGCTGTCGGAGCCCACGATCAGGTAGTTGGTGCCCTCGCCGGGCGGCGGACGGTCCCCGTACGCGCCGAGGTCGACATCACGTTGGAGTCGGGTCTCGGCCCAGCCGTACGTGCCGCCCGCCGCGACAACCACAACGGCCAGCAGGACGAGCGCCGCCCGACGCAGCCTCCTGCGCTTCTTCGGCTGCCGGGCGTGGGCGCGCCGGGGCCCGTAGCGCGAGCTGGGGCGTTCGGCGAACCGCTCACGCGCGGCGGTGTCTTCCGGGGTCGCGTACGGGACCTGGCCGGCGTACGGCCCCGGATCGGCGGACAGGTCCGGATCGGCGTACATCTCCGGATCGGCGTACGGTCCCCGCCCGCCCCCCGGCTCCGGGCGCCACAGCTCGCCCGTCACACGCACCGGCCCCCGACGCACGGGACGACTCCCGGCGTCACCGTACCGGCCCTGCTCCCCTGTGGGTGTGGTGCGTCCGGCCCGCTGGTCAAGCGGGTCTGTCATGGTCAACTCCCTTGGTCATGTCCGAGGTCCGACTCGCGCGGCCGCTCACCGGTTCCCCTCGTCCCCTCGTCCCCTCGTCCCCTCGTCCCCTCGTCCCCTCCGCCCCCTCCGTCCCCTCACTGCGACGACAGGGTCCGCCGCGGGGGCAGCTCCTCAAGAGGATCTCCGGACGTCCCTGCGGACGGTGCTTCCAGCAGATACGGGTCGGCGGTTCCGGTGCGCTTCATGCTGTGCCACTTCAGGCGGGTGCCGAGCAGCGCCGTGGTCACGGAGTGGATGACCACCAGGTACATCAACTGCCGGTAGACGAACTGCTGAAGCGGCAGCACCCACAGCACGCGCAGCCGTTCGCGGTCGAGGCGCAGCGCGTACGCGGCGGTGACCAACTGGACGGAGAGGAACCCGAACCAGACGAGGGCGGCCTCCAAGGGGTCGCGGAACAGCGCCCCGAAGAGGGCGAACAGGTCCACGGCCGGTGCGCACAGCGGCAGCACGATCTGGAACAGCGTGACGTAGAGCAGCACGCGACGGCCGAAGCGTCCGGCGGGGCCGACCTCCACCGCCGCGTGACGGTGCTTCCACATCGACTGGAGGGTGCCGTAGCACCAGCGGTAGCGCTGGCGCCACAACTGCCGGACCGAGCTGGGCACTTCGGTCCAAGCCACCGCCGACTCCTCGTAGACCACGCGCCAGCCGGCCCGCCAGAGCGCCATCGTGAGGTCGGTGTCCTCGGCCAGGGTCTCGTCGCTGACGCCGCCGACACCCATCAGCGCGTCCCTGCGGAAGGCGCCGATCGCCCCCGGCACCGTCGGCATGCACTCCAGGACCTCGAACATCCGCCGGTCGAGATTGAAGCCGAGGACGTACTCCAGGTGCTGCCATTTGCCCAGCAGGCGGCGCCGGTTGCCGACCTTGGTGTTGCCGCTGACCGCACCGACCGCCGGGTGGGCGAGCGGCTGGATCAGCCGGGCCAGCGCCGCCGGTTCGAAGATGGTGTCCGCATCGACCATGACGACGATGTCGTGCCGGGCGTGCGCCAGGCCGGTGTTGAGGGCGCTGGGCTTGCCGCCGTTGGGCTGCCGGATCACCGTCACCCGTGGGTCGTCGATGTCCTCCGCGATGTCGGCGGTCGCATCGGTCGAACCGTCGTCGATGACGATGATCTGCAAGTGCGGGTGGGTGGACGCGAGCAGCGAGTACACGGTGGAGGCGATGCCGGCCTCCTCGTTGTACGCGGGCACCAGGACCGTCACCGGGTCCCGCACTTCGCGCAGCCGTGGTGCGCCGGGCCGGTACCGGTGCAGCCTGCGCACGTGGAGCCGGGCGAACACCGCGAACAGGAGCATCCGCAGGACGCCGAGGACGCCCGTGAGGGTCAGCGTCCACACCATCACGGTGAGGAAGGCGTGCCCGAGCCGCTGCGACCAGATCAGGCCCTCACCCTTGATCTTCTGGGCGACCGGGACCTCGTCGAGGAAGGAAAGACGTTCCAGCCCGCCGCTGACGGTGGTGAACCGTTTCACGCTGCGGTCCCGCAGAAGATCCTCGGCCTCGTGGTAGCCCAGGTCGGTCTGGCTGTGCTGCGTCACCACCCCCCGCCACGGCTTGCGGTCCTTGTGGTCCGAGGCGACCACCAGATACCCCTGGGCCGCCGCGCGCTTCGCAGCCGGCCACTCTGCGCCGCAGAGCGTGTCCGCTGCCGTGGTGTGCGGCAGCCGCAGCAGGGTGGTGTTGATGCCGGCCGCACCCGCGAGGGCGCTCTGGGTGAGCGACAGCTCAAGCCGCGCGCGCAGCGGTGAAGCGACACCGAGGTCGCCGCCGCTGTAGGTGTAGGAGCCGATCTCGTGCCCCTCGCGCAGGAGCCGCCGCATCAGCTCCGGGTGCTGGGCCGCGTCCTTCCCGTAGACGAAGAAGGTCGCCCGCGCGTGGTGACTGTGCAGCAGGTCGAGCAGGCGCGGCGTCCACACCGGGTCGAACCCGCCGTCGAAGGTGAGCGCGACGGTCCCCGGCGGCATGGCCGCGGTGGCGACCCCCTTCGGGCCGAACCGCAGCAGCGGCTTCCCGTCGTCCGCCTCGCGCGGGATCGGCCTGGTGCACGGCGGCTTGGTGCGGGCGGCGTCGACCTGGTGGGTCGTCCAGCCCTCGAAGAGGAGGGTGACGGCGACCACCAGGAGGACCAACAGGAGGACCAGCCAGTGTCCGCGCGGCGGGCGCCGAACAGCGGAGTGCCGGCTCACTGCTTCGGACCTCCGGCCGACGGGGCGGATCTGCCGGCCGACGGGTGGAGGTGGTCATCACGGTCCGCGTGGGCCTTGGCCGGCGGCCGGTGTGCCTCGGCTCGGGCCGGTGCGCCGTGGCCGACTTGCGTCGTGCCGGTGCCCGGGCCGGAAGGCACCGGTCCGTTCATACTCGGCGGGTGCGTGCCGACGGGCTGCCGGAGTCCGCTGATCAGCGTGCCGACGAACAGCAGATACCCGACGCAGGCGCATCCCACGGCCAGCGCCACGCCTTGCAGCGTCCGCCTCCGCCAGCCCGACTGGCTGATGAATACGGGAAGTTGGGGGGCGGCCGCCTGGGGGCGCCGTGCCGCCGGGCTCACGCGAGGCGCCGTTGCCGACACCGCGCCCCGGTGCGGCATGCGCTGTGTCATGTCCCGCCCTGTGTGCTGCGCTGTGTACGGCTCCCTGCGGGCAGGGGGTACGGACGACGATCGCCCGTCGTGCGGTGTGCTGGCTATGTGGGGGATGCCCTGCACTGGTGCTCCTGATCTGCGGCCGCGCACGCGCGACTCTTTGTGTGTGGGGGATACGGACCCGGGGGTCCGCTGTACTGCCCGTGAGACGTCGGAGCCGCATCCCGGTGCCCGGCGCGTACGGACACTTCCCGTACGTGCGCATGCCATGCGTCCTCCCCGGGTGGGGCCAGGAAGACCACGTACGCATGTGCCCTCACAAGGGCCGGGAGGCCAGGGTGCAGCCCTCAGCCATCACGCAGCCCCCGACCCTACTCGCGCACCCGGGTGGCACGGCAACAGGCCGTCCTGGCCTTCACCTCACGATGAACGGCACCTACCACGTCGACATCACGATCACACTCGACGTCGCAACGCGCTCCATCCGTACCTGACGCCTGATCTCCACCGCGTCTCCCGCCCCCACGCTGAACAGGGAACTTCGAGACCGCGGCGGCCTGACCCGACTGCAGCCTCCCGAGCTCGCGGCAGGGAGCGCTGACGGCTCGTCAAGGGATTGCTGACGGTCACAGGCGTGAGCAATCTCAACTCGCCAGGCGCCTTCTCAGCGTTTGACCCTGGTCCGGGTGAAGCCGAAGACGCTTCCGTGTGCCACCAACGACCGCTGGCCTTCACTCTCACCGCCGGCAACGTCAACGACTGCACCCAGTTCGAGCAGGTCATGGACCGTATCCACATCGAGCGGTGCGGGCCGGGACGACCCCGGACCCGGCCCGCACTCGTCGTGGCGGACAAGGGCTACTCGTCGACGAAGATCCGCGCATACCTGCGGCGGCGCGGCATCAAGGCAGCCATCCCGGAACGGATCGACCAGATCAACGGCCGCATCCGGCGAGGTGAGAGCCGCTGCCGTCTCAATCGGGTGGCCTACCGGCGCCGCAACGTCGTCGAAGGCTGCTTCAACCGGCTCAAGCACAACAAAGCCCTGGCCACCCGCTACGACAAACGCGCCCGCCACTACCAAGCCCTGGGTACCCTCGCCTGCCTACGACTGTGGCTGCCCTGACGTTGCGAACACGACCTAGCCCAGGGAGGCCAGGTCCAGCCGGGACCGAGCGCTCGACCGGCTCAACTCGACTGGTGCAACTCCGCCTGCCGACAGGCTGGTTGACGGTGAAGGGTCGCATCAGAGCCGCGCCGTGGCCGGGTCGCGGGCATCGATGATGTCGCGACGGGCGGGCGTCTCATCCACGTGCGGAGTCGACAGTCTCGTCACGAGCTGGACCAGTGGGTCTGGCCGAGACGGGGCCCGTGGAGATCACGCCTCCGGAGCGACGAGACTGCGCAGCAGGGGAGTGGCGATCCGTACGATGTCGTCCACGTCCGCCTCGGCCAGGTCGGGCATGTGCAACAGGAAGCGCTGGGCGGCGATGCCCATCATGATCGCGCTGAACAATGCCGCCCGCAGCCGTGCGTCGGGGGTCTCGATGGTGCCGGCGATGTGATCGGTGACCTCCGTGGTGAGACGCCGGCGCAGCAGCTCCGCGGCTTCGTCGCTCGTCATGCTGGTCCGCAGGAGCACGGCCATGGGGCTGTCCGGATCCGCCGCCCAGGTACCCAACATGCTGCGCAGGCGGTTTTCCACGGTGTGACCGGGATCGCCGGTGGTGAGCTGGTCATGGGGGATCTGCCAGCGGACGGCCTCGCGGAACAGGTCCTGCTTGCTGCCGAAGTACTGGATCACGGAGGACTTGTCCACGTCCGCTTCGGTCGCAATAGCGCGGATGGTGGCGCGCTCGTAGCCGACCTCCGCGAACTTCCGCCGGGCGGCCGTCAGGATGCGCCGACGTGTGCGCTCTCCCTTGCGCTCGCCCACGGCTGTTGCTGCTGCCCGGCCCGAGCCCACGGAACCCGATTCTTCGCCCGAGGCCACGGAACCCAATTCTTCGTTCAAGACCACGGAACCGGAATCCTTCCCCAGGCCCGCCGCACCGGACGTCCGCGGTGCGCCATCTCCGGGCGGCACATGTGTCACTGCATCCGCGCAGGTCAAAGTCGGTCTCCCTCCCGGTGTCGGCCCTGATGCTACAAGCACCTCCGCGCGGCGCCAGAACCTCGGACGGACGGCGGATCACAGAGGCTCCGTCGGGGGAGGTCCGCTGGAGGCGAAGCCGACACTGCCGCACGGGCGGGGGACGACCTCAGCACCACCGCGCTCCGGCCGGTGGAGTCCCACGGTCGGAGCGCGGCGGAACGGTTCGGCGAACCGACCGTTCACGAGGGTGCTGCGCGGGCGACGGCCGTCCGGCTCAGACAGCCAGGGCCGTCGCGTCCTCCACCAGCCGGCCGAGGTCCGGCAGAGCGTGGGCCCGGCGCTGGAGCCCTTGGGCACGGGACCGGTAGGAGCGGTCCTCCAGTACGTTGTGCACCGCTGCCGCCAGAGTCTCACGCGTGGCGTCCTGGACGTCGATCCGCGTCCCGACGCCCAACTGCTGCAGTCGACCGGCGTTGTGCGACTGCTCGGCGAACAACGGCACCGCCACCATGGGGACTCCGTACGTCAGCGCCTCCCGGGTCCCATTGAAACCCGCATGCGTGAGGAACAGATCACTGGACCGGAGCAACAGTTCCTGCTGGACGAACGAGGTCAGATGGACGTTGTCGGGGCGCGCACCGTCCCACTGCTGTGGGTCACGATCCGCGCCCAAAGCCACGACACCGGTGACCGGCAGGTCTCCGAGCGCCTCGATGATGGTCCCCAGCAGTGCGCGGGCGCCGCCGGGGAGATGGGCAGCGTTCGAACCGAGGGTGGCGAGGACGAGCGGCCGCTCCGTGGGGAGTTGGGCGATTTCCGGGTCGAGGCCACCCGCTGTCGTCTGGGCGGGGACCTGGTAGTAGCGGGCGCTGGGCAGTCGGCTGTCCGCGGGGTAGAAGTCCTCCGGAACGACTCCGGCGCGGAAGGCGCGGAACGGGTGCCAGGGGTCGCTGACCGGCGCCAGACCGAGCTTCTCCCGCTGCCGGTTCAGCTCTTCCTGCACGGCGGGATGGGCGTACGGAGCCATCGGCGCGATGTCCAAAGCGCCATGGGGTATGCCGAGGCTCTCTGCCGCCAGGTAGCCGCCGTACTCGGTCGACTCGTGGAGGATCAGGTCTGGCCGCCAGTCCCTCGCCACGTCGAGAAGGTCGTGGGCGCTGGGCCCGGCGAGATGCCCGACGAAGGCCGCCGCAAAGAACTCCGGCGCCAGCTCGACCGTCACGGAACCGACCTTGTCCATGCCCGGCGGGGGCTGGACCTTACCGCTCTGGAGCGCTTCCCCCATCGACTGGAGATGGGGCAGCGTCAGCGCGGTGAGCCCGCGCTTCTCGATGTGCTGGACAACGCCGGCCCCAGTGGCGACGGCCACCTCATGGCCCGCCTCTCGGGCTCGTTCCGCCACTGGCAGAACCAGCGGCGCGAGGTGCGAATAGATTGCCTGTGCGGTGATGAGGATGCGCATGGTGCTCGCTCTCCACGAAGCGGTGCCGACCCCAACGTGTGGGCCCCACCGCGGACTTCACGGCCGAATTCTCAAAAATAAACGCTTGTTGAGAATCTATCACTCGACCGCCAGGGCCCCTCCCCACCCCTCAACATCGGCCCGTTCAGCCGTTGATGTTGTCCAAGCGCGCGCCGTCGAAGGCCAGTTGGCGTTGCGGTCCGGCTGGCCGTCCATGTTCCGCGGCCATCTGAACGACCGGCAGCGCTACCAGGCCGCGTTCGCCGACGGCTGGTACCTGACCGGGGACTTGGCCAGGCGGGACCAGACGGGTGGTACGCGAGGCGAGATCGTGGTCGACACAGCCGAGGAGCGGGGAGCTTGACGGCACCCGGTCCGCGTCGCCCGGCTCCCCTGGACGTCACAGCCTCGGATGTACCGCCCTACGGAACGAGCCCAACGCCCCCACGGCATGAGCCTGGCGCTCCGTACGCCAGGGCAACCTCGACGAAGCCGCCTGGTGCCGCGAGGCGCGCGTGTTCTGCGGGCCCGGGCAAGCGCGCCGCCGGCAAGTAGGCGGTCAACGTAGCTCCGGCGATCTCCGGAGCGGGGACGGGTGCGTCCCACAGAGCGCGATATGCCCTGCGGGACGCATGTACGGGCAGCAGTCCCGCTGACCGAATGTTCAGCGGTACAGCTTCTTGGAGGAGGTGTAGATCATGCTGCCGACACCGGTCATGTTGCCGGCGTGGCCCGCCGTCCTTGTCGCGGACACCGGCTATGGCGCGAACGCGGACTTCCGCCGTGATCTGGAGGACCGCCGCCTGGCCTACGTCCTGCAGGCCAACGGCGAGATGACCGCCCATGGAGAGGAGGCCGTGCCACATCAGCCCGACTACGGTGGGCTCGGGCCAAAACCCCTGCCCGCTACCGTGCCCGGCCGCTGTCCTTACGTGAGCACGTATGGGCTGCGGGCCACGACCACGGCCGGACCGTGACCTGGCGCAAAGGCTCGAAGGCGGCGATGAGCTCGCATTTCGTGCTTCTGCGGGTCCGCCTCGCCGGACGCAGGCCCAAGCCCGCCGCGGACGGGACGATTCCGCTGGTCTGGCTGATCGCCCAGTGGCCCGAGGACGAGGCGGAGCCGGTGCAGTACTGGATCTCGAACCTTCCCACCGACCTCCCAGCCAAGGGCCTGGTCCGCCTGGCAAAAGCCCGCTGGCGGATCGAGCACGACTACCGAGAGCTGAAAACCGCTCTGGGCCTGGACCACTTCGAAGGCCGCTCGTTCACCGGCTGGCACCGCCACGTCACCCTCGTCACCGCCGCCACCTGTTCCTGACCGAACAGCGGAGGAGCCCAAAAGCCCCTGCCAGGGCCTGACCCTCTACCAGGCCCTGGACCTCCTCCAACACCTCCTGGCCACCTGGACCGGCACCTGCCCCACCTGCCACCAGCCCACCCCATGGCAGCCCTACGACACCACCTAACAAAGCACTACTAGCCGTACGGGTTGAGTGCCCGGAAGCGGACGGTGTCGCTGCGACGGTCGAACCACAGTTTGATGGAGTATCCGCTGCCGTCGCGGTCGAGTTCGTGCGACCGGATCCACTGGGGGTTCTCCGGCCCCTCGCCCTTGAGCGGCTTCTCGAACCACGAGGAGAAGTCATCGGCCGGCCCCTTGGAGACGAAGGCGTGGGCCGCCGTCAGCTCGGCAAGTTTCCCCGGTGTCAGCCGGGCGAAGCCCGAGATCACCAGCTCCGGCGACGGTATCCCCCGATCGTTGTCCCGGCTGCTCACCCACTTGGCGTCGGCGAGCGGGCCCAGCAGCGGGAATGCCCGCTCCAGCGGTGTGGTGTCGGTGTGCCAGTCCCCCTTGGCCCCGTTCGCCACCTGACGCAGAGTCCACCAGGTGGGTAGGACCGCCAGCCCCGCCCCGATCCCGATCAGCTTCCGTCGCTCCAACGAGATCCCCCTCATGCCTGACTTCGGGGCACCTTATCCGGCTTACCGCCCTACATACGCGATCATCCCGCACCAATGACCACGAACCGTAGGCGGGTTGCTCGTTACGAAGACACGCGATCCTGGACAACCGGAGCGCCATTAGGGGGCACACCACCCCGACCAGCGACGAATGCCGAGAATTCAGTCAGCTGCTCGGGGGCGAAAGCGCGCTTGGGGATCACGATGAAGAGTCTCGCTGACGGGTGAAGTAGGAAGGCTTCGCTTGTCTCGCGGATCTTGATGATGGCAGCCCACTTGAATTCACCACGCTCAAGATCCGTTTCGATCGTGACCCGATTCACGGTGAGAAGCGCACGTGTGGGCTTGCACAGGCGAGGGGCTTGCTTCTTGACTCCCATCCTTGTGCCGAGTGTCAGCAGCAGGACGTACATCACGCCGGCGCCTATGCAAAGGAAGCCAGTGGAATCCGGGCCGTGGTCACCACGCCCCAGCGTCAGGGCAAGGCCGAGTACGACAAACACGATTGCGACGGCCCACACGATGATGCGTCTTCGCCGGGCCATCCTGAGGCGGGCATGTATGAGCTCGTCTGGTTGCAATACGTAGGACAGATCGATGTTCACCGTGGGCCTCCGGGGTGGTAATGATGCGGCATCCTCCCAGCGTGTGCAGGATGCGATCAAGTTTGGATCACCCCGAAAATATCGATCGCCGGCGTAACCGACCCGCTGCTTTTCAGGCGAATCCACCGGAAGTGGTGATAGTCAGTAGAGTTTCAACAGGGTTGTCAACCGTTGTCCGTGATTGCCGGCCACACGCCGTGCTGTCCGTTGGAGTTGCCGTCACCGGCCGCGTGTTACTGACCCACGCTCCTAGCCTGATCCTGGAGGGGCACCCATAAGGTAGTTCAGGCTCGCGGCCGCAACTGTTCGAGCACCCGGATTGCACCAACTACGGGCTTGCAGACGGACCACGTCGCCTCGACACCTTCCGTATCCTCCTCACCTTGAACGCTCGGCTGTGTACTCGCAAGCGGTAGGCGTTGCCGTCGTCGTCGCCGCTCGGCTTCCACGCAGCCGGGCTTGATGTGCTTGACCACTGACGGGAGGGGGTTATCCCAGCCGTGCACTATTCCCCTCCGGCCAGTAGTCCTTGATGGGCCTCGGCGGCTCGTCAGGAGACCGCCGTCGGGGTGTCTCGCAGGGTGACGTTGGCGTGGCTCTCCTGGAAGCCCTGGTCTGACACCATGGTCAGCGGAGCCGTGGACCGGAACTCTGGCAGAGTGGCGGAACCGCAGGAGACCAACGTGGTCCCGAGCTTGGCGACGGTCAGGGCGAGCCCTTCGTTGAGGTCGCCTGCGTAGGGGACGTAGCCGTCCACGCCTCCCTCGAAGACCAGCCCCTGACCACCCTGACCGTAGCGCCGCCAGTTACGGGCATGGTTCGAGGTCCACTGTCACCGAGGTGAGCGTAGGGATATCGGCCGGTGTGAACTCGTTGGCGCGGGCATTGATGTCCGAGAGCCAGCGGTAGAAGACGCCCCCCATGCCATGGTTGAGTGGCACGGGGACTGCGCTCATGCGCTGGACCGTCTTCTGCGGCAGCGGCAGCACTGCCCGGGGAACCGTGAGGACCAACGAGGACAAGCAGTCCGGGGTGGCGTTGAGCGATCCACGGTAGGGGTGGCTGCTGTCCACCAGGACGAACTCTCCGGCGCGGAACTTCGCATCACGTCCGTGCTGAGAGATGGCCCCGTCTCCCTTGAGAGCACAGTTCATCTGGTAGACCTCCGGGTCGCCTCGCCGTATGAGCTTCGGAGTCCGGAGCATGCCGAGCTGCGGGAAGGCCAGTGCGGTCACCTGAACGTCTCGGAGTGACAGGACACGCATCGTGGCTCGGAAGTCATCCTCTTGTTCGCTGCGGAGCCAATTGCGCATGTGCGTCTGCGCAGCGACTTCCTCGAACAGGGGGAATCGCTCAGCTTCTGAGACGACGTCAGTTCTGAAGTCGGTTACGAGCAACGTCCCGCACCCCCGGATAATCCCGACATACCTACGGCTGAGGATGGCTTGGACAGTCATGGGCGGTCGAGTGCGAGACCGGCCGTTCTGCACCAGCAGACGTCCCGGCCGAAGCCACGAGCTCGGCAGGTCGAGCCGCCGATTGAGGAGCGGTTGTCGGATCAGATCGCGTGCGTGGGGTGTGTCGACACGGGCGTTACCCCATGCGCGTGCACGGCATCGTCACCACTTCGTCCCGCCCCCGCACCTTCGCCATGTGCAGCAGACTCGCCAGCAGCCCACACCGCTTCAAGCAAGAGACGGTCTGCGCCCCGTACGGCCGGATTCTGTAGGAGCATCGTGTAGCCAGGTGTCAGATGTCAGGTGTCGAGCGGAGGCTGGATGTATCACGTTGTGGAGGGGCGGGCATGACGACGACCGCGTCATCGGACGGGCCACCGGAGCCGCAGCCGGGCGGTGACGGCAGCGCCCCTGCTGAGCCCACAGGACAGAGCGGGGGCTCGGGCGGCGACTCGTCGTCCGCTCCCGCGCAGTTACCGCAGCAGAGCTCTGCCGACACGGAGGGCGGATCCCGGGAGAGCATCTGGGCGATCGTCGCCGACGCGATGGGCCTGGCCCCCGGAGCCTCCCGGCGCAGGAAAGTGGGGTTGTTGCTGGTGACGATGGCGATCGGCCTCTTGGTCGTTTTCCGTGACACGCTGATTGACTACGTCATGATCAAGCCGAACGTGACCAGAGAGAACGATTCCCACAAGGAGTACGACGCCTCCCAACTTCCTTTCACGGTGTCCGTGCGGCCCGAGAACAGCGAACCCCGTCAATGGGCCGTGGTTCTCGACCGGGAACTGACCGCCGACGAGACGCGGAAGCTGACGTCCAGCAAGGACAGTTCGACCGCCTTCTCCTACCTGAAGGCACTGGGTGGCCATCCGCTTTCGTACGCGCCCTTGCTGGAACACGCCCCCAAGCGGTACACGCAGCGGCAGACGTCGACCGGACGCATGGAACTTTCCGACACGTTCAAGATGATCGTGCTCAGCACCCGGTCCTCCGCCGTGATCATCGACGACTGGAAAGTCACCGACGTCACGTGCCGGAAGAGCACCGCGCAGACGGTCGTCGCCTATCCACCGCAGGGCGGAGCCGCCTACCAGGGAATCCGGCTGCACATTCCACCCCGTGCCGACGAACCGGTGCTGACCGACGACACCCAGGGACAGGGTGAGCCCTACTTCGGCACCCACTACATCGAGGTCGGAGGCGGCCAGCCCTCGGGCGGGATCCGCGCGGAGGCGATCGCGCCACCGGGACAGTCGTGCGAGTGGGGCATCAGCATCCACTACAACGACTCCTACCAGAAGGGGCGGTGGGTCCAGCTCAGGGACGGCAAGGGCAAGCCGCTGCGCATCCGTACGGAGTCCGTCCCCGTGAACCCCCGGCAGCAGTGGGTCTTCGGCTCCGTTCCCTGGACAGCGTGCCACGAGAAGTCCAAGGAGCCGATGTGCGACCTTCTCTAGCCGGCAAGGCTGTGGCCGTCGTCGTCCTGGCTCTACTGTGCGTCCAGGCGTGCAGCTCGCAACCGAGCAACGAGAAACCGGACTCCAGGTCGTCGGCCCCGTCGGCGCCCTACCTGGGCAACCGCGGATACGCCCTGCCGGACAGCCCGTTCACCCGCAAGGGCACGGTCGTCACCGCCACGTGCAGCATGGGGGCGCGCTATGCCGGCGTTTCGGTGCAGGCATGGGATCCCGAGACATGGCAACCGCGCGCGGAGCGGCAGTTCCCCATTCCGAGCGACGCCGTGTTCACGAACTATCCGGGCGCCAAAGCGGTCAACAGCCCTCTCGTGGACCTCTGCGGGGTGAGCCCGGACGCACCGTCCCCCTATCCCGTGGACAGCTTGGAGTACACGGCTCCGCGGGCGCGTGCCCTCTTCGACCTGGCATTCACGCGTATGGCGGTGGTCCTCCGGGACCCTGGAAGCAAGACCACCAGTCACGTCGGCTTTGTGATGAGCGGCGCCAACCAGGACGATGTCGTGCGCCTGGGCGGGGCGGCGGGTGACGACGAGCAGAACGCGGTGATGTCGCCCGACGGGCGCAGTGTGTGGTTCACGTACACGGCTGGCGGCAAGCAGAGGATCGGTTCGCGGTCCGTGGAGGGGAACCACCGTCTGTCGGACGAGGGCCCCGCCACCGGCCACAAGCTCCCCCTGACCGTCTCGGGTGAGCCCGCGCGGGCTGTCCAGGGAAACATGGTCAACATCGCACCGAACGGCCGCCGCCTTACGGCGAACGCGCCGAAGGTTTTCGGGAACGTCTTCGACACCTGGAACTCCTCGGGGCCGCTCACGGGGGCGTCGGCCCGCGGCGCCACTCTGCTCCGTGGATGTGTCGGCGTCGTCGGCTGGATCGGCGACGATCGGGTGCTGTGCCGCACCTCGTCCGGCTCCTTTCGGGCCATGAACGCCCGCACCGGTCGCGCCGCAGGTGCCCCGATCGGCGTGGTCGGTCGGCATGACGGACATGTCGCGGAGGGGATGGTGGTGTCGGCGGACGGGAAGAAGTTCATCGTCTCCGTTCACCTGCCCAACGGCCGGCAGAGGGAGGTGGCGGGGTTCGAGGACCCCGATTTCAGGGTGGTGCCGACCACGCCCGGAGGGTCGGCGATCAGCATCCCCAACGCTCGCCTGAGCACGGACACGGTGTTTCTGGATTGGTTGTGAGGCCGCGTGCGGCTTCGGCGCGATGGCTGTGGCTGGGATCAGGCCGCCCAACGATCGTCGGCTGCCCTGACCAGGCACGTCCGCACCTTCGGGCAGATCGCCGCATTGCAGATCTCGCGGACTCCGCCTGACGCTGTACAGCGTGATCTCTCCACAGAAGGTGGTCCAGAACCGTAATTAATCTTCGCTTGCGCGTCGACGAGGACGGGGCCCGACAGACGGGGCCTGCGCGCCCGCACCGGCCAGCTGTCGCAAGCTGCCGCCGAGCCCCACACCAGAAGCCGGTGGCCGACGCAAGCACCGAACGCCTGGATCGCCGACGACCGCCACCGCTCGCGCAGCTCGAACAGCGACCGGACCGCCGCGAGCCTGGGCAGGCGGGAGCCGTCGGCGGTCTGCCTGTCCAGAGCGACGGTGGGTGTGACCACTCCCCCGGCGGCTACCCCGCCCGCCCCAGCCGCGCGCAGACCTCCGCCGAGCGCTAGCCCAAGCAGGCACACACCGCACGCTGTCCCGCGCCCGGTAGGGGCTGTCGCACCTGCCACAGCGAGCCGCTGCCCCCGGCCGGCGATTGGATACCCCCCTCCCGTATGATCCCAAGTAGTCGATCGAGAGCGCGGGAAGCGTGGGGGGTGTGCAGTTGTCCGGGCAGCGGAGATCCCTCGCCTGGTGCGGTCGGCTGCTGCTCCTCGCCGGGCTGCTCTTCGGCATCGTCGCCATGCACAGTCTCGGCCACCTCGCCGAACACCGCGCGTCTCCCCCGCCCCACGCCACCGTCATGGCTGCTGCCGCCGCGCCCGCGCACCACCACGCCGCACGGCCCGCGGACGACGGGCAGCGAGCGGATCGGCCGGATCACGGCGTGGATCACTCGTCCCCGGCAGGCGGCACGGATCACTCGCCCCCGCCCGGCGGCACGGACCCGATGTCCGTCTGCCTGGCCGTACTCGGTACGGGATTCCTCGTGCTGCTGCTCGGCGGGGCCTTCGTACACCGGCCGACGGACGTGCCGGCCGCTGCGACGACGCGGCTGCCGCACTCCCTGCAGCCGATTCCACCGCCCCGCCGCGGAACACTCCTCGCCCAGTTGTCGGTGTTGCGCGTATAGGAGCACGCCCGACCGCTCCGCCAGGAGCGGCGGATCGTGCCAACTCCCCTACGCATCACCACCGAAGACGAGGTGCACCCATCATGCGCACACCCACCCGCCGCGCCGTGCTCGGCGCCGGAATCGCCGTCGCCGGCGGCGGACTGCTCGCCGCCTGCTCCGGCTCCGGCATGGACCACTCCGGCCACGACGCCAAACCCTCGGCCGGGCCCGCGGGCTATGTCTCGCCCGACGGCAAGGAGGTCGCCGCCGCCGAAGCGGAACGGCGACCGGGTCCCGTCCGGAAGGTGCAGCTCACGGCCACCCCGACCCGTCTTGATCTGGGCGGTCGGACGGTGGGTTCCTGGGCCTACGGCGACGAACTGCCGGGCAAGGAGGTCCGCGTCACCGCGGGCGACACCCTCGCTCTGACCCTCGCCAACCACCTGCCGCAGCCCACCTCCATCCACTGGCACGGACTGGCCCTGCGCAACGACATGGACGGCACGCCCGGGCTGAGCCGGCAACCGATCAAGGCCGGTGCCTCCTTCGAGTACCGCTTCGCCGCACCCCACCCCGGCACGTACTGGTTCCATCCGCACTCCGGCGTCCAGCAGGACCGTGGACTGTACGCCCCGCTGATCGTCGAGGATCCCAAGGAGCCGCTGAAGTACGACAGGGAGTGGGTCGTCGTCCTCGACGACTGGGTCGACGGCGTGGAAGGGAGCACGCCCGAAGCGGTGCTCGCCGAGCTCGGCAAGGGCATGGGCGGGATGGATCACGACGGCATGGACCATGGCGGCATGGACATGGGCGGCTCCGGAGGCATGGACCGCGGCGGCCACGCCATGTCCCAGATGTCGATGACCACCAAGAATGCCCCCTCGCCCAAGCCCTCCGGGCCCTCCCGGATGATGATGGGTGCCACCAGCGACCTGCTCGGCGGCGACGCCGGTGACGTCGCCTACCCGTACTACCTGGTCAACGGCCGCACAGCCGATGCCCCTCAGACCTTCCGCGCCAAGCCAGGCGACCGCATTCGCATCCGCCTCATCAACGCCGGCGGCGACACGGCCTTCCGCGTGGCCCTCGGCGGCCACCGGATGACCGTCACCCACACCGATGGCTTCCCCGTCGAGCACGCGGAGACGGATGCCCTGCTGCTGGGCATGGGCGAGCGCTACGACGTCCTGGTGACCGCCAAGGACGGCGTCTTCCCCTTGACGGCCCTGGCCGAGGGCAAGAAGCAGTCGGCGATGGCGCTCCTGCGGACCGGCGGCGGCGCGTCACCCACACCCTCCACGCGCCCAAAGGAGCTGTCCGGAAAGCTGCTGCAGGCAGGGCAGTTGACGGCCGACGGCTCGGTCCGCCTGAAGTCCGGCAAGGCCGACCGCACCGTCAAACTCAAGCTCACCGGCTCCATGGCGAAGTACGACTGGGCCATCAACGGCAAGAAGTACGACCCCGCACAGCGGTACCCGGTCCGCGCGGGCGAACGCGTACGGCTGTCCTTCGTCAACCGCACGACGATGTGGCACCCCATGCACCTGCACGGCCACACCTTCGCCCTGCCGGGCGGCGGCCCCCGCAAGGACACCGCGATCGTCCTGCCCGGTCAGAACCTCGACGTCGACTTCGACGCCGACAACCCCGGACTGTGGATGATCCACTGCCACAACGTGTACCACGCCGAGTCCGGAATGATGACGGTCCTCGGCTACCGCAAGTAGGCACCCGTCGCTGCCCCACGGTAGGCATGCCAGGCCGCGGCGGGGCAGCGGCGCAGCCGTCCTCCGTTCCCGAGACATCCGGGGGCCCCTCCCCCGGATCCTTCGTCACGTCCACGCTCCACGCTTCCCATATACCCCCGGGGGGTATATGGTTTCTCTCGAAAGGGAAGGCCGGGAACCATCTCGGCCCCGTCCACCAGACATCGCACCTACGTCCCCGAGGAAGTAGCCATGACCTCCCAGACCAGCTCCGGTTCCTGCTGCACCCCCGACGGCTCCTGCGGCACCGCCGCCGGCGGCACGACTCAGGGCGACACGGCTCAGGGCGACACGACGACCGTCTACAAGGTGACCGGCATGACCTGCAGCCACTGCGAGGGGGCGATCTCGCAGGAGGTCTCCGCCATAGCCGGTGTGAGAGACGTCAAGGCCGTGGCCGCCACCGGCCTGGTTACCGTGACCTCCACGGGGCCACTGGACGACGAGGCCGTGCGCGCCGCCGTGGATGAGGCGGGCTACGAGCTCGCCGGCCGTGCCTGAAGTACCCCTCCCCGGTATTCCCCGCCGGGCCGTACCGCTCCACTGATATGGACGCAGCACGGCCCGGCCCTCCTCCAGGAGACACGCAGCAATGACCAGCATCGCTCCCGAGCAGGCCCCGGTGCCCGCCCCTACGACCGCCTCCGCAGCCGATTCCGAGGTCGAGCTCTCCATCGGCGGCATGACCTGCGCCTCGTGCGCGGCGCGCATCGAGAAGAAGCTCAACCGTATGGACGGCGTCACCGCGACGGTCAACTTCGCCACCGAGAAGGCGAAAGTCTCGTACGGGCAGGGTGTGGCAGTCGCCGACCTCATCGCCACCGTGGAGAAGACCGGCTACACCGCCCAGGAACCGCCGAAGCCGAGGTTCCGCGAGGAGCAGGAAGCGGTCACCCCGGCCGGGGCTCCGCAGAAAGACGGTGGGGAAGTCGGTGCGCTGCGGCAGCGGCTGCTGGTCTCGCTCGCGCTCTCGGTTCCGGTGGTCGCGATGGCGATGGTGCCGGCCCTGCAGTTCGACAACTGGCAGTGGCTGTCCCTGACGCTCGCCGCCCCGGTCGTGGTGTGGGGTGCGCTGCCCTTCCACAAGGCGGCTTGGACCAACGCCCGGCACGGGGCCGCCACGATGGACACGCTGGTGTCGATCGGTACGCTTGCCGCGCTCGGCTGGTCCTTGTGGGCTCTGTTCTTAGGCCACGCCGGGATGCCGGGCATGCGACACGGCTTCGACTTCGCCGTCTCCCGCGCAGACGGCTCGTCCTCGATCTACTTGGAGGCCGCCGCCGGTGTGACCGCCTTCATCCTCGCCGGGCGTTACCTGGAGGCGAGGTCCAAGCGCAAGGCCGGCGCCGCTCTGCGCGCGCTGCTCGAACTGGGCGCCAAGGACGTGACCGTCCTGCGCGACGAGCGCGAAGTACGCGTTCCCGTCGCGGAGTTGGGGGCCGGTGACCGGTTCGTCGTACGCCCCGGGGAGAAGATCGCCACCGACGGCACGGTCGTCCAGGGCAGCTCGGCCGTCGACGCCTCCATGCTGACCGGTGAATCCGTGCCCGTGGACGTCGCCGTGGGCGACGCCGTCACCGGAGCCACCGTCAACACGTCCGGCCGTCTGGTCGTCGAGGCCACCCGCGTCGGCGCGGACACCCAACTGGCCCGGATGGCAAAGCTGGTGGAAGAAGCGCAGAACGGCAAGGCCGCGGTCCAGCGCCTGGCCGACCGCATCTCCGGGATCTTCGTCCCCGTCGTCCTGCTCATCGCCCTCGGCACCCTGCTGACGTGGCTGTTCGTGACCGGCGACGCCACCGCCGCCTTCACCGCCGCCGTGGCCGTACTGATCATCGCCTGCCCCTGCGCCTTGGGCCTGGCCACCCCCACCGCCCTCATGGTCGGCACCGGCCGCGGCGCCCAGCTCGGCATCCTGATCAAGGGCCCCGAAGTTCTGGAATCCACCCGCCGCGTCGACACCGTCGTCCTGGACAAGACCGGCACCGTCACCACCGGCCGTATGACCCTGCACGACGTCGTCGCCGCCCCCGGCGTCACCAAGCAGAAGGTGCTGCGACTGGCCGGCGCACTGGAGCACGCCTCCGAGCACCCCATCGCCCGCGCCATCGCCGACGGAGCCACCGACCGCACCGGCACCCTGCCCGTACCGGAAGGCTTCGAGAACATCGCCGGTCTCGGCGTGCAGGGCATCGTCGACGGGCACGCGGTGCTCGTCGGCCGGGAGAAGCTGCTGAGCGAGTGGGCGATCGAGCTGCCCGCCGAACTCGCTGCGGCCAAGGCGGCTGCCGAGGCCGAGGGCCGCACCGCCGTGACCGTCGCCTGGGACGGAGAGGCCCGCGGCGTCCTCACCGTCGCCGATGCGGTCAAGGACACCAGTGCCGAGGCCGTCGCCGCACTGCGCCGCCTCGGACTGACCCCGGTCCTGCTGACCGGCGACAACAAGGCCGTCGCCGAGTCCGTCGCCCGTGCGGTGGGCATCGACGAGGTGATCGCCGAGGTCCTCCCGCAGGACAAGGTGGACGTCGTCCAGCGCCTCCAGGCCGAGGGCCGTACGGTCGCCATGGTCGGCGACGGCGTCAACGACGCGGCCGCCCTTGCCACCGCCGACCTGGGCCTGGCCATGGGCACCGGCACCGACGCCGCCATCGAGGCCGGCGACCTCACCCTCGTCCGCGGCGACCTCCTCGTGGCCGCCGACGCCATCCGGCTCTCCCGCCGCACCCTGGCCACCATCAAGGGCAACCTCTTCTGGGCCTTCGGCTACAACATCGCCGCCCTGCCGCTCGCGGCGGCCGGCATGCTCAACCCGATGATCGCCGGAGCGGCGATGGCCTTCTCCTCGGTCTTCGTCGTCACCAACAGCCTCCGACTCCGCCGCTTCACGTAAGACCGCAGACGAGGAAGCCCGCGCCAAGGCCGCCGGTCGGATCCGGGTTCCCGGATCCGACCGGCGGCCGTTCGCACGCGAGAACGTTCACCTGACGCATGGCGATGACCTGCCGGGGCCACGCCCCGTAGGAAGACAAGCCGGCTCCCGGACAGCACCCTCACTTCGGCCCGGGCTGATGTTCGGCGAGCCGCTTCTTCGCCTCCGCGTAGGCATCCGCGTCGATCTCACCCGAGGCGAAACGGCGGTCCAAGATCTCCTGAGGCGATTCCCACCGATAACCATGCCGTGCGCCGGTACCAGTGCCTGTGCCTGTGCCTGACGACCGGTGGACCAGGTAAAAGACCGCCCAGACCACCAGGCCGATCAACACGATCCAGACAAGAGGCATGAATGCCATCCAGACCCAGCCGCCGCCGTCCCAGTACCTCACTGCCCTCACCGCCTGCTCCGACGAGTTCTCCTCCTCTCGCCAGTGTCCGTCTGCAGGCACGACGACGAGCAGGGCCCATCGGCCCCACGGCGGGACCACTGGTCACCCTTTCCCTCCACTACGTGCAGGTCAGGCGGCACTCATGAAAAAGGTCTCTGTCCCGTACGGAACAGAGACCTTCTCAGAGTGCCCGGCAGGCCTTGCACCTGCATCTCCCACCGGTTGGTGAACGTCTTTCCTTGGACCACAGACGCGACTCCCGCAAAGGACCACCCCCTCCCCCCTCTGCCGCCCGCTCGCGAGGGCCGCGGCGGGCGGCACCGTCAGGTGCGGCCGGAGCCGGCCGGCTCACCGCTTACATACGTGGTAGCCCTTGTGCCAGACGAGGGCCGGCGCCGCTCCCGCAACCGATGGCGGGACGCGAACCGGCCGCGAACCCGGGAACCCACGTCCCGTCGTCTGCACCGGAGTTCGGGGGCGGACCGCGGCGCCACCGTTTGGGGCGCGGAGAAAAGGATCTGCGGTGGACGGCGGCCGAGACCGCGGGATATCCGCTTCCGAGGAGCGTTCCGACCGCCGCACGAGGACGATCGACGCCGTGGCGCCGTACGGGCTGGGGCGGCTCCAGGGCGTGCCTTGACCGTACGTGGATGTTGTTGTGCGCAGGCGTCCCGTGAGTTGGCGGGAGGGGTGACCGTTTCGCTTGGGAAGCCGTAGCAGTGAACGTTCCGCATACTGCCTCGCGCTCTACTGCTGCCCGAGTCGGGGGACAACGGTGCAGCCGAGAAGTGCCGCCAGGGCGGCGAGCGCTGCGATCGTCGTCAGCGCTGCCGGCAGACCGAACGCCTCGGTCAGGAAGCCGATCGACGGCGGGCCGAGCAGGATGCCGGTGTAGCCCAGGGTCGAGGCGGTCGCGACACCGCTGGAACCGCCGAGCGATCCGGCGCTGCCGACGGCGATGGGGAAGACGTTGGCGAGTCCGACCCCGGTCAGGGCGTATCCGGTGAACACCAGCCAGGTCTGCGGGGACAGCGCACCCAGCAGCATCCCCGCCGCTGCGGTGGCGCCGCCGACGACCAGGACAGGAGTGTTGCCCCATCGCTCCAGGAGCCGGGTGCCGGACATCCGGGAGAGGGTCATGGTCAGTGCGAACGCCGCGTAGCCGGCGGCCGCCAGGCCCGGCCCGGTTCCGAGGTCCTGCGCGAGGTGCAGGGAGCCCCAGTCCGCCAGCGCGCCTTCGCCGTACGCGGTGCACAGGGTGATCAGGCCGTAGACCGTGATGAGCAGACGGTTGCGGCGGGTTATCGCCGGTCGGTGGCGCGGGCCGTCTGTGGGGGTGCTGTCGGTGGCGGGCATCCGGACGCTCAGGAGCATTCGACCGGCGAGCGCGGTGACCAGGAGTCCGATCGCCGTCAGGAGCAGCAGGTGGGTGAGCGGGCCCAGGTTCGGGGCGAGGACGCCGCCGAGTCCCGCGCCCGCCAGCCCACCCGCGCTGAAGGCCGCGTGGAACGAGGGGAGGATCGGGCGCCCGACGGCCTCGGCCAGGTCCACGGCCGCGGCGTTGAACGCGACGTTCAGCCCGCCGTAGGCAGCGCCGAAGAACAGGAGGACAAGGCCGAGTTGGAGGGCGGAGCGGGTCAGCGGGGGCAGGGCGACCGACAGCGACAGCAGGGCCGCCGTCACCACCGTCACTTGGCGGTTTCCGTAGCGCCGGCACAGCCGTCCGGTCAGCAGCATCGTCGTCACCGAGCCCACCGAGACACCCAGCAGGGCCACCCCGAGCGCCCCGGCCGAGGCGTCGATCTGCTCCTTGATGGCCGGGATGCGCACCACCCACCCGGCGAACACGAAGCCGTCCAGCGCGAAGAAGAGGCTGATCGCCCAGCGCAACCTGGTGACGGGTAAGGAGGTGGCAGCCGGGCGGCGTTGATCAGGGGCCAGGAGTTGGTCCATGAGTCTGGTCCTTTCTGTGAGGGGGAGCCGCGCGGCACGGCTCAGTGCCGTACGGCGCGGCGCAGTTCCGTAGCGGACTCGGCGGAATGCCGTAGTGGGTGCTGCTCAGTGCCGTAGCGGGCGCCGCTCAGTTCCGTATCGGGCGCACCCCTCAGGTCCGTATCCGGTTGGCGAGCAGCGTGCCGGCGGTGGCCAGGATGAGTCCGGCGAGCATGAGTGGGCTCAGGTGCTGGTCAAGTGCGAGTGCCCCCAAACCCGCGGTAGCCATGGGCACCAGATAGAAGAGACTGCTGACCTGGCTGGTGCCGTGCCGCTGCAGCAGCGTGTACAACAGCCCCACGCCGACGATGGAGTTGACGAGCGCGGCCCACAGCAAGACAGGCCAGTAGTCGGCGGTGAAGGCCACCGCGAAGCCCTCGGCAAACAGCGCGAAAGGCAGTGACACGGCCGCGGCGGCCAGCAATTGCACGGCGTTGCCGGTGACGGGCTCCATGCCGCGGCAGAACCGCTTCTGGTACACGGTGCCCGCCGAAATGCCGGCCAGGGCGAGGACAAGGAAGCCGAGCCCGACCACATAGTCGCCGTTGAGGTGGATGTTCCCGGCAACCGCGAGCGCCACCCCGCCCAGGCCGAGCACCAGCCCCAGGTACTGGCCGCGGGTGACGCGCTCGTGCAGGAAGGGTACGGCCAGTAGAGAAGCGGCGAGCGGGTAGAGGGCGATGATCAGGGCCGCCAGCCCGGACGGCACACCCAGGTCCATGCCCACGTAGATGCTGGAGAACTGAACGGCCTGTACCAGAATCCCGGTGATGGCGAGATGGCCCGTCAGACGCCACCCCGGCCAGGCCGCACGTCGTGCGAGAGCGATCGCCAGCAGCGCGCTCCCGGCGATCGCGAAACGCAGGGTCGCGAAGGTGTACGGCGCGGAGTGCTGCAGACCGAGCTTGCCGGAGATGAAGCCGGAGCTCCACACCGCTACGAGGGCGACGCGGGTGAGGAGGTCACGGCCGCGGGAGGTGGGACCCCGACCTCCCCCCGGGTTCGCGTCGGGCCGGGAGGCGGTGACGTCCCCGGCGGGCCGCTCCATCGTCTCCAGCCCGTCCGTCGCGTTTAACTGCATGGCAGGCACTTCCTCGATCCGTTGATGACTCATTGGGCGTGCGTGTGCGTGCGTTAAACTGCACGCTAGTGCAGAATAACGTTCATCGGGAGCGTTACCGACCGCTTCCTGAAAGTCGCAGAGCAGCGCGGACCAAGCACCGTGGAACGAGCGGCGTGGACCCGAGCAGACCCAAAGGCGGGGCAGGCAGGAGAGAGTTCAGTACAGGCCCGAGAGGAGCACTACCCGGAGCTCAGTGCACGGCAGATCGGGCAAGAGCACGCCGGAGCTCAGCACAGGGCGGGTCGGAGGTGAGTACGACGACCGGGTTCGGTACAAACCGGGGCTCAGCACAAACTGGGGTTCAGTACAAACCAGGGTTCAGTACAGGCTGTTGAACAGCAGCGCGACCATGCGCGCGGGCTCGCCGGTGTCATTGCGGAAGGTGTGCCGGTATCCCCCGGACCAGCGGATGCAGTCCCCCGCGTGCAGAGTGTGGTCCACCCCGTTGTAGCGCGCCACCAGGGTCCCGTGGGTCACGATGATCAGGTCCGTGCCCTCATGCCGGAGGTCTTCGCCCAGTGCGGAGTGTGGTGCGAAGTCGCCCTGGACGACCTGATAGCCGAGTTCCGGCGCGCGCAGCACGCGGTAGTTGACACCCGGTGCCCGTTCGATGGCCTCTTGCTCGTGGAAGGGGAAGACCGAGGGCGCGGCCCGCCCCTGGGAGAACCCCAGGAACGATCCGACATCGTGACCGAAGACCTTCGCCAATCTCCCGAGCCGCTCCAGTGCGATGTCCGTCTCGCCGCGCTCCAGCGCCGCCAGGAACGACACCGAGAGACCGCACTCGGCGGCCACCTGCCTCAGGGACATGCCCCTTTGAGTACGCAACCGGCGCAAGACATCACCGGGCGGTGGGAAGCCCAATTCTGGATCCCGGCCGACCGCGGCGGAACGTGTCGTGGAGGCCGGATCAGTCATGAACCGCATCTTAATGTCTCATCCGGCGCCCGGGCCCTCCTGTCTCGTCCCGTGGGGACTCGTCCGTCGTGCCGCCTGCCGACGCTTCGTCGTTGGTGCGGCCCCCCTCAGTGCGCCTCCGCTCCGGCTGCCTCCGGGGAGGCGAGAGCAGCTTGCCTGGCACCGGACGCCGACGGACTCCGCCTCACCTTCAACGGCACCATCATCGATGTCGCAGCAGCTTGGTGAATCGGCTGCTCTCGGCGAGGCCCAGTTTCGCGGCGGTGCCGGCCCAGTCCGGGCGGCAGCCACGGCGGTGCGATCATGAGCGAGCCCTGGGAGGCGCCCTGCTTCCGAGAGAAGTCGCGCACCTGGACCAGGTCGTCGACGGTGATCGGACCATCGGTGCCGAACCCACCCGCCCGGTTGAAGAAATGGCTCGGATCCTTGCGGATCGCCAATTCCTGCGTCGAGCAGACGTGCAACGAGCCGAGGCCCAAGGCCTCCCGCACGGACGCCGATGCGCTGGTCGCGAAGTCGGCGTAAACCAAGCTCTCGGTCAGCTCGCCAAGGACGGGCGGCACTGGTGGTCATCATTCGTGATTCTCCGGTTCGTGGCGGGTGATGAGGAAGCCGGATCCGGATTTCCCTCAGACGGTGAGGACTTCCAGCGCGGCGGCGTGCACACCCGGCGCGGTGGCGAGGTAGTTCTCGCTGGCCAGTTCCCACGGTTTGCCCTCGATGTCGGTCACGACGCCTCCGGCCTCCTGGACCAGCAGCACACCTGCCGCGTGGGACCGGACGTTGTCGAACTGCCAGTGCAAGTCCATCCGGCCCGCGGCGACTTGGGCGAGCTGGTGGGTCACCGGCACGGAGATCCGCACATAAAGAGCGGAGTTCGTCATCGCGGCGAAGGCGGAGCCCATCCGCTTCGCGAGTTCGGGGTCATGACCCGGCTTGGCTTGGCCGGTCCCGGCCAGTGCGCCCTCCAACGACGTCTTGGTCGAAACACGCAGCCGTACACCGTTGAGGAACGCCCCGCCGCCCTCGGTTGCGGTGAACATCTCGTCGAGGACCGGGAAATAGACCACCGCCAGCACCGGGCGGCCGTCACGGACGAGGCTCACGCCGATGTTCCAGTCGGGCATGCCGTGCACAGCGTTGACGTTGCCACCGACCGGGTCGATGAGCCACCACTCACCCGTGGCCAGCGGTCCCGATCCATGTTCGTCGTTGAGCCATCCCGCGCTCGGCAGGGCCTCGGTCAACGCCGGGCGCAACGTGTCGACGACGGCCGCGTCATTGGCCTGGAGGCTCGCGAGCAGTTCGGGGAGCCCGGGCTGACGGGACTCGGTGGAATAGCGCGTCATCATGCGGGCGCCGGCGTGGCGGACGGCGGAGACGGTGGCGGCAAGCAGTTCCTGGCTCATGGGATGCTCCTGAAGTTGATCGAAGTGGATCTGTGCGTTGTGAGGATTTACTGTCATGCAATTGGACTTGAATCTGCTGACCGTGCTGGACGCCCTGCTCGAAGAGGGCAGCGTGATGGGCGCGGCCGAGCGGCTGCACCTGTCCTCGCCCGCGGTCAGCCGCACCCTCGGCCGACTTCGCGCCGTCACCGGGGACGACATCCTGGTGCGTACCGGCCACTCGATGGCTCCCACCCCGTACGCGGTGTCGGTGCGGGAGGACGTGCACCGGCTGGTCAGGCAAGCGCATCAGGTACTCTCGCCGATCCGTGAGCTGGACCTGGACGAGCTGGATCGCACCTTCACGATCCGGTGTCACGACGCGGTGGCCGCGTCTCTGGTAGCGGTACTGGTCGGGAGGGTCCAGCAGCGGGCTTCCGGGGTGCAGCTGCGGGTGTTGGCGGAGAGCCCCGTCGACACCGACGACCTGCGACACGGCCGGGTCGATCTGGAACTCGGTGGCGGTAGGCCCAGTCTGCCCGAGTTCCGGTCCGAGCCACTTGGCGACGATCGGCTCGTCGTGGCGATGCGCGCGGACCACCCGTGTGCCGGCGGACTCGACCTGGCCTCCTACGCGGCGCAGCCGCATGTGGTGATCTCCCGGCGTGGCCGCCTCACCGCGCCGATCGACGACGTGCTGGCCGCCGAAGGCCTGCGGCGCCGGGTGGTCGCGGCGGTGGCGACGGTGTCCACCGCCCTGCAGATCGCCGCCCGTGGTGACGTGCTGGTCACCTGCACGGCGATCCTCGCCCGCCCGCTCATCGAGGCGTTCGGGCTCATCGCCCGGCCGTTGCCGATCGAGTCCCCGGCGGCGACGATCAACTGCAACTGGCACCAGCGCTACGATTCCGACCCCGCCCACGCCTGGCTCCGCGAGCAGGTCCGGGCGTCGATCGAGGAGATCACCGCCTGCTGACCACTGCGCCTACTCCGCCAATGGCAGGGCCACGGCACCGGGAAAACCGGGCGCCTCGGCTTCGTCGAGCATCGCCGCGGCGACGGTTTCCCGGGTGACCTTCGCACCGAGGTCGAAGGGAGGCGCGGCCTCCAGGCCGACCGTGCGCCGACGGGGGCTTTCCGGCCCGTCAGTGAGCATTCCGGCGTGGAAGACGGTGCCCCCGGCCGCGAGAACGGTGTTGTCGGCTTCGACCTTGTCCGCGAGCCGGTCGCCCAGCACCTTGGCGAGCACGCCCGCGCCCTCCCCCGCCACTTCGGCTGACTTGCCCGTGCCGTAGGCACCGAGCCAGATGACGCGCCGTGGGCCGGCGGCAACGACGGCCCGGGCGCCGGTGAGGAGAATTCCGGCCCGGTCCGTGCCGAGCGCGGAAAGGACCACGGAATCTCCGTCCACGACGGCGGCGATACTGGCCGCGTCGTTCACGTCGCCCGCCACTTTGCGCAGGTTCGGGGAGTCGGGCAGGGCGATCCGCTCGGGATCACGCGCGATGGCGGTCACGGTGTGACCACGTCGCAGCGCTTGTCGGGTGAGGGCGATGCCGGTCTGACCGGAGGCCGCGAGGACGGTGAGGTTCATGACGAGAACGTTAGGGAGTTCCCCACTTAACAACAAGTGCAAGTATCTGACTTGATGAGTTACCCAGACGCAATTTGCTGGGACCCAACTTCGCCGCCATGAAGTTGCCCCACACAGCGCCTGGGGGACCCCAGCGGAGGAATCACCCCAGTCGTCTCAGGAAAGACGATCTTCATCTTCGACGGGCGGCAGAGCCCCGCCGACGGATCAAGCCTCAGGGTCCAGCCACCACGGCAGTAAGGGCTCGTCGGGCTCGCCGTCACCCCTCCCACCCCGGCGCCGTTGGACCTCGCGTGACGATCACCGCGATGACCGATGCGCCGGAGCGGGACGCCCGCGCACGTCCCGCCACATACCACGGGGCTCCTGGCCGCCGCCTGCGGGCGAACTCCTGCTCGTCGGGGGGCTGGCCAGCTCCTTGTGAAATGCAACCGCCTTCCGCGCCGCACTGCGCGAGCTACCGGACGGCGCCAGGGGCGGCCGCCTGGCTGATGTGCTCGATCCGGCAACGGCAGCCCTGGAGGCCGAGGCCACGTCCAGGGCCCAGCCGGCGCTCCTCGCGCTACGGCAGCTGGTCGACGCCCTCGCTGCTGGACTGTATGCAGCACCACGAGTACAGCACCGACGTGCGCGGCCACCGCTTCCCGCCAGTGCACGAGGGGTGCAGCGGCAGCGGCTGGAAACTGAAAGCCGCCGCGCGGTCGGTCGGGAGTTGGACCTGGCACACGGATGCATCGGATTGCCTTGGTTCCCAGCCGGCACGGCGTCCGCCATATCGGTCCTTCCAGACCCATACGTCGACGGTGAACGATGTCTACGATGTCTGCTCAGCCATGCTCGATGATGCGCACGCAGGGGCCAACTGCACCAGACCGCAAGGCGCTTGTCGCCACCCCCCGGAGACCTCGGCAGTCCCCAGCGAGAGCCACTCGCACCCGAATCGCCCCGGGAAGGCCACCCCCATCAACTGCCCTGCACAGGAAGCCCTTTGCCGATCCGGCCCAGGCGCCTTACTCCTGCGGTTCGTGCGCCGCCGCCACGATCCTCTGCAGGGCTGCGGCGTGCCGCTGGAACGCCAACCGGCCGTGCGAGGTGAGCCGGACGTGGGTCTGCCGCCCCGTTCGGTTCCGGGTCTTGCGCACCTCGATGTACCCGGCCTCCGCCAGCGAGGCGACCTGCTTGGACAGGGCCGAGTCGCTGGTTTCCACCTTGTCCCGTACGAAGCCGAACTCCACCCAGTCGGCCGGAGCCAGCAGCGCGACGACCGAGAGCCGGGCTGGTACGTGCAGGAACTCGTCGAAGTCCGGGTCCATCAGACGTGGTTGTTCCGGCGGGTGATGGCCTTCATGATCGGGCGGGTCGCATACCCGGCCACCAGGGTCGCAATGGCCGCGACGGCCCCGGCGATCAGGCCAGGGTTCGGGAGCTTGAGCAGCCGGGCGCCGATCACCGCCGCCACAAGGATCACTGTGACTACGCCCCCCACCCATAGGGAGAGCGCCCACTCCGCGCCGGATGGCTTCCGGCGGACCGGGGCCCGCCGCTGATGCACGAACAGCATGACTGCCATCAGCCCGCCCGCCGCGAGGAGGGTGAGGGTGCGCCAGGGGTTCGGCAGATCCACGGCCACGCTGAAGCCGAACACGGCCAGCGCGGTGAGGAGCATGTAGGGAAGCGAGGAGCCGTGGCGCACATACGCGTCACGGGTCTGCTCCTGGTGGTGGTGTATGGCGTCGAGCGCGGTCCGCGCGTCGTACGAGGTCATGAGTCCCCCTTGTCATGTTGGTCATGCACGGTACTTGCCCATGGAGAAAGTACCACCTTCTTTCCTTACGGGAAAGAAGGTGGTAGCCGCGGGGGCCCGACCGCTGACGGCGCTCAGGCGGCCCGAAGCTCGGGGCGCAACCGCTCGAAGGAGACCGGGAGATACTCCGGCCTGCCTCAGGATGGCGTTCTCCCGGTACGGCTGCGGATCGGCGGTCAGCCACGGTGAAGATGACGCGGCAGTTCGGGGCGTGCGCCTTGATCTCTGCGCGGTCTTCAGCACCTCTCGAAGGCGGGGCGGACCCGGATGCGGGTGCGGACCTTCTCGCCGAAGGTCTTGTCCTTCGAGGACAGCGACCAGGCCTACGACGTCGACCTCTCGCACTTCATGGCCGGCCTTCCCCTCTCCGACGGGGTCAGCTCGGGGGCACAGTGGGTCGACGACGCCGGGCCCCCACGGGACCGCCGGCGCAACCTCGTGATGCCCCAGGCGGCTACTGGGGACCTGGCTGCGGAGACGAACCTGATGGCGTTAACGCCATCTCGCGGTGACTGGTGCCGTGAGCAGCAGCGGCGGATGCGGTTGGCGTTGAGGGTCGGTGAGGCGCTGGGGGTGGCGCCGGAGGGGGGCGTTGGCTGATGAGAGACCGGTGGTGCTGGATGAGCTGGTGTTTCCGGCGATCGAGACGATGCCGGAAAGTCTGCGACGGCAGGTGGTGGACCTGCAAAGCCAGGGGCTGAGCGATAGGCAGATCGCCGACGTACTGGGCACATCTGCCCATCAGCTTCATAACTTGCGAAATAAGGCGATTGTGGAGCTAAGACATCGTCTGGCTGGGCATATTCGGGACGGGAATCAATAAGGGTCCGGCGCCCCGTTCTTGATCTTGCTCGGCCAAAGGACCGTTTACGAGAGTGCCCTGGCAAAACGGCTGGCCCCAAGAGCTGCCGCCGACCAGCCTGGCCCGGCGAGCTCAGCAGCAGCGCATGTCCGCTTCGACCTTGCTGAAGTCGCCTGCCGCGAACGCCTTCGCCGGGACCGTGAAGTACATCGTCCCGGCGTCGCCCCAGCCCCAGCCGAGCTCCGCGTCCTCTGCGAGTTGGAGCAAATGGATTGCGGGGCCGTCGGCGTCGCGGTTGGTCACCGGGGACCCGTACGAGGTGTCGGGCCAGCCGAAAACGCAATGACTGCCAGCGGTGTTCGCCTCGACGAGGTCGCCCATCTCGTTGAGGATGAGTGAGGACGCCCCCCAGTACTCGCTCCTGTCGAATTCGACGTCGTCGTCCTCTACGTCCCAACAGTCCGGGAGCATGGTCACCGCGGCCGCATGGACCGGTGTCGCCGGATAGCTTCGCGCCGGGTCGGGTGCGGCTGTCTCGACCGCCCGTGCCGGATCGGCGGTAATCACACATCCGGCATCTGGCGATAGATCCAGCTGCCGGTACTTCTCGTACGGCACATCCGGATCGAGATAGAAGAAGTTGAGCAGGCCTGGCCGCGTGGGCAGTTGGTCGCCGAGCCATGGGGCGAGGGCGTCGGTGTCGAGTACGGCATGCAGAGACAGCGGGAAGCCGCCGAGTTCGGGCCAGGGGGTACCCGGCTCGAGTAGCGCGGGGCCGCCGAGGCAGCATCGGCCGGTGGCTTGCGACTCGTCTGTTGGAGGCTCCAGTTGGAAGCCGCGGCGGGCCATGGCCACGAACTGCCGGCCGGCCTTCTCGCCGAGCCGTTCGATGCATATGCGGTGCATGCTGACAGGGTCGTTGAATTTCATGCCGTGATCTTCTCAGCAGGATGTCCCCCGCTCGACTGTCTCCCGTCGCGGGAGTGGTGCGGAGGCCGGGGACTGTGACCGCCTGGGACTCCTTGTCGGAGCCGGTCAGGTCGCTGTCCTTGCCGTGGAACAGGTCGTGGTTGGCGCTGTTCCAGTTCTCCACGACCTGGAGCCCGTCGTTGATCTCGCGGCGTAGCTCCGTGTCGGCGAGGTAGTCGCAGATGAACGCCGTGCGTACCGCGTGGCCCAGTTCCCCGTTGACGAACAGGTGCCGTACCCGCCACAGGACGGCTTCGCTCTCGCCGTGCTTGCCGCTGACCGCGACCCGCTTGATGCCTATGTTCGTGCCCAGCGCGAACAGCACCAGCAGCAGTCAGCGCCGCAGCACCGCCTTCGGCACGGCCTGCCGCGTGGCGACGGAGGTGAACTCGCCGGTGAAGCCGGTGGCGGACTCGGCCTCCTGAGGATGTCGATCAGGTCGATGGTGCCCCAGCGGCGTACGACCTCGGCGGCATCCGGCTCCTCCGCCGCAACCGCGCGGAAGCGACCGAGCGGCTGCGCCGCGACCCTCAGGCGCCCGAGTGGACCCCGAGGAACTGGAGACCGAAAAGCGGATCAGCGCGGGCCGCCCGTGGCTGGACGACATGAGCCGCTGGGAGACGGTCGACCCTGCGCTGTACAGCTCGTACGCGGACGACCCGCAGGAGCTCTACTTGAACAACCTCTGCCACGCCCCCGGCTGGAAGACCGGCGGCTGGACCCACTGAGCAGTCACCGACCCCGTTCCCCGCCCCTGCCCCTGCCCCTGCCCCGAGTGCGGCACCGAGCAGGTCCCGCTCCTCACCATCGCCTCCTCGGAATGGAACGGCGGCAGCGGGACCTGGATCCCCGAGGAGGAACGGACGACCCCGGCACCCCGCATCGTCTGGGTGCGCGGGACGGCGACGTTCACCTGGATCGACATCGCCGGCGGCAACAACCTGCAACTCCACGCCTGCCCGGCCGACCCGTCCCACCCCCACATCGAACGGGTCCCCTGAGCCCTCACGGAAGTCCTCCGCGCCGACGCGTACGCCACAATCGCCACCGCGATCGACTCTCCAGTCAGCAGTCTTGGCCAACCACCAGAGGATCCAAACGATGGGCCTACGTCTCAAGCGAGAGCATGTGTCGTTGAGTTCATGCGTCACTCATGGTCCGAAGAGCGCAGGAATGTCAGTGAGCAGTATGAGCACCTGACATGGCGCAGAGGCTTGGTGATCATGTGCGGAGGCAGACTGGTCCGTGGCAGGATGGCGGCGTGTTGACCCGTAAGGCGATGCCGTGCAGGCATCCGCAGGGGCTGCGCACAAAGCGAACGGGGCGGGGAGCTGAGACATGGTCGCCTTCTATTCCTCCGCGCTGGACGGAGTCGCCGCCAACCCGGCTCTTCCCACACCGCTGCTGCTGCGGCTGATCGCCTTCGACGGCGGGGGCCACGGCCCGCCCTTCCAAGCTCTCCATCGGAGGGGGCTGCCCGAGTCGGCCGTGGCGGCTGTGCTCACCCACCCGGTCCTGGACGCGCGAGTCGAGTTCGCCTTGAGCGGCCAGGCGGAGCCCGAGCAGCGGGCCCGGCTCGCGGACGACGCCTCGCCCAAGGTACGGGCCGCCGTCGCGCACGGACCCGAGTGGACCCACGATCACCGGACGAAGGTCCGTCCGCTTCCGGACGCCGTGTGCGGGCGCCTCCTCGAAGACCCCGAAGCGTCCGTACGGACCGCGCTGTTGGACTCGCGCCACTTGGCGCCGTCCTTTCTCGCCTCCCTGGTTGGGCATCCCGATCCGGCCGCACGACGTGCCGCCCTGCGCGTCTGGGACGAACTGGCGGCGGACGGGCGCGCCACGCTGCTCGACGACCCCGATCCTGAGGTACGGCGGTCGGCCGCGCTGTGCGCATGTCCTGACGACGCAGGGCTCACGTCGGCGCTGCTTCAGGACCCCGCCGCCCTGCCCGAGGCGCTGCGCCGGGGGCTTCTCGACCGCGCGGACGCCGAGCGGTTCCTCGCCGAGGGCAGCCACCTGGTTGAACTCGCCGCTAATCCGTCCCTGCCGGCCGACCTTGTGGACCGTCTTGCCGTCGACCCCGACGAAGGGGTGCGGCTCGCCGTCTCCCTCAGGCCCGAGCTGACCGAAGCCCGACGCGCCGCGATCGACTTCACGGTGGCCCCGTACGCACGGGGTGACGTGGACTGGGTGGCGGCCGGCATCGCCGACCAGCAGGTGCTGCATCGGGCCGTGACCTCCGGCCATCCGCTGCTGCGCCGCGCCGCAGCCCGCAGCCCCCATCTGCCACCCGATCTCCTGCGGCTTCTGGCCGAGGACACAGACGACCTCGTGCGCACCCACCTGGCCGTGTACCACCCCGACACCCCGGAGGAGGTCCTGATGAGCGTGTACGCACGGCTCGGCGGGACGTTCTCCGCCTGGATGGCGACCGGCCACCCCCGCTTCCCCCGCGAGGGGCTCGCTGCCCGCTTCGCGGACCATCCGAACGGGATCTACCGACAGCTGGCAGTCCGCGACCCGGCCGCCGGCCCCGATCTGATTGAGCGGCTCAGCCACGACCCGGACGTCTGGACGCGGCAGGCGGCGGCCAGCGACCCGCGCCTGCCGCTCCCGCGGCTCCTGGAGGCCCTCGCCCTGCCCGAACTGGCCTGCAGCGCGGGCACCAACCCGGCCCTTCCCCAGAGTGAGATGGTCGCGGTCATGGACGAGGCCGGGGTGCCCGCATGACGAAGAGCGCTTGGAGCGACCCGTCGGTCGGAGCACTCGGTTGCGCCCCGACGCCGCGCGGCAGCTGGCCGACCAACTGTCGCCGGCCGGGCCGGGCCGGGCCACCCCTGGGAGGCGTCCGGTTCACCACCTCATGGGGGTGCCGGACCCCTCTCGACGTCCTCCTGGTCGAGCCCGAGCTGGTCGCCGGGATCGTGGTCGGCACAGCCGAGGAGCGGGGAGCTTGGCGGCACCGGTCCGCGTCGCCCGGCTCCCCTGGACGTCACGGCCTCGGATGTACCGCCCTACGGAACGAGCCCAACGCCCCAACGGGATGAGCCTGGCGCTCCGTACGCCAGGGCAACCTCGACGAAGCCGCCTGGTGCCGCGAGGCGCGCGTGTTCTGCGGGCCCGGGCAAGCGCGCCGCCGGCACGTGGTGACTTCGTGGTTGCGGGCTACCGCGAGCACGAAGCCGGTACCGCGTTCCTCCAGGGCGGTACGCAGTTTCGGGATGCTGCCGTAGACCTCGTCACCCGCCACCCATGAGGCGTGGTGGCCGGCATCCAGGAAGCGGGCGATCATGCGGACGGCCAATTCAGGTTTGGTCGCGAACGCGGTGTCCAGGTCAAGCCCGGCTGCCTGACAGCGGTCGGGCTGGTCGGTCCACGAACGCGGGATGTACAGCTCCCGGTCCACTGCGGTGTGTCCGCGCTGGCCTGCGTAGACCAGGTAGACGGCGACTTGGGAGCTTTCGATCCTTCCTGCGGCCCGGTGTACTGGCGTTGGACGCCGACGGTGTAGGTGCCCTTCTTCACGTCGTCGGTCTCGTCGACCACCAGCACCGCCTGGTCGTCGCGCAGGTGCTCGACCACGCAGCCGCGCAGGTCGTCACGGACGAGGTCGGCGTCCCACTTGGCGCGGTTCAGCAGGTGCTGCATGCCGTCCGGAGTCGCCTCTCCGGCCCATTCGGCGATGGTCCAGCAGTTCTTGCGGGGTAACTCCGAGAGCAGCCCGAGCACGAACCGCCGTATTCGGCGGTGGGGTTCGTGTCCGCAGTGGTACCCGCCAGCGTGATCTCGATCTACAGCGGGAGTGCGCAAGACGGCGAAATCCGCTGCAGGAACAATCTTCGCGATGAGCGGCATGGGCGTCCGCATGAGGCACGTGCTGACGCGACGTCGGAGCTCCGGCCAGGCAAGGTCGTCCTGGTCCCATGACGTGGTCGCCAGCATCGACGTGATCAAGGTTGCGCGGTTCGCTAACCCTCCGCTAGCGTGTTCGGCATCTGTAATCGACACAGAGGGAGTGCGAGAAGCTAAGCGACCTGCGAAGGACCGCGATCGACAAGTCCGTTGAGGACTGATCGACGGTTGAGAGGGCCGATGAAGGCCGGAGTCGGGCACAGGATCCGACCATCCCATCTCCGCTGCTGAAGCAAGCAGCGTTCTTCACCGAGTTCGTTATGCGTACTCCCACTCAGGGCGATGCACCGCACCGCGGCGTCGCTCCTCGATTACAAAGGATTCCTCATGGCTTCCCGCTCGTCCGGGCCTGCCCTCGACGCACCCGCCGTACCGGCCTCGTCAGCCAAGACCAACGCGGTCGTGCTGACCCTGATGGTCGCGGTCTTCCTGTCCCTGCTCGACACCCAGATCGTCGCAACGGCGCTGCCCCGTGTGGTCAGCGACCTGGGCGGACTCGACCAGTTCGCCTGGGTCACCACTGGTTACCTCATCGGTGGCAGCGCCACCGTGCCTGTGTTCGGCAAGCTCGGCGATCTCTTCGGACGCAAACGCGTCTTCATGGCCTCGATCACCGTGTTCCTGCTCGGATCCACCCTGTGCGGCCTCGCGCAGACGATGAGTCAGCTCATCGCCTTCCGCGTCCTGCAGGGCATCGGCAGCGGCGGCCTGTTCATCTGCGTGCTCGCGATCATCGGCGAGATGTTCTCGCCGCGTGAAGGCGCCCGGTACTACGGCTGGTTCTCCCTCACCTTCGGAGCCGCCTCGCTGGCCGGCCCCACCCTCGGCGGCATTCTCACCGAACTCGCCAACTGGCGTTGGGTGTTCTTCATCAACCTGCCCGTCGGCGCGCTGGTCCTTCTGGTCCTCTGCTCGACGCTATACCTGCCCGCCCGCCGCCAGAAGGCCCACATCGACTACATGGGAGTGTTCCTTCTCGTCCTCGCAATCGTCGGCCTCAACCTGCTCGCCGGCTGGGCCGGCGTCAAGTACGACTGGAGCTCCCCGGTCATCCTCTGCCTCGCCGCCGGATCCGTCGTCGCCGTGGCGCTCTTCATCCTGTCGCAGCGCCGCGCCCTCGACCCGGTGATCCCGCTGCGGCTGTTCACCAACCGGACCTTCACCACCGTCGTCATCATCGGCTTCATCTCGGGATTCGTCGGCCTCGGCCTGCTCAACTACCTGGTGCTGTGGCTGCAGACGGTCCTCACCCTCGACGTCCAGGAATCCGGCTTCGTCCTGACCGCGATGATGCTCGCTGTGGTCCTGGCCTCCTACCTCAGCTCCAAGGTCATCGGGTACACCGGCTCGTACCGCTGGTTCCCGGTCCTCAGCATGGTCGTCTTCGCCGTCGCCGCGGTGCTGTTCTCCACGGCCGGGCCTTCGACCAGTCTGTCGCTCGCCGTCGTCTACATGCTGCTGTTCGGTGTCGCCGGTGGCCTCAACTCGCAGGCCCTCAGCCTCGCCGCTCGCAACACCGCGAGCATGCGGGACATCGGTGCAGTGCAAGGTACCGCGACCCTCATGCGCCAGCTCGGCACAGCGCTCGGAGTCTCCTTCTTCGCCGCCGTCATGACCAGTCGGCTCGGCACCGGACTCCACGACCGCCTCGGCAAGTCCGGTGTCGACATCGACAAGGACGGCTCCCTCTCGCCCGAGATCGTCGGCAAGCTGTCCGCCCCGCTCCGGCTCGAACTCGCCGGCGTCTACGCGGACTCGTTCCGCGTCATTTTCTACGCGGTCATCCCCATCGCCCTCATCGGACTCGTGGCCTCGTTCCTCCTCAAGGACATCAAGCTCGCCGGCAGGCACGCGCCGGCCGAGCCGGAAACGTCCTCCGCCGACGAGGGCGCAGTCCTCGGCTCGGCGGCTCGCGGCAATTCCTGACTCACCACTCGACGAGTGGCCTCCCCGCACGGTGTCCACCGTGCAACACACCCCTGACAAGGAGAAATACGCATGATCCTGGTTACTGGCGCCACCGGCAACGTCGGCAGCGAACTCGTCGCCCAGCTCGCCGCCGACGGCGTGCCGGTGCGGGCCATGACCCGTTCGCCCGAGAAGGCGAACTTCCCCACAAGCGTCGAGGTCGTCGCCGGCGACTTCGACAAGCCGGAGACCCTGCCCGCTGCTCTGGCCGGCGTCGAGCGGGTCTTCGTCGTCCCGCCGGGCTACGGCCCCGAAGGACCGGTCCAGGAGGCTACCCTCGTCGCCGCCGCCCGCGAGGCCGGTGTCAAGCACCTGGTCAAGCTCTCCACCAGCGGTGTCGGCTTCGGCGCCACCGACCCGCTCACCTCCGGCCACCGCGCCGGCGAGCAGCTCATCAAAGACTCCGGCCTGGACTGGTCGATCCTGCGCCCCGGCACCTTCATGATCTACCTCTACGGCTACGCCGACACCATCGGCAAGGAGCGGACCATGTACGTGACCGAGGGCGACCCGGTCTCCGCCATGATCCACCCGCGCGACATCGCCTCGGTCGCGGCCAAGGTGCTCACCACCTCCGGCCACGAAGGCCAGACCTACACCCTGACTGGCGGCGAGGCGCTCAGCCCGCAGCGGCAAGGCGAGATCATCGGCGAGGCCCTCGGCCAAAAGGTCAAGGTCGTCGAGCGCACAGCTGCCGAGACCCAGGCCGACTTCGACCGCCTCGGCTGGGGCGGCCCGCGCCTCGCGGCCCTGCTCGAACTCAAGCGCCAGTCCGCCGCCTGGGACTGGAACATCTCCGACTCCGTCGAGCAGATCACCGGCATGGCGCCGCTGACCCTGCGCAACTGGGTCGACGAGAACATCCACATCTTCGGCTGAGCCGATCCGCACACGGCGCGGGGCTGATGCGCCCGGGATCTCCCCGGCGCACCGGCCCCGCACTGCATCCCCGCCCCGGCGCGGGTTCAGCGTGATCACGATCTACAGCTGGAGTACTGGGAGGTGATGACCACCTGGTACGCCTCGCCGTCGAGGATGCGCTCGGACTGAACGTCACGGCCCAGCTGTCCCCCCGCGCCCGTGTTCTCGTCCTTGGGGACATGGGCCCTGATGCAGGGTGCCACCGGCTCGTCGCGTACGACCGTTACGCTCCACACACCGCCCACGTTGCGAGGGATGATCTCCGTGCACATGGAACCGATCGTGCCGCCCTCGCGGGATTTGGCGAAGGGGAACTCGTCACAGGAATCGTCCCGGACACTGGGGTCCCCCACGAAGGGCCTCGGGGGAGCCTCGCAGCTGTAATAGCGCCTCTTGTCCGCCATCTTGTCGTCGGCGTCACGCGTGAGCGGCTTCTTCTCGGTGCCGAGCCTGCCGTTGGTCAGGTTGTTCTGCGCCCACTCGTAGGCCACTGCGGCGGCCCCGTAGAGGGACTTGCCAATGGTCACCTGGGCCAGGTGGCCCGTGACGATGCAGCCGGGGTACCGGCCGACCTGTCCGTCACAGCGCAGCGAGGGACCCGCCCAGTCCTGGGGGCTGGTGACGGGGTTCGCTCCGGTGCTCACCACCTCGGACCGGTAGGAGATCTGTGTGCGCTGACTGAGGCCGCCGCCCCGGACGGTGGAGTCGTAGGACAGCGTCCCGGTGTGGTCCTCCTCGCCCTGGTGCAGCTCGATGTACCCGCCGCCCCAGGCGGGCGGGCCCGCGATGCACTGGGTGCAGTCCGATCGAAGGGACACTTTCATCGCGGGAATGGTGGGTGACATCGCGCCGGCGAGGACGGAGATGCTCTCCTGCCACCGCGTACTTGTAGGGCTCGGCTCGGACGCGGCCACGAGCGTGAGAGCGGCGGTGCCGATCACCTGGCCGTCGGGGCTGACGAGCGCGTACACGATGTTGTGCCGCACGCAGTACGCGTGACGGGTGGAGACGACATCCACCGGTTCGGAGGAGGCGCACAGGGCCCCCGCGCCGTCCCGAGGGGCAGCCGTGACGTGGGCGCGGATGCGGGCCAGGTCCTGGGCGGAGACGGGGCCTTGTTGGGTGCAGGTCCACGCCGCGCCGTGGCGTGCGGGCCCGGAGCCGGGGGCGGTGGCCGTGCACGTGCCGTGGCCCTTGGGAGCCGCCCGGCCGGCCGTCGACGGTGCGGCGGCGGCCGGTGTGGTGCCCAGGGCGAGGAGGGCTGCGGTCAGGGCGAGTGCGGCCAGTGCCGCGAGCAGGTGTCTGGCACGTTTCAAAGGGTGGTCCCCCCTGTTCGGTGGCGTACGGGTTCACCGAGGATCGAACCGGCGTGGCAACGGTCTGCGCCAGGGGCGGAATCGGCCCCTCGTGATCGTGGTGACCGGTTCCGGTCTCACTCCACCAGCCCTGTGGCCGCTACATTCACCCCCCGACCGGCCACATATGCGAAGTGGGGGAAATAAACAACGATGCGCCGTATAGGACCTGTTAGCCGCGTCGGTAGATCACTCATGGCGGTGGCCGCTACGGCGGTCGCCGCCATGAGTCTTGCCGTCTCCCCGGCTGCTGCAACGCCCACCAGCACGACGGCGCAGACGCCCGCGCCGGGCGGCACCTGTACGGCGGCCGACCTCGGTACACGCCACCCGTACATCAAGACCAGCGAAGTGTCTCCGACGATCACCCACTTCAAGGGCTGGTACGTCACCCAGGGCACGACCGGCTACCAGAGCGTGACCACCAGCACCCAGACCACCATCTCGGTGTCCGTCGGCCTCAACGGCAACGTCCAGGGCAGTTTCGCCGTCGAGACCCTCGGCACCGTCGGCGCGATGCTGGGCCTGAACGTACAGGTCGACTACTCCTCCACCAGCAGCGTGTCGAGTACGGTCACGTGGAACTTCAACCAGCCCGGCTACTACGGCGTCTACAAGGGCACCAAGAAGGTCACCGGCACGTACGGAAGCCTCAACTGCAACCGCGTCCAACAGGACGACGGCAGCTGGGCGTTGAAGTGGATCGAAGGGCCCGGCAGCGGCAGCTTCACCACCTACACCACCCTTGAGGAAGGCGCGGTGCGCTGCCAGGACAAGGTGCCCGCAGGAAGCATCATGGCCAAGGCGCAAGAACTCCTCGACTGCGGCTCGGCCACCGCGAGGGCCAAGCACCCGGCGGGTGCGGTGGCGCCGACGGCGAAGCAGAAGCGGGACCGCCTCGCGCAGCGCCCGGCTCCCACCAGCGGCACGTCCGCCGAACAGCACAAGGCCACCGAGCCTATCGCGCGGGCCGATCTCAACTGCGAGCCCGGCGCCTACAAGATCGCCGTGCCTGACAAACCCCTGTCCTGGGGCGCGCCGCTCTTGGCGGCCGATGGTGTCCGCCTGCGGCCCTCGACGATCTTCAGCGCCCACCTGGACAACTGGCGTCTGTGCAACGTGACGGAGCACAACGGGGTCCTTGAGGCGTCCCTGTGGAACTGGGGCAACGGCGGGTGCGCGACCATCGCCGCGGAGAACGCGGCCACCGAACAGGCGGTCGTGCAGACGGCCCCCTGCGCGGAGGACGACCTCCAGCGGTTCTACATCTACCGCGACGTACCCGGCAGCTCGAAGATCGGTGTGCAGAACAAGTACACCGGCTCCATGATGGGCCACGACCGGTACGCGGACGGGGAGTTCATACGCCAGTACTCCAGCGGCAGGCAGGACGGTACGGGTACGTACACCCTGATCGGAGTCTGACGGCCCACACCCCGTGAGCGGCCCCGCACGTGAACCCCGACCTCCCGGTTTCGTGCGGGGCCCTCCGCGTGCCTACTCCGAGCCCGGCCTTGGGGACCGGTGGAGCAGCCTCGGCGGCTCTGGCGAGGGACGTGTGGACCTTGTGCTGTGCCTGGGCGAGGGTGAGGGCCTCGCCGGTGGTGGGCCGGTCGGAGGCGCCGCTGTAGATGCGGGTGAGGGCTGGTGCGTCGTCGGGGCCCAGGGCGCGCAGGGTCACCATGCGGCGGTCAGCTCCTTTGCGGTGGGCCGGTCGGCGGGGTCGGGTCCAGGCACGCGGTGACGGCGTCCTCGAACTCAAGGAACGGCTGTGAACCGCCTCCCCGTGCATACCGTCGCTCATCGCTCCCCCAGGCGATGGATGCACGATGGATGCCCGCAGGCCGGGCTCGCCCACGGACGCGAGCTCGGGTCTCAGCTCGCCGGGCCGTGGATGCGGCGGTGGGTCAGCGCCCACCAGACCTCCGCCAGGTCGGCCGGATCGCGCAGACTGGTTCCGGTGATCTCCTCGAAGCGCCGGAGACGGTTGCGCAGCGTGTTGGGGTGGACGTACAGGGCGCGCGCGGCGGCCTCCAGCCGCATTCCCTGCCGTAGGTAGGCGGCGACGGCCTCCTCCAACTGGGCGCCGTCCTCGCCGCGTTCGGCCAGCGGAGCCAGACGCAGCCGGACCAGTTGTTCGCCCACGTCCGGCAACGCCACGACCGTGGCCCGCAGCCCCAGTTCCTCGTGGGTGAAGACCCCCACGAGCCCGGAGCCGACCGCAGCGCGCAGGGCCTGGGTGGCCCGGACGAACTCCTGGGCGAGTCCGGACGCGGGCGCAGGTGCCCCCAAGCCCACCACCAGATTGCGGCACAGCCCCTCGGGACGCACCGCCAGCAGCCCCGCCACCTCCCCGTCCACCGTCGTGACCAAGGGCCTGCCCGAGGCGTCCCGAGCGAGCCAGGGGCGCAGCAGATCGACGGTGCGGGCCAGGGCGCCGTCGGCGGAGTCGGGGTGCCCGGGCCCGTGCTGGGCAGGAGTGGGGGCCGGGGAGCAGGCCGGGCCGTCGGGCCCGGAAGGGGCAGGCAGCCGGGCTCGGAACGCAAGGTGCAGTGCGCTGCGGTCGAAGACGCCGTCCAGCTCCCCCTCCAACTCCCCGTTCAGCTCCCCCTCCCGCCGCCGGCCATCGGCGCCGGTGTCGGCCCACCGCGCCTCGCCGAGCAGCAGCGCGCGGACCAGCGCCGCCCGCCGGCGATCGGTCACTGTTCTTCGCTGGAGGTCGGCGCGGCAACTGCGGACGATGCGCAAGGTGGTCGCCGCTGCCCAGGCGCGGAGGGTCTCGGCGATCGGCAACAGGTCTTCGGCGGTGCCCTGCCGGGCCGCCATCTCCTCGCCGAACCGCCGCCAGACGATGTCCGAGCCGATCCGGTAGGCCGAGATGATGTCCTCGACGGGCACACGACGGGCCAGCGCCGTCACTTCGGTGAGGTGCCCGGCCGGGAGGTCGTACGTCGGCAGGTCGCACGCCGGGACGTCGTAGGCCGGGAGGTTGTAGGCCGGGCCGCTGCCGTGCACCGTGCCCTTCGCTGAGTGGTGCCCCTGGCCGGACCAGTGCTGCACGAGCGCCAGGCCGTTGCGCAGCGAGACCGTCACCCGCGGCCGGAGCTGGTCCGCCGAGAGAACCGCGTAGGAGGGGAGTTGGGCCCGCAGGGCGTGGATGACCTCGTTGGTCAGGGCGTCGATTGCGGCATGCAGGGCGGCAACGGCCCCCGGCACCCTTGTGGAAGTCTCCACCCGTCCCCTCCCGACTCGGTGTCTTTCCCCATGGCGAAAGCGATCATTCGTCGCCATGCTACGAGGAAGCCGCCCGAACCCCTACAGACGTTCGATCTGCGGACGACTTCTGTGCCGTCGTCAGAACGCATCAGGGACCGGTAGGCGGCCCGCTTTCCCCAACCACCCCCCGCACCCCAAGGAATTCCATGGCTGTTTCCTGGCGTCGTATCGCGGTGCCCGCCGCCGCGGTCGGCGTACTCGTCCCCGCCGCCCTCGGCACCCATGCCCTGCTCTCCGACTCCAAGGACTCCGGCAGTCCCCCGGCCGGTATACGCACCGCCGGGACCGCCGACCCGGACGCCGCCGCGGACGCCGATGCCGCAGCCGCCGGCCCGGAGGGCGCCGTCGTCGCCAAGCCGTCCAACGCACCCGCTGGGGCGGGCCGTTCGGTCTCCGTACAGCTGGCGTTCTACGACGCCCGGCGCAAGCAGGCGGTGCTCAAGCCGTCCGCCGGCAAGAGCGTGCACACCGGCGATGTCATCGCCGCCGCGCCCAACCGACACGCCCCCTCGGGAGCGCTGTTCAAGGTGGGCAAGGTCACCGGCTCCCGCGGCGGCGAGGTCCAGGTGACCACCGTCCCGGCCACCCTCCCGGAGCTGCTCGGCGACCAGAAGGTCGACCGGCGCGCGGCGCTGCGGCCCGGCGAACTCACCGTCAAGCCGCTCTCGTCCGGCGTCAGCGTGCGCAACCCCTCCCCCGGCACGGGCGGCCCGGCCACTCCACCCGACGGCGCAAGCACACCGTCCGGCGAGCCCAGCACCCCCGCCGGCGACGGCCCGGACGCGTCGGCCGAAGCCTCGCCGAGCCCGTCGGTCACCGCCTCCCAAGCGCCGCGCAACGGGCTCCGTGGCACCGGCGCGGCCGCCACCGCCCCGGGCGAGGCGCTTCCGCCCGAGGCCAGGAAGGGGCTCACCACCCTGCGCCTGGGCATCAACGTGCCGCTCCCCAAGGGCGTTGAAGCCACCAGCAAGTCGCCCGCCCGCCTCTCCGGCGAGGTGACGTTCCGGCCGGAGCTGATCTTTCAGTACAACAAGCGCGGCGGGGTGAACCTCCTGCCCGAGCGCGCGGCCATCGGGCTCGGCGGCTCCTACAGCTACGGCTGGCAGGTGCACGGCAAGGTGCGCGGCACCGCCGACACCGGGCAGGTCTCGGTACCGCTGGCCGCTGTCACCGGCCGGCACGTCTTCTGGGTCGGCCCCGTACCCGTCGTGGTCAGCACCGAAGTCACCTTCACCTACCGCTTCACCGCCGGCGGCCGCATCGTCCTCGACGCCGACCAGCGCACCACCGGCTCATTCGCCGTCGGCGCGACATACGACCGAGGGCACGGCTGGCAGCCGCTGAACGAGGCACACCAGCAGACCAAGGGCGCCAGGCCCCACATCGAAGGCGCAGCCACCGCGACGGCCCGCCTGGGCGCACACGCCCAGGTCTTCCTCTACGACACCGCAGGCGTCGGCGGCGACCTGTCCGTCCACCTCACCGGACGGGCCGCAGCAGCCACCGGCCACGGCGCCCCGGCATGGGCACTCAGCGCAGGCTACGACCTCAAAACCCAATTGATGCTGCAACTGAAAATCTTCGGCATCCAGATCGTCGACCTCAGGACCACACCGTTCGCCCTGCACGACGAGCGCAAGCTCTTCGGCCAGGGAAAGCTACCGTCGGCCTGAACCACCACCCGCGCCTGCGGCGCCCTGTCCGCAATGGGCGGTATCCACGGTCAACCGGGCCGGGGGGTGGTGCGTCGGTTCACGGCCCCTACGGGCACCTTTTGGGCCCACCCCCCAACGGCACCGGGGCACGCCAGGAGCGGGTCCGCCCTGTTCCAGTGGGGCCCGGCTCGGTGCTGCGGCAGGAAGGTCGACGACACGCTGTGGCAGGTAGGTCGACGAGATAGTGAAGTCGCCACCACCAGAATGTGAATAACCAACTCACCCCAGTCCGACTCCCTTCGCGCGCTGCGCACGTGAGCAGGACCGCCACCCTCGCCGCCGGCAACTTCAGCGTCGGCGAGGGTGGCGGCAGTGAGGGTGGCGGCGAGCGCCGGCCAGGCGCTCTCGACGAACAGGCCCTCGGCCAACTCGGGAAAGAAATGGCATACCGAGGCGTGCCGTGGCGGTGACGGCGCCGTCCTCGCCGCGGCCCTGTGCCACATCAGGCAACCTTCGCCTCTTGAGGACGCCGAGCGGTCGTCAACCAGACGGCCCGGCCCCCGACGTTCCCATTCGACGCCGATCAGTACGACGCCGCCGAACCCCTGCCTTCGCAGGCAACACGGCGCCGGATCTCGACTGAGGGGATCCGGCGCCGCGGACGTTTCGTCGTTGCTTGCCGCACGTCGCCGCTCCATCATCTGCGGCGGTGCGGGCCGGCCGGCCGACGCGCACGCCCCCGCCGCCCCGCCAGGCAACGTTCGCCTGCCCCGTCGGCGGACGAGTCCGCAGGGTCGTCAGGGCCTGCGGCCGTGGAAGGTGCGGCGCAGGTCGCTCACCCAGGCGTCGGGGTTCTCCCAGGGGATGAAGTGGCCGCCGTGGTCGTGGGCGTTGACGTTGACGTGGTTGAACCAATCGGCCTGCGGGCCGGTCTTGAATGCCCGGACACGCTCGTCGGCGCTGTGGATGCCGGGCGGGTTCTCGTACGTGACCAAGGTGAGGCCGACCGGGGCCTGCACGACCGGGGTGCGGTCGTGGGCGGGGGCCCACGGGTAGCGGTTGGCGTTGGCGTAGTAACGCATCGACGTGGCGATGGAGTTGTTCACCCAGTAGATCGTTGCGTGGGTGAGCAGGTCGTCCTTGGTGAAGACGGACTCGACGTCGCCGCCGTTGTCGCTCCAGGCGTTCCAGCGCTCCAGCAGCCAGGCGAGCAGTCCGGCGGGGGAGTCGCTCAGCCCGTGGGCCAAGGTGGCGCCGTCGAGCATGTGCACGGCGAGGTGGGACGCCCAGCGGTGGTCCAGCTCGATGATGCGGGCGCGGACCTCGGCGGGTTGGTCGTCGGTGAGGGGCCGATTCCGGGCGAAGTCCCAGGCGCGGGGGCCGGTGAAGAAGTCGAGCGGCAGCCCGGAGCCGATGTGGATGCCGTACAGCTCATCGGCGTACTTGTGGCCGAGCTGGCTGGAGACGATCCCGCCGATGTCGCAGCCCCCGGCGGCGTACTTCTCGTACCCCAGGGTCTGGGTCATCAGGGTGTGCCAGAGGTCGGAGACCTTCCAGAAGTTGACGTCCGGAAAGCCGGTGAGCGGGCCGGGGAAACCGAAGCCGGGCAGGGACGGCACGATGACGTCGAAAGCATCGGCGGGGTCACCGCCGAATGCGGCCGGGTCGGCGAGCGGGTCGATCACCTTCGACCAGTGCCAGAACGTCCACGGCCAGCCGTGCGTGAGGATCAACGGGATCGGGCGCGGGCCGCGGCCTGGCTTGCGCATGAAGTGCACCGGGACACCGGCGACGCTCACCTGGTAGTGCTCGTAGACGTTGATTGCGGCCTCGGCCTTGCGCCAGTCGTAGCCGGACCGCCAGTAGGCGACCAGCTCACGCAAATAGCTGCTTGGGACACCGTAGGACCAGTCCCTCTCCCCCTCCCCCTCCTCCTCGTCCAGCGGCGGACGGGTCAAGGCGAGACGGGCGCGCAGGTCATCGAGGACCTCGTCGGACACACGGATAGGGGTGGGCTCCAGAGGGAAGGCGTGCGGGGTGGTCATGGCGTGGTTCCTTACCAGGTAGGGGAAAGCGGTGCCGCCGACCTGTTGAATGGTTGGGCAGCGAGCCGAGCCATTTCAAGGAGCGCGGGCAGCGCCGCGGCGAGAGCCGCCGATAGCGCGGGGCGAGCTGACCGGCCAACAGCCATAGCGGCCAGGCGGCCATTGCTGTGCCGGAGGGCAAGGGCAAGGTGGCCACCCAGTACGCCCGAGCTGCCCTGGCGACCTCCGCAAGATCGTCCGTCCTGCCATCAATCAAGGCCATGCTCAGGAACGGGTCCTCGCCACGGATCGACCATAGCCGTTCGTACAACCATGCGCGGATCTGCAGCGGCTCACGGTACGGCAGAGTGCTCGCGACGGTGGCGTGGAGAGCGGAGCGGAGTCGGGGACGCGAGGGGAGCGGCGCCAAGGCAGGCCGACCTCCGTCTCGGCCGGAGCCCTGCGGCGCGGGTGTCGCAGGCCGCCACATCGGGGTGCGGGACGGTGAGATCAGGAGAGGTGGGAACGGCTCCTGGTTGTGCCCAAGCCACTGATTCCCGGGGCGGACCGGCCGCAGTGGGTCACGGAATCGGTGATCACCTTCCCGTACCCCGGCCAACCGCCAGCCGATTTCCCCTCCTGGCTCGCCCTCATAGCGTGTGAAGTCCGCGAAAGAGGCAGGAATCAGGAAATGCAGGAGGGCGATGTGCCGTGGTCGGCAGGATAGGGGCATGGGCCAGGAAGAGCTGGGGGAAGAGATGGGGTCGGGCGGGGCGCGGCCGGTGGTGGTGCGGCTTCCTGTAGAGCCGGTGGAGGCCGCTGTGGAGGCGGACGCGATGGACGCCGTGGCGCAGGTCGACGCGGTGGCGGTGCGCGGCCCGCTGTTCGGGGTGGCCGCGCAGAGTGGGGAGGCGGAGAAGGGACCGCTGTGGCAGGTGGTGATCGCAGTGACTGCCGGCTGTCCGCAGACGGCGCGTGACAGCCTGAACTCGCTGCTGTGGTTCCGGGCGAAGGACGATGCCCAGGACAGGACGGAACGGCGTGCTCTGCTGGCGGCGGTCGCCCGGTTGGAGCGCGAACGCGTCGACGAACTGACCGTGCTCGGGACCCGCTATCGGATCGTGCGTGCCGAGGAGTACGCCGGCATGGTCGCGGACGGCATCGAGCAGCCGCGCCCGACGGATCCGGAGCCGGTCAGGCCCGACTGGGGCCGCGGCACCTTCGGGGCCCCGATCGATGACGGGCTGCTCCTGGACCCCGATGCCCCCATCGCCCCCTCCCAAGGCGCGGAGCGCCTGGCGCTGCGCAGCCTGGCCTACACCGGTTCCCGGTTCCCCGACGAGGTACGCAGTGACTCGCAGCGGGCGGTGGACACCCACCCCGACGTCTTACTGCTGCCTGTGACGTTCGCGGTGGTGGAGCAGACTGCGGGTGGTGGGTGGATGCCGGCCAGCGCCCTGCACGGCAGTGCCCACGAGGCCCGTAAGACTCTGGACTTTTCGCTGACATGGTGGGAGCCACGCAGACGGGGTCTGGTCCCGGTGGGCGCTCACAGGGATGTCGACGCACGTACCCTGGTCGCCGAAGGTGTCGATCCTGCGGCCTCGGAGCTGGCCGCGTACGCCGAGGCCGCCGACCAGCTCCGCGCCGGCCGGGTGAACCAGCTCGAGGTCGAGGGCACCGTCTACCGGATCGCCCGCACCCGCCGCCTGCTGCGCTGGGGTCCCGACGGCCCCGAAGGGCCACGCCCATCCGATATCAACAGGCACGACCCTGAGCGCATCCACCCGGTGCTCGACGAGGACGGCAACATCCTCCCCGAGGACGAAGACAACGAGACCGAGCCTTCGGTCTGACAAGTCCACCGCCTGCGTGGCAGCGAACGGGACACCCGGCGCGGCGCAGGCGTGGCCGCACTGCCGTTGCCGCGTCCGGTAGTTGCTCGGCGGCCGGGCTTCCCCCGGCCGTACGGGCGCTGACGATCAGGCCTCCACCGGGGCCCCACAGGCCAACCACGAACAGCTGCCTGTCCCTTGGATCGGTAGTGAAGCGCTCGCCGGGACAGCCCGTCAGTCCTCCTTCGGCCCCGCCGGCGCCCTGGCACAGAGGTAGGGACGGGCGAGCAGCAGGCCGGTGCCGGTCATGGCGATGCCGAAGTAGACCGGGGCGAGGTGCATGAAGTCCATGTAGTGGATCGCGCCGTGCACCACGACAGCCGGCAGGAAGCCGGCGGCCGCCGCCGCAGCCAGGGTCCAGAACACCCAGGCTTCACCCCGCCGCCAGCCCCACGCGCTGAGCAGGACGATCGCCACCGCGGCGGCCATCAGCGCGCCGCCGAACCCCGCGCGGTCGTGGGCGACGAACGGCACAAGCCAAGGGTTCACAGCTTCCAGCCTCTGCGTGCTGGTGCCCAGGAAGACCAGGTCGGTCGGCACGAAGACACCGGTCAGACCGACCACCGAAATCACCGCTCCGCCGACGAACAGCCCCGCTCCCGTGACGATCAGCAGCAACTGGCCGACCAGCGCCCGTCGGCGTTCCGGCTCCGGCCCCTCGGGCGCCAGGCGCCACCGCGGTGCGTGCGCGGTCCGCCGGACCGCGGCCACGAACATCGGGAACAGCACGATGGTGGTGGCTGTGTGCAGGGGCTCCACGAAGCCGGTGGCCAGGAAGTAGAACAAGGTGGGGAACCCGATCATCCCCGAGAGCAGATACACCTCACGGGCCCAGGGCCAGCCGCGTCTGATCCCGCCCACGGCAAGGCCGGTGTAGAGGGCGCCGATCGCCACCATCGTGCCGGCCATGGTGATCCGGTCGTGCTGGAGGAAGTGCACGAGGTGATGGTTGGCGGCATGCAGGTCGTGCAGCGTCATGCCGAGGTAGTCACGGTCGTACCAGAGCAGCACCGGCCCCAGCGTGATCGCCGCGGCCCCGAGCCCCGCGCCCGTCATCCCGAGCCCGACGAGCAGTGCCCACCACCAGGCGGGCCAGCGGCGAGGATCGCGGCCGACGTCCCGCAGCCGCGGAGCGGGTGCGGTGGGCGTGGCTGCCTCGGTGACCCGTGCGAACCAGCCGGGCCCAGCCTCGACGAGCACTCCGGGCCGGGCGAGCACGACGGTCCCCGGCTCCTCGAGCGCGGCGGCCGCGGCGGTGACGGACGGGTCGGTCACATGCACCACGTCAGGGTCGCCGCCGCTGGTGAACCCGTCGACGTGGGACCTGAGGGCGGCCTCCGCCTCCGGATCGCATACGCGGGCGACAACCGGGATCGAGCGGCCGGCAGCGGCCTCGCGTACCGTCTCGGCGTCGGCTGCCGAGACGGGAGCCACCTCGACGACACCGGCCCCGAGCGGGTGCATGGCGCGCACCGCGTCGTAGGCGAGCGAGGGCGGGACGGATATGCCGAGCCGGACGGTCACGGGCACGCCGGCGATCTGGCCCGCGAGCCGCTTCGGTGGATGGCGGTGGCCGAATCCCCGGGCGATCAGCCGCGCACCGGCCGGACGGGAGCCGATCGACGCCAGCAGCCGCAGTGCGGTTCGCTGCGAACGGCGCCGGCCGACGGCGGCGGCGGCCAAGCCGCGCAGCGGGTGATACGTCCAGTCCGGCATCAGGTGCTCCCGCTCTTCGTCACGGTCACCGGGTCAACGGGTGCCCTCCAGCTCAGCACCGGCGTCATGGAACGCATCGTCGCCCCCATCGGCGTCAGCCAGGCAGCCGTGTCGCGCAGCAGCACCGCAGGCGGCCACGCCAACTGGCCGACCGCGCCGAGCCGGGCGGAGCGGCGCGTGATGGCCTGCGTCCGCGGGCGGCGCAGCAGGTCGTACGAGCGGAGCGCGGCGGCCACGTCCGGCGAGCCGTCGAGGCAATGAGCGAGAGTGACCGCGTCCTCCAACGCCTGGCACGCACCCTGGCCCAGATTGGGCGTCATGGCATGGGCCGCGTCACCCAGCAACGCGACCCGGCCGCGGACGAAGGAGGGCAGCGGCGGCAGGTCGTACAAGTCGTGGCGGAGCACCGCGTCCGCGGGGACCGCGGCCAGCAGGGCCGGGACGGGATCCGGCCAGGACCCGAACCGGCGCAGCAGTTCGCCGTACTCCGACGAGCCGGAGGCCGTTCCCGCCGGCAGCGACGCGGTCGCAAAGCAGTACATCCGGCCGCCCGGCAGCGCCGTGTAGCCGAACCGCTCCCCACGCCCCCAGATCGCCGCGCCTTCGGCGGGCGGCTCGTCGAGAGGCCCGGTGACCATGCGCCAGGCGGTGTAACCGGCATACCGGGGGCCGGCCGCGTCGGGCCACAGCACGCGTCGTACCGCACTGCGCAGTCCGTCGGCACCCACCACCAGATCGGGCCGGGACACTCCCCCACGGTGATCGACGACCAGGCTGCGGTCGTCGTCGCGGACCACGGACACCTCGCAGCCCGACCGCAGGCTGTCGGCAGGCAGCGCCTCGGTGAGCACCCGCAACAGATCCGCGCGATGCAAAACCACCAACGGATGGCCGAAACGGCGTGCCAGCTCCGCGTTGTCCGTACGGGACAGCCAGCGGCCCCGGCGGTCGCGTACGCCGCCTGTTGCCTCGACGGCACCGAGCGCCCGGACGGTGTCGGCCAGGCCGAGCACCTCAAGCGCGTGCAACGCGTTCGGCCACAGGGAGATACCGGCGCCGATCTCGGTGAATTCCGGTGCACGTTCCAGCACTTCGACGCGCCAGCCCCGACGGTGCAGGGCGATGGCTGCCGCCAGGCCGCCGATCCCACCGCCGACGATGGTCGCGGCGCGCTGCGACATGGGTCCTCGCTCCGATTCGGGGGCGCCGCCCCCGGTCAAGTGGCAGTCGATCCGGTGCCTGGTGGCATGCAATGCAACGCAGGCCCAGCTGAGCAGCGCCTCATAGCAACATGTCGACAGAAACCTGTCAATGTGCCGTGGCGCGCACCTGCGTCGGGAGCACTGGGCTGAAGCGTCCTTCCCTCTGCTTCCCCTCCGCTTCGTCGAAATCGTCTGGCGGAGTCCTGGCAGGTTGATGGGGAGCTCTGCGACTTCCTCGACCCGGACGACGACAGCCTCGAACTGCTGGAGACGAACTCCGACCGACTACCGCTCCCGACGCACCCATCGGCGAGAAGACACCGTGGTTCCTGGGCCACGTCGTCCTCCTGCGCGACGAGAAGCAGCTGAACAAGACGATCGCCCGCTACGGCCGCGTCGATCTCCGCTGCATCGACGAACCCGGATACGTGGAACTCGACCGCTGCTGAGGAACCCGCCAAGGTCGGCCGAGTGCGACAGCTGCCGATCTTGACGTGAGCGACGAGGGGGTTGAGGGACATCGAGACGAAGGCAGGTGCTAAAAGAGTGTCGTATGTGGGTTCAGCGAGTGATCGAACTGACCGGGTGGGAGCCGCTCGGGGTCTCCGTCGACTGGGCGGCGATCGAGCGAGAGCTGGGGGTTCCGCTGCCTGCGGACTACAAGGAGCTCTACGAGGCGTTCGGCGGCGGCGTCTTCAGCGATTCGGTCTACTTTCTGGGGCGCGACGAGGGCTTCTCGTTCGACTTCCTGGCACAGTGGCGGGTGTCGGTCGACCAGGCCAGCAAGCTCAAAGACGGCTCCGCCGTGGATCCCTATGCGGTCTACGCGCCGGGCGGCAAGGGACTGGTTGAGTGGGGCTCCACCGAATGGGCCGACGAGTACTGCTGGTTCATCGATGCCGAGCGGCCGGGCGATTACCCCGTCCTCGCGCGGGCCCACGACGTCGGCGGATGGCACCGGTACGACATGTCCACCTCCGAGTTCCTCTACCGCGTCCTTGCCAATGCCGAATTCCAACCCTTCGGGATCGCGCAGTACAACCTCGGCACGACATTCGAGCCCGGCTCCGGCGACCCCTTCGACGGCCAGCCGCGCTGACAAGCGGCTGGCCGTCCCGCGTCCGTGACACGACAGTGCCGTCGTTTCCCATCGAGATCCGTTGAGCCAGGCGATCACCAACTGCCTCCGGAACCGGTCGCCAAACGCTGTTCCTGGAGATCAACGCCGGTCCCTCCGCCGAGGCAGCCCATGAGGCACAGCCGGGCCGTCTGGGGCGGGTAGCGAAAGGTGACCGACCGCCCCGGAAGCCACTCATCCTCCATCACGACGCGACCGTCCCAGAGATCGTGGCGACTGAGCGCCTAGCAATCCTGCGGTCGGCGGACCTCGCCCGTGCCCAGTGTGATCACGGCCCGAGGCCGCATGGGCCCCTCGCCGCGTCGGGAGAGCAAGACCACCTCCTCGACCACCGCCGCCAGTGCGCCGAGCCGAGCAGCACACTCGGCGGCCAGCCGCTTCGGGTCCTGCGTACGGCCCAGGGACAAATGCGGGGTGAAGCGGCCCACGCGCCCCCGGCAAAGTGGGAACCGCAGCGCCAGCTCCCGGTGCAGATGAGTCCACGGCGCCGGATCCGCCGCAGCCGGATCGAGCCACAACGTCGCGTAGTGCCGGTGCCGGAAGTACCGCACTCCGGCCAGGCGCGCCGTGAACACCGTGCTCTGCGCTGCCCCGGCGGAGAGCAACGGCACGGCCCGCGCGAACGCCTCCTCCGGCACGAACCCGAACAGCAGATTCACATGCGGCGGCCACCGCCGTACCTGCGGATCGTGCTCCCAGCGGATGTCCTGAATCACCGGCCAGAGCTTCCGCGGCGGCAGCCATGCCACCGCCGTCCGGGCCGTCGGCGCCACCTTGAGCACCTCCACCGGCTCGGCCCCGCCATAAACCGGATTCCCGTCCACATGGCCATGGTCCCAAATCGGGCTCGGAACACCATCCGGAGCCGCTACGCTGCGCCGCGCGCCAAGGGCGGGTGCGCTGACGTGCCACCGCTCAGGCACTGGCCCAACGGTCGCGGATCGTTTGGGAAGGCGCCCAGGGGCACTCAATCATGGAGGTGTCACGACGTCTGGGCCCCCCGGACACCGTCCGGACCTGGCGACGGCGTTTCCCGTAACGAGGGCTGGCCGGTCTGTGCGACGAGCCTCGACCAGGCATCCCGCGGAAGGTCACCGATGCTGATGTCGAGCGGGTGAGCTGTCCGCCGACCCGTTCTTCATCGACAAGGTCTGTTGTCGTCGGCCGTCGGCCTCTTCCCGGACCCGCCCGAGAAGGCTGTGCGCGTCCGCCGACCCCAATGCCCGACACCCCGATGTGCTGGCAGCCCAACGCCGCGAACGCGCCGAAGTCCGCAGCGAACGCCAGCAACGCCGGGGCCGGCCACGAAGCAAAGCCGCGTGACCAACCCCGGCGGTCGTTTGTGGTCAACGCACCAGCCGCCGGGCCTGGGACAGTACTTCCAGGCATCCACCCCGGCGAACGTTCGTGGTCAACACACCAGGTTGATCGCATGACTTACGTAGAAGGCAAGATCGAGCGTGTCCGGCCGCAGCAGTTCCACGAGACCGTCGGCCTGGAAGACTGGCGTGTCCTGAGCGAGGGAGCCTGCGCGTACTTCCGCGCCGGGTCGTTGGCCGTCGGAGCGATGTGGTGCGGCTCTGGCGGGCGCTGCTCGGCTATGCCGATCGGGCGAAGAGCCCTGAGGATCTGATCGACCCGCAGCGCCGCGGGGCGCCGTTCTATTTCCAGCAGATGGACACACCACGCCCTCAGCGCAATCGAATGCACGTCGACGTCTGGGTGCCCTACGACCAGGCCGAAGCGCGCATAGCGGCAGCCATCGCGGCTGGCGGCCGTCTGGTGAGCGATGCCCATGCTTCCTCGCACTGGGTGCTGGCCGACCCGGAAGGCAACGAAGCCTGTGTCGGGACCGCCGGCTGGACCGGTCCGGAACCCGCTCGGCGGTGAACACCCCAACCCGCCGGCGACGGTTCGTTCGGCCTGCGCCTTGGGGTGGGCAAGGCGAGAGGACCACTTCGGTGGTCAACGTGGCCCTGCTCGGCTTGCCCGGAAGTTCAGTTCCAGTGTCCCGCGGCGGCGGCCTTGTTGACGAAAGCCTCGAAGGTCCTGGGGGGTCGGCCGAGGGCTCGTTCCACGCCGTCGGAGAGCGCGGCGCCCGCGCCGTTCCGGATGGCGCCCAGCAGCCCCGTCAGCAGCTGGGCGACGTCGGGTGAGGCGCCGGCGGCGACCTGACGCTCGACGAAGTCCGCCGGATCCACGTCGAGATGACGGACCGTACGGGCGGTGGCCCGGGCGATGAGGTCGGCCGCTTCACCGAAGCTGATCGCCCGTGGGCCGGTCAGCTCGTAGATCCGGCCGCTGTGGCCGTCTTCGGTCAGTGCTGCCACGGCAACTTCGGCGATGTCCTCGGCGTCGACGAACGGAGTGCGCCCGTCACCGGTGGGCAGGGCCAAAGTGCCGGCGAGAATTCCGTGCCGCCAGGGGCCCTCACTGAAGTTCTGCGCGAACCACTGCGGGCGCAGGATGGTCCAGTCGATGCCGGAGGCGCGCACGGCCTGCTCGGCGGCGTGCAGGGGATGGCCGTCCTCGCCCGCGCGTGGGGCGGACAGCAGCACCAGGCGGCGCACGCCCGCGGTGACCCCCTCGCTCACCAACTGCGGTATGCGTGCCTGGTGGTCCGTGCTCCTCGACAGGCTGGGCTCCACGAGGTAGGCGGCGGTGACGCCGTCGAGTGCGGGCGTCCAACTCGCCGGATCGTCAAGGTCGAGGCGGAAGTCGCCGCCGGTGCGGGAGGCCGTGCGGACCGGCAGGCCGGCGGCCTTGAGGCGCCGGGCAATGCGGCTGCCGGTCTTGCCGGTACCGCCGAGAACAAGGATGGTCTTCATGCCGTCCAGACAACCCCAGGAGTGCGTGGACGATCCATGGGAGAACGTCCTCACTTCCTTTGTGTTCGTCTAGCGTGGGAGCGTGGACGTCCTCAGCGATCTGCTGCACCGGGCCCGGGCCAGGAACGCGATGGTCAGGCAACTGATCCAGCGACCTCCGTGGTCGGTGACCTTCACCGACCCCCCACCGCTGACGGTCGTGACCACGCTCGCCGGTCACGCGTCGGTGCGCATCGACGACACGGACACCGCACCGGTACGGCTCACGGCGGGCGACATCGCCCTCATCACCCGCCCCCGCCGATACACGATCGCCGACGCCCCGTCCACCCCACCCCAGGTCGTGATCCACGGGCGGAGCAAACGCGTCGTCGACAGGTCAACGCAAGCGCCGGACACGCAGCGGAGCCTGGCTCCCCGCACCTACGGCGACGGTCTGCCCGGGGCCACGATCATGCTCCGCGGCGCCTACGACCTCAGCGGCGACGTCGGCGACCGCCTCCTCGGCATGCTGCCGCCGCTGGCGGTCGTACCCGCCGGGCCGGCGACCCGGGCGGCACTGGACCTGCTCGCCACGGAGGCCACCCGCGACGAACCCGGTCAGGACGCCGTGCTGGACCGGCTACTGGACCTCTTGCTCGTGCTGGCGTTGCGGGCCTGGTGCGCCGCCACGGAGACGGCGCCCGCCTGGTACCAGGCGCTGTCCGATCCGGTGATCGGCGAGGCGCTGCGCCTGCTGCACGAGCATCCAGCCCGTCGGTGGACGGTCGCCGAGTTGGCCGCCCGGGTCGGCACGTCTCGTGCGGCGTTCGCCGTCCGCTTCACCGCGCTGGTCGGCGACCCCCCGCTCACCTACCTCACCGGCTGGCGGATGACCCTGGCGGCGGACCTGCTGCGGGACGCCGAGACGACCGTCGCCGCCGTGGCCCGCGAGGTCGGATACGAGGATCCCTTCGCCTTCAGCGTGGCGTTCAAGCGCAACCGGGGTGTCAGCCCCTCGATCTGGCGCCGCCAGACCCACTGATACGGCTCGAAGAGGTCGCCACCCCGGGGGCACATGGCCTTCCACGGCGCCCGAGTTTCACTTGCCGGGCTCCGGCCCGGGTCCCTGGGAACCACCTTCCGGTGGGGTCTGTGACCCTCTTCGACAACGGCAACAGGTTCGACGGAACTGCCCAGTTCCCGGCGAAGGCATCGTCGGATACCGGTATCGTCGGATACCGCATACCGCGGTCAGTGCCAGAACTGACCAACGTTCCCACAGGGGCAGACCACTTCCAGACCGGGACACGGCTGCGGCACCTGGACGCACCCGCCTTCACCCCCGTCATAACCCTCCTGCGTGTTCCGCCGACGACGTCGTCACCCGCCCACGAGGCCGGACGTGGTCCTGGCGAACAAGGCCTACTCTCCACGCGCCATCCGCGACCGCCTGCGCAAGCGCGGCATACGAGCAGGTTTCCCATCCGGTCAGGTGATCTCCCACTTGACGGTGCCGAGGAACTGCGGATTGTCAGGGTCCGTCACGACACCGCCTCCGGTCGCACCCCGGTGCGGCAGACCTCCGCCGGGGGCGGCGAAGTCGTTGAGGCCCAGGATCAGGCGGCTGCCGGCGGAGGGGCCGTCGAAGACGAAGGCGACCTGCTGTCCGGAGCGTCCGTCCCAGTCGAATTCGCCGGAACTGGAGGGTAGGAAGACGGCTGCGCCCCGCCAGTCACCCAGGAGTCGGTCAGCGCCGGCCGGAACCGAACCGATGGTCATGTTGATGAACTGCACGCTGTCCGGGTCGTTGTCGTCCGTCAGTCGGACATCGACGTTGAAGTCGAAGGGCATGGTGGCCCCCTTCTGTTCGGCTTCCGCGTTTCCAGCGTGGCATGGCTGCGGCAAGCCGCAAGCGCAGCCGGACTGCGCGGCTCACCGGCCGGAGTGCCGGTCAGGCGGTCCAGTGGCGGACGGTGGCGTCCTCGCCCGCCGTGACGATCTCCCGGCCGTCCGGGAGGAGGGCCATGGCCCATGCCGTGCTGCGCTGCGCCTGCTCGACGGCGGCCATCATCGCGTCGTGGGTCTGCTGACTGCGGGTTGGGCATTCCGGGCTGGCCGGGTACCAGACGTTCCCCTCATGGTGTCGCATTCGCACCTCGTGCCACCGGCGGCCCGCTCCCAGCCTGGATTGTCGGCGCGATACGTATCACCTCGGCGGCCACCACCAGGTCAGAGACCGCGAGCGCGACGACGCCCTCTTCCCGCCGCCACACGCGTCAGGCCCCTGCGGCAGTCGCCACTGAGCTGCCAAGGCCATCAGTGGCCGGCCCGGCACTTCGCCCGCATCAGCCGCTATGGGCGGCCGAGGAGCTGGCTGCCGGCGGTGTTGTCGGTGCGGGCGGTGAAGTAGTCGGTGAAGGCCTGGACGAATTCGTCTTCGGTGATGCGGCCGTCTCCGTCGTGGTCGAGCTGGCGGAAGCCGTGGTTGAGCTCGGCGGGGTGGACCCGGGAGCCGCCGAAGATCGTGCGGTACTCATCGGCGCACAGGTATCCGTTGCCGTCGGAGTCCGCAGCGTGGAAGATCGCCCGTACCGCGAAATGCAAGCCCTGCTCTAGATAGCCCGGCCCGGCGTCGATCCCGGTGAGCATGGCGGTGACGAACTCCTCGCAGGTCACCTGTCCGTCGTTGTCAGCGTCCATGCCGGTCCGCAGGTGCTGCCACCAGGTCTCGAAGGCGGCATAGACGCGGGCTTCGCGCTCGGGGGTGAGTTCGAGCGGCCAGCACACGTTGTGCGCCATGGCCTGCATATCGGCCGAGCTGATGCGGCCGTCGCCGGTCTGGTCGAGGACCTGGCGGAAGAAGGTCCGCAGACGCGCCGGGCGGGAATCGGCACCCTTGCGGGGGCGGGGTGCGGGAAGCCGGACAGGGCTTGCCTCCGGCGGGGAAGGACGGTCGGTGGAGGCGGTGGGAGGCTGCGAGGTCGAGGGGTTGCCCGCCAGTGAGGTGCGGTAGCGGCGGTGCTCGGGCAGCGCATTCATCAGCACGCGCATGCCACGGTGCAGGATGAAGGACAGCAGGGCCGCGCGGCGGGTGCGGGGCAAGTTGAAGCGCTCGCGGAAGGCTTCCGGCAGGTCCGCGATGGTCAGCGCACCGATCACGTGGGCGGCCACCGTGCGCACAAGCGGCCAGGCCGGCTTCAGGTGGCCGAGGCGGCGGGGTGCGGGTGCTTCACGGAGCATGTCGAAGAGCAGGTAGCGCACGGGTTCGCTGTATTCGAGGCGCTCGCGGATCGTGCGGTCCATGTACGCGGGCACGTCCGCGGCCGTGGCCGGGAACAGCTCGTCGGAGAGGCCGAACTCGGCACACACCGCACGGAATTCTCCGTACATCTGATCCAGTTCAGGCGGCGTCAGCGGGCGTCCGGACAGTTCCCTCATCGCCGTCATGCACTCGTACAAGGTGACCAGTACCCACACCCGCACCGCCGGGTCCAACGCCGTGAACGGCCTGCCCTGTTCGTCGGTCCCGGCCAGCCGGCGGTGCGTGCGCTCCAGACGGGCAACCTCACGGCGTAGCCCTTCACGATCGGAGAAGAACAGCCGCTTCCCGCTGTCCATGGTGTGCTCGATACGCCGCCACGGGTGCGCGCGGTAGGTGGAGAAGTTGGCCATGCCGGCGGCGACCGCCGGATCCGCGGTCTGCAGAACCAGCAGCCGCCACGCCACCAACCCGATCCGCCACTCCCCCAGCGTGCGGCGCAGCAGCGAATCAGGACCGGGAAGATCAGCGGTAGCCAAGGGGACGTCTCCTCAAGCACGTGTACGGGAATGAGCAGGGGATGCCGGAAGAGCGATCATCGGGCTATCCGCCCGGTCCAACGGTCCTACCGGAATCCGGGAGCGGCCAGGTTCCCGAATTCACCCATCCGAGACACGCCACAGGGCCGCAGAAACGGGCGATTCAGACAGACACGGGACTTCTACCGGGCCGCTTCCGGGCACGACATTCCGAGCAGAGCGGGTTCTTCGGGCGCCGCGAGCGTCCGGTTGGAATTCACCCAGCTCCGAGGCGGTGGAGGCGACGACACCCTGCACGACACCTGTCGCGAAGGGATCCGCTGCGAGGTTGTCTGCCCAGACCTTCTTGAACAACCATGCCCGGCAACGGAGTTGGGGGGGCGTACGCCTTGGTTCCAGCAAGGTTGCGGTGGGGGTGGCGGGTGTTGCTCGCGGGCCCATTGGCAGAAATCGCCTGGTCACCCCTGGGTTCATCAGTGCTTTTGAAGGGGCGGCAGAGGCCTTCCGGCCATGTCGACCAGACACGGTTGCACCCTCACGCGCGCTCGCCGAGCACGCCCAGCGCGAGGCGTGCTCCGCAGCCGTTCAGCAGGCCCACGCAGACTTCATCGTGTCCGCAGCGCTGATCAGCTCGGGCAGGTCGGTCTCGAATCGCCGTTACGAGGTGGCGCTGCGGGTGCGCAGCTCTTCGTTGATGCGCTGGGCTTCTTCGAGCTGGTCTTCGAGGATGACGATGCGGCAGGCGGCCTCGATCTGGGTGCCGGCGTCGACGAGTTCGCGGGCGCGGGCGGCGATGCGCAGTTGGTAGCGGGAGTAGCGGCGGTGGCCGCCTTCGGAGCGCAGCGGAGTGATCAGGCGGTGCTCGCCGAGGGCGCGGAGGAAGGCGGGGGTGGTGCCGAGCATTTCGGCGGCCCGGCCCATGGTGTAGGCGGGGTAGTCGTCATCGTCGAGCTTGTCGACGGGGCGGGTACTGCGAGGGGGCATAGACCTCTTCTTTCGGGGACGCGTCGAGGGGCCCGAGTGCCGTATTGGCACCCGGGCCCCGAGCTTTCAACACCATCTACCGGC
>NZ_JOIX01000018.1 GCF_000720175.1 Streptomyces sp. NRRL S-337
GCCTTGTTCGTGGACGTAAAGCGACAGCAGTCCACGAACAAGGCCCCGGAGGCCCGTCACCGCACCCACAACAAACCCAGCCCGCCGCAGGCGCAACGGTGAGACGCCCCACGGCGGGACGGCCAGCAACGTACGCGGCGCCGCAAAGCGCAACGGCGAACAACAACCGCGGCGGGACGGCCAAGTACGTACGGGGTGCACAAAGCGCAGCGCCCCGCGGCGGGACAGCCAGCTACGGGGGCGGAACTACAGACGCGCCGCCTTGAGGGCCATGTGGAGGAGCAGGCGGTGTTCGCCGTCGTCCAGGTCCAGGCCCGTCAGTTTCTCGACGCGGCCGAGGCGGTAGTAGAGCGTCTGGCGGTGGATGCCCAGGACCTGGGCCGTTCGGCTTGCCTGGCCCGCGCAGTCGAGGAACACCTCGGTGGTGCGGGCGAGTTCGGCGTGGGCGGGGGTGAGCAGGGGGCCGATCGCGGGGTCGGGATCGGTGACCGGCAGGGCGGTCAGCATGCGGTACGAACCGATGGTGTCCCACTGGGCGACCGGGCCCAGCCGGGGTTCCGCGCGGGCCGCGCGGGCCGCGGCGAGGGCCTCCTGCCAGGAGGTGGGGAGTTCGGCCGGCTCCCGGGTGGCGCTGCCGAGGCCGGCCGCGCCCGGCCGGGGCGGGGCGGCGCGCCGGTCGGTCCCGGACCGTCCGGGCCCGGCCGGAGCCGCGGTGGCAGGGGCGCTCCCCGCCCGCGGGGAGCGCAGCAGGTGTTCCGCCACCGTACGGGCGGGGGCCGACCCGCCCGTGGCCCGCAGCCGGACCAGCGCCGCCAGCGTGGGCGGGCCCGGCGCGCCCGCCGGACCGCCGGGGGAGCGCAGCGCGCACGCCGCGAGCAGGCCCGGCAGGCTCGGCAGCGGGGCCGCGTCGGTGTCCGAGGTGTCCCAGGGTGTCACCGCGACCAGGGTGAGCGGCAGGCCGGGGGTGAAGCGCAGGGTGTCGCGGAGCGCGTCGCGCAGCGCGGTCGCTGCGGCAGGCCGGCCGGTGGCCGGGCCGGTCAGCAACTCCCGTAGCAGGTCGCCGAGTTCGGACCCGGCGCGGGCCTCCTCGGCCAGCAGGGCGCCGATCCGGGCGGCGGTCTCCATCGCCTGGGCGATCCGCGGGTCGGGCGGGGTGCCGTGGCCGCCCAGGGCCAGGTCGGTGAGGTGCCCGTCGTCCAGCAGCCAGACGTAGCCGTGCACCACGCCCCGGTGGCGTACGGGGAGACAGATCCGGCCGCGGAAGACGCCGGCGGCCGGGTCCGGCGGGATCCGCAGCGGCGTCGTGGCCCGGGCGATCCCGAACGCCTCGAACCAGGCCCGGACCGCGGCCGAGGAGCGGCGCTGCAGGATCGACCGGGTCCGCACCGGGTCCATGACCTCGTCGTCCTCGCCCTCGTGCGCGCCGAAGGCGATCAGCCCGAAGTCCCGGTCCTCCAGCGTCGCCGGTGCGCCGAGCGCCGCCGAGATCTCGTCCACGAGCTGCTGGTAGTCGCCCCGCATCCGCCGTTCGGCCCCTCTCCTGTCGCAGTGGTCGTCCCCGCTCCCATTCTCATACATCTGTCTGAGATCCCGGCCACGAAGGCGTGACAGCTGTCGATGGCCGCGAAGTGGCGCGATCCTTAAATTTCAGGTGGCTCAATCTTGCCGACGCGTCCGCCCTGCACGGCGCCGCCCGGTCCTTGTCACCCTGAATGTGGAGGTGCCCCATGCTGGGTCCCGTGCTCCTCGCCGCAGCGCGCAGCGACAGCATCCGGCGCGTCGTCGCGGCCGCTCCGGTCACCCGCCCCGTGGTGGAACGGTTCGTCGCCGGCGAGCGTCTGGACGAGGCCATGGCCGCGGTCCGAAATCTGGCCGCGCGCGGACTGGAGGTCACGCTCGACCACCTCGGCGAGGACATCACGGACCCGGCGGAGGCGCTGCGCAACCGCGACGCCTACCTCCGGCTGGCCGAGGCCCTCAAGGAGCACGGGCTCGGCGTGAAGGCCGAGATGTCGGTGAAGCTGTCCGCCTTCGGCCAGGCGCTGCCGGGCGGCCACGAACTGGCCCTGCAGAACGTCACTCCGGTGGTCGAGGCGGCCGCCGAGGCCGGGACGACCGTCACCCTCGACATGGAGGACCACACCACGGTCGACTCGACCCTGGCGATCCTCGCCGAGCTGCGCGCGCGGTTCCCCCAGACGGGCGCGGTGCTGCAGTCCTACCTCTTCCGCACCGAGGACGACTGCCGGGCGCTCGCCGGGGAAGGCTCCCGGGTGCGACTGGTCAAGGGCGCGTACAAGGAGCCCGCGACCGTCGCCTTCCAGGACAAGCGGGAGGTCGACCGGGCCTATGTGCGCTGCTTGAAGATCCTCATGGCCGGCCGGGGCTACCCCATGATCGGGTCGCACGACCCGCGGATGGTGGCCATCGCCCAGGAGCTGGCGCACCGCAACGGCCGTAAGCCGGCGGACTACGAATTCCAGATGCTGTACGGCATCCGCGAGGCGGAGCAGCGCCGGCTGGTGGCCGAGGGGAACCGTATGCGGGTGTACATCCCGTACGGCACCGATTGGTACGGATACTTCATGCGCCGGCTCGCCGAGCGCCCCGCGAACCTGGCGTTCTTCCTGCGGTCGCTCGCGACCCGGGGATGACGGCGACCCGGGGCTGAACCCCTGGCCCCCCTTTACGTACGTACGAACCGACCACCGAAGGAGAAACGGCCGCCATGGACGCTGTGACCCAGGTCCCCGTACCGGTGAACGAGCCGGTCCACACCTATGCCCCCGGCAGCGCCGAGCGTTCCCGTCTGGAGGCCAAGCTCAAGGAGCTGGCCGGCAACCCGCGGGAGCTGCCGATGACCATCGGCGGCGAGCGCCGGATGGGCGGCGGCGAGCGTTTCGACGTCGTCCAGCCGCACAACCACGGAGCCCGGCTCGGCACGTACGGCAACGCCACGGTCAAGGACGCCCAGGACGCGGTGGACGCCGCGCTGGCCGCCGCCCCCGCCTGGCGCGCGATGTCCTTCGACGACCGTGCCGCGATCATCCTCAGGGCCGCCGAGCTGCTCTCGGGTCCCTGGCGCGAGACGCTGGCCGCCGCCACCATGCTCGGCCAGTCCAAGACCGTCCAGCAGGCCGAGATCGACACCCCCTGCGAGCTGATCGACTTCTGGCGCTTCAACGTGCACTTCGCGCGCCAGATCCTCGCCGAGCAGCCCCCGGCGAACTCCCCGGGCGTCTGGAACCGCTCCGACCACCGCCCGCTCGAAGGCTTCGTCTACGCGATCACGCCGTTCAACTTCACCGCGATCGCCGGCAACCTCCCGACCGCCCCCGCCCTCATGGGCAACGTGGTCGTCTGGAAGCCCTCGCCGACCCAGACCTTCGCGGCCGTGCTGCTGATGGAGCTGCTGGAGGAGGCCGGGCTGCCCAAGGGCGTGATCAACCTGGTCACCGGTGACGGCAAGGACGTCTCCGAGGTCGCGCTGGCCCACCCGGACCTCGCGGGCATCCACTTCACCGGGTCGACCAAGACCTTCCAGTACCTGTGGAAGACGGTCGGCGCGAACATCGAGAACTACAAGACGTACCCGCGTCTGGTCGGCGAGACCGGCGGCAAGGACTTCATCGTCGCCCACCCCTCGGCCGACCGCGCCGTGCTGAAGACCGCCATGACCCGTGGCGCCTTCGAGTTCCAGGGCCAGAAGTGTTCCGCGGCCTCCCGCGCGTACGTCCCGGCCTCCCTCTGGAACGCCGGCTTCAAGGAGGAGTTCGCCGCCGAGGTCGAGTCGCTCGCCATGGGTGACGTCACCGACCTGTCGAACTTCATCGGTGCCGTCATCGACGAGCGGTCCTTCGCCAAGAACAAGGCGGCGATCGACCGCGCCAAGGCCGACCCGACCATCGAGGTCGTGGCCGGCGGCACGTACGACGACAGCGAGGGCTACTTCGTCCGTCCGACGGTCCTGGTCTCCACCGACCCGGACAACGAGATCTTCAAGGACGAGTACTTCGGCCCGATCCTCGGCGTCTTCGTCTACGACGACGCGGACTACGACGAGATGCTCACCCAGATGGAGTCCGCCTCGGCGTACGGCCTGACCGGCTGCGTCATCGCCCAGGACCGTGCCGCGGCCGCCGCCACCTGCGAGAAGCTCCGCTTCGCCGCGGGCAACTTCTACATCAACGACAAGCCCACCGGCGCCGTCGTCGGCCAGCAGCCCTTCGGCGGCGGCCGGGCCTCCGGCACCAACGACAAGGCCGGCGCCAAGCAGAACCTGATGCGCTGGACCTCCACCCGCTCCATCAAGGAAACCCTGGTCCCCCCGACGGACTACCGCTACCCGCACATGGGCTGACCGCCCCGGGGCACGACGGCGGCCCGGCACCCCTCACAAGGGGGCGCCGGGCCGTCGGCGTTGGCTCGTCCACGCCGTACGGCACCTGGTGCTCAACGGCGTGGAGCGCCTCGTCGGAGGCGGTGCAGAGGGAATCCGTCTCAGATAGTAGGAAGCCCAAGTAATTGTGCAGACATCACGGCCCGGCTGTCCTAGCTTTGTAGGAGCCGAACGTAACGCTCCATCGAGCGACTGCGGATGTGGCCCGGTGCGTGTGCGCAGGTGACCCCTGTTGCGCCGGGGCCCCCGCCCTTTCCGGCCCGCTTCTGGATCGACGTATCCCATCCGTTCTCGGGGCTTTGGCATTGGAGACGTGAATCATGGCCGAGACCGCTGTCCGCAGGACCCGCCACTCCGCGCGTACGACCAACGACGCCGACCGCAGGAACGCCGCGGCCGCCCTCCAACGCGCCCTCGACCGCCGGGACAACGGCGGCTCGACCGGACACTGAGATGTTCCGCGCACAGGGTGGGGCCCGGGCCTCGGTACCGTGCCGCTGCTGGTGGCGGATCCGCTGCTCCGCCGCCCGGCTGATCTGTCACTAGTTGAGACCACGGAGGCGCCCGGGCCGCGGGCGCCCCGCGCGGATGCCGGCCGGCATCTTCTTCGGCGCCTTCTTCGTCACCCGTTCTTCGTCACCCGGCCGCCGTGAGGCGTCGGGCCGCTCGTGGACGTGGTCTCCGGGCGTGTCCGCATGGCGGACGTTACGTGTCAATCAATGGGACGAAGAGTAGGGTCCAACCATGTCTCGCAGCATTCGCCTCGCAGTGATCCCCGGTGACGGCATCGGCCAGGAAGTCGTGGCCCAGGGCCTCAAGGTCCTGACCGCCGTCCTGCCGCAGGACGTCAAGCTGGAAACCAAGGACTACGACCTCGGGGCCCGGCGCTGGCACGCCACCGGCGAGACCCTGCCGGACGCGGAACTGGAGGCGCTCAAGCAGCACGACGCGATCCTGCTCGGCGCGATCGGCGACCCGTCCGTCCCCTCCGGCGTGCTGGAGCGCGGGCTGCTGCTCAAGCTCCGCTTCGCCTTCGACCACTTCGTCAACCTGCGCCCGTCGAAGCTCTTCCCGAACACCGCCACCCCGCTGGCCGGCCGCCCCGAGATCGACTTCGTCGTCGTCCGCGAGGGCACCGAGGGCCCGTACACCGGCAACGGCGGCAGCCTGCGCACCGGCACCCCCGCCGAGGTCGCCACCGAGGTCAGCGTCAACACCGCCTACGGCGTCGAGCGCGTGGTCCGGGACGCGTACGAGCGGGCCAACGCCCGCCCCCGCAAGAAGCTGACGCTGGTCCACAAGAACAACGTGCTGGTCTACGCCGGCCACATGTGGAAGAACATCTTCGACAAGGTCGGCCAGGAGTACCCCGAGGTCACCACCGACTACCTGCACGTCGACGCGGCGACGATCTTCTTCGTCACCCAGCCCGAGCGGTTCGACGTGATCGTCACCGACAACCTCTTCGGCGACATCCTCACCGACCTCGCCGCGGCCGTGACCGGCGGCATCGGCCTGGCCGCCTCCGGCAACATCAACCCGACCGGTGAGTTCCCCTCGATGTTCGAGCCGGTGCACGGCTCCGCGCCGGACATCGCCGGCACCGGCAAGGCCGACCCGACCGCCACGATCCTCTCCGTCGCGCTGCTGCTGCGCCACCTCGGCTACGAGGCCGAGGCCGCCCGCATCGAGACGGCCGTCGCGACCGACCTAGAGGCCCGGGACGGCACCGCCCGCAGCACGGACGAGATCGGCGACGCGCTCGCCGCACGAGTAGCGGGCTGAGGCCCGCAGCGCACACAGAGACGCACCGACAGCGCCGGGCCCCGAGGGGGTTCCGGCGCTGTCCGCATTCCCGGCCGCACGCCTCCCGCCGGTCGACCCTGTGCTAACGCCGGGCGGGATGCGACCATCGGACCCGGAGACCGCAGACGCGCGTACGGCGGCGGACACCCCCGAGCGATAATCGGAAGAGGGGCCGCCGTCCGCGGGGAAAGTCGGACGTCCCAGTAACGACCGGTACGCCAAGATCCCGTCGTACGCGGCAACCGCCAACCGCCCGGCGCGGACCACGCAGTGAAGGACACGCATACATGACGACGCCCACGATCGAGCTCAAGCCCTCCTCGCACCCGCTGTCCGACGCGGAGCGGGAGCAGATCCTGGCCGCCCCGGGCTTCGGCCGCCATTTCACCGACCACATGGTGACGATCAGGTGGACCGAGGGCCGCGGCTGGCACGACGGACAGCTCGTGCCGTACGGGCCGCTCTCCCTCGACCCGGCGACCAACGTCCTGCACTACGCGCAGGAGATCTTCGAGGGCCTCAAGGCGTACCGCCAGCCCGACGGCTCCGTCGCGACCTTCCGCCCGGACGCCAACGCCCGCCGCTTCCAGGCGTCGGCGCGCCGGCTGGCGATGCCGGAACTGCCGGTGGAGACCTTCATCGAGGCCTGTGACCTGCTCGTCCAGCAGGACAAGGGCTGGGTGCCGGCGCACGGCGGCGAGGAGTCGCTCTACCTGCGCCCGTTCATGATCGCGACCGAGGTCGGGCTGGGCGTGAAGCCGGCCAACGAGTACCTCTTCGTCGTCATCGCCTCGCCGGCCGGCGCCTACTTCCCCGGTGGCGTCAAGCCGGTCTCCATCTGGCTCTCCGAGGACCGGGTCCGCGCGGTGCCCGGCGGCATGGGCGACGCCAAGACCGGTGGCAACTACGCCGCGTCGCTGCTGGCCCAGGCCGAGGCCGCGGTGCACGGCTGCGACCAGGTCGCCTACCTCGACGCCGTGGAGCACAAGTGGGTCGAGGAACTCGGCGGGATGAACCTGTACTTCGTCTACGGAGACAAGATCATCACCCCCACGCTCACCGGCTCGCTGCTCGCCGGGATCACCCGTGACTCGCTGCTGTCCGTCGCCCGCGACCTGGGCTTCGAGGCGGAGGAGGCCCGGGTCTCCATCGACCAGTGGCAGGCCGACACGGCGAACGGCACCCTCACCGAGGTCTTCGCCTGCGGCACGGCCGCGGTGATCACCCCGGTCGGCACGGTCAAGCGGAACGGCGCCGAGTGGACCCAGTCCGACGGCGAGCCCGGCAAGGTCACCCTGAAGCTGCGCGAGGCGCTGCTGGACATCCAGCGAGGCGTCGCCGAGGACGCCCACGGCTGGATGCACCCCCTGGGCTGACCCCGGCGGCGGGACCGGCGACGGCCGGCGCCCGCCCGGACACGGCCGAGGCCGCCCCCGACGAAACCGTCGGGGGCGGCCTCGGCCGTACCGGGCGGGGTCAGCCGACCTCCGCGGGGGCCTCCGGTGCGGCGGCCGGCGGGGGAGTGGCGAGGCCGCGCAGTGCGGGGACCGGGCGGGGCTGGCGGGCGGTGAGCAGCAGGTAGGCGAGCCCGGCGACGGCCGCGGCCAGCAGGAAGCTGATGTCGATGCCGCCGGTGTGGACCAGCAGCGGGCCCTGGTAGAACGGCGTGTCCACGCCCAGCAGGCCGACGGCCGAGCCAAGCGCCCAGGCGACGGTGGCCTGGACGTTCCAGCCGGCCTTGTACCAGTACACGCCGCCGCGGGTGCCACGGTTGTAGACCTGGAGCGAGTCGGCGTCGTAGTTGCCGCGGCAGCGCGCGAAGCCCATGACCGTGATGACCGCCCAGGGCGTGCCGATCGCCGTCATCAGCAGCACGAAGGACGTCATGGCGTCCTGCGCCGCCCACAGGAAGTGGCCGGCGTAGACCAGCGTGGTCGAGACGCCCGCGACCACGTACGTGGCCTGGGTGCGGCTCGCCCGCGGCAGGATGGCGTCCAGGTCCAGACCCATGCTGTAGAGCATCAGACCGGAGTTCCCCACCGAGCCGGCGGACGCGTTGAGCAGCAGGAAGATCAGGTACCAGGCCGGGGCGCCGGCCACCAGCGGGCCCGCGTAGTCGTCGCCGGCGCCGACCGCCAGCGCGCTGAACGTACCGAAGAGCTGCGGCACCAGCAGACCGGCCACCAGGCCGAGGTAGGTGGCGGTGAAGACCTTCTTCGAGGAGTGGCGGCGCGGCGAGATGTAGCGGCTGTAGTCGCCGAGCAGGGTGATGAAGGCGATCGGGCCGCTCAGACCGGCGGAGACCGCGGAGAGCAGCCAGGTCTGCCAGTAGCCGCCGAGCGCGTACGGGACACCGCGCACCGGGCCGGTGCTGAAGTGGTGCGCGTAGGCGAAGACGCCGACCACGAGCAGGATCGTCAGGCCGATGGAGAGCACCTTGCTCATCCGCAGCAGGACCTTGTAGCCGTAGACCGCGCCGACCGCGGTACAGCCCGCCAGGACGGCGTAGACGACGGCGTAGGACGCGCCGTCGGCCGGCAGGCCCAGGAGGCGATGCAGACAGCCGACCATCGCGTCGCCGCCCACCCAGAGGGTCAGTGCGGTGTAGCCGAGCGAGAGCAGCAGGCCGATGACCGAGCCGATCAGCCGGCCGCGCACGCCGAAGTGGGCGCCGCTGCTGGTGGAGAGGTTGGTCGCACTGCGCAGTGAGACCAGGGCGAGCGGCGCGGTCAGCACGGCGCCGACCAGGGTGCCGGCGGCCAGCGAGCTGACCGAGCCCCAGAAGCCGAGGCCGAACGAGACCGGGAGCCAGCCGAAGATCACCACGCCGAGGGCGAGGTTCGATCCGAGCAGGATCGAGATGAGGTCCCGGGGACCGCTGGTGCGCTCCTCGTCCGGGATGGTGTCGACTCCGCGTTGTTCGATCGGCATGAGGGCTCCCCTGAGAGGCCGGACAGCAGTGTGTGAGCAGGGCTCCGCCTGCAGTGCTCCGTGTGTGGACAGTGCTCGTGAGTGAGCGAGGAATCGCGCTGCGGGACCGCCGCGAGATCATTTAGAGCGGCGTTCTATTCACCGCTTATTTAGAACAGCGCTCAATGTGACTCATGCCCGTGCCAGAGGTCAATGCTTTCACGTTGACTAATTTCATGGTTAGAGTGATGCTCTAATCGAGCTGGAAGGTGGGACGGGATGCGGTTGACCCCGACGGAACGCGACCGGCTGCTGCTGTTCGGCGCGGCCGAGCTGGCGCGGACGCGCCGGGCCCGCGGACTGAAGCTGAATGTGCCCGAGGCGACCGCGTTGATCGCGGACACAGTCTGCGAGGCGGCGCGGGACGGGCGCCGCCTCGCTCAAGCCATCGAGGCGGCACGCAGCGTGCTCGGCCCGGACGACGTCCTCCCGGGCGTGGCCGACGTGGTCACCGAGGTGCACGTGGAGGCCGTCTTCGACGACGGCTCCCGGCTCGCGGTGGTCACCGACCCGATCGGCGCCGCGGCGGGGGAGCGCGACGAAACAGCGGCCCCGGCGCCCGGCGCCGTGCTCCCCGGCCCGGCCGACCCGGAGCCGGCGCCCGCGGTGGTGCTGACCGTGCGCAACACCGCGGCAGTGCCGATCAGCGTCACGTCCCACTTCCACTTCTTCGAGGCCAACCCCCGCCTGGAGTTCGACCGCGCGGCCGGGTACGGCATGCGGCTGTGCGTGCCGGCCGGCTCGTCGGTGCGGTTCGACCCCGGCGGCACCTCGGAGGTCGGTCTGGTGCCGATCGGCGGCGACCGGATCGCGATCGGCTTCGCCGGTCTCGTCGACGGCCCGCTGGACGCACCGGGCGCGAAGGAAGAAGCGCTGCGGCGGGCCGTCGCCTGTGGCTACCTGGGAGCGGAGGAGCAGGCATGAGCATCGATCCCCACGAGTACGCGTCGGTGCACGGCCCGCGCGCCGGCGACCGGGTCGTCCTCGGCGACTCGGGCCTGGTCGTCCGGGTCGAGTCGGACGCCCAGAAGCCCGGTGACGAGTTCCTGGCCGGCTTCGGCAAGACCGCCCGGGACGGGCTGCTGCTCAAGGCCGCCGCGGTCCGCGAGACCTGCGACGTGGTGATCAGCAACGTCCTGGTCATCGACGCGATTCAGGGCATCCGCAAGGTGTCCATCGGCATCCGCGAGGGCCGCATCCACGCCATCGGCCGGGCCGGCAACCCCGACACCCTCGAAGGTGTCGACGTCGTCGTCGGCACCGGCACCTCGATCGTCTCCGGCGAAGGCATGATCGCCACCGCCGGCGCCGTGGACACCCACGTCCACCTGCTCTCGCCGCGCGTCATGGAGGCCTCGCTGGCCTCCGGCGTGACCACGATCATCGGCCAGGAATTCGGCCCCGTGTGGGGCGTCGGCGTCAACTCCCCCTGGGCGCTGGGCCATGCGTTCAGCGCCTTCGACGCCTGGCCGGTCAACATCGGCTTCCTCGGCCGCGGTTCCTCCTCGGGCGACGCCCCGCTGGTCGAGGCGCTCGCCGAGGGCGGCGCCTGCGGCTTCAAGGTGCACGAGGACATGGGCGCGCACGCCCGCGCCCTGGACACCGCGCTGCGGGTCGCCGAGGACCACGACGTGCAGGTCGCCCTGCACAGCGACGGCCTGAACGAATGCCTCACCGTCGAGGACACCCTGCGCGTCCTGGACGGCCGCACCATCCACGCCTTCCACATCGAGGGCTGCGGCGGCGGGCACGTCCCCAACGTCCTGAAGATGGCCGGCGTCCCCAACGTCATCGGCTCCTCGACCAACCCCACCCTCCCCTTCGGGCGGGACGCGGTCGCCGAGCACTACGGCATGATCGTCTCGGTCCACGACCTGAAGACCGACCTTCCCGGCGACGCCGCCATGGCCCGCGACCGCATCCGCGCCGGGACCATGGGCGCGGAGGACGTCCTGCACGACCTCGGCGCGATCGGCATCACCTCCTCCGACGCCCAGGGCATGGGCCGGGCCGGCGAGACCGTACGCCGCACCTTCGCCATGGCCGGCAAGATGAAGGCCGAGCTCGGCCCGATGGAGGGCGACGGCCCGCACGACGACAACGCCCGGGTGCTGCGCTACATCGCCAAGCTCACCATCAACCCCGCCATCGCCCACGGCCTCTCGCACGAGATCGGGTCGATCGAGGTCGGCAAGATGGCCGACATCGTGCTCTGGACGCCGCAGTTCTTCGGCGCCAAGCCGCAGCTGGTGCTGAAGTCCGGCTTCCCGGCCTACGGCGTCACCGGCGACCCCAACGCCGCCACCGACACCTGCGAACCCCTCGTGCTGGGCCCGCAGTTCGGGGCACACGGCGCGACGCCCGCCGAGATCTCCGTCGCCTTCGTCGCGCGCGCCGCGGTCGAGCAGGGCAACGACGGAATGCCCACCCGCCGCCGGCGGGTCGCGGTCCGCGGCACCCGCGGCATCGGCCCCGGAAGCCTCGTCCACAACTCCCGGGTCGGACAGGTCCAGGTCGACGCCCGCAGCGGACTGGTCACCCTCGACGGCGACCCGATGCGCTCCGAGCCGGCCGACACCGTCTCGCTGTCGCGCCTGTACTTCCTCTGACCCACCGCTTTCCCGACCACACCGGTGTCCGCTGACCGCACCGGCTCCCTCCCAAGGACCCCACATGAACACTCCCGCCGCCGACGGCTTCGCCATGCCCCCGGAGTGGGCACCGCACGAGCGCACCTGGATGGCCTGGCCCGGCCCCAACTTCACCTTCGGTGAGGAGGGCGGCGAGACGCTGGCCGAGGCCCGCCGGGCCTGGGCCGCGGTCGCCCGCGCGGTGCGGCGGTACGAGCCGGTGACCGTCGTCGCCGGACCGGGCCAGCTGGCCGGCGCCCGCGAGCTGCTCGGCGACGGCATCGAGCTGGTCGAACGCCCGCTGAACGACGCCTGGATGCGCGACATCGGCCCGACCTTCCTCACCGACGGCAAGGGCAACCTCGCCGCCACCGACTGGGTCTTCAACGGCTGGGGCGCCCAGGAGTGGGCCCGCTGGGACCTCGACGAGAAGATCGCCGAGCAGGTCGCCGCGCTGGCCGGGGCCCGCCGCTACGCCACCCCCCTGGTCAACGAGGGCGGCGGCATCCACGTCGACGGTGAGGGCACGGTCCTGCTCACCGAGACCGTCCAGCTCGACCCGGGTCGCAACCCCGACCGCACCAAGGAAGAGGTCGAGGCGGAGATCCACGCCCACCTCGGCACCACCAAGGCGATCTGGCTGCCGCGCGGCCTCGCCGCCGACTACGGCCAGTTCGGTACCCGCGGTCACGTCGACATCGTCGCCGCCTTCGCCCGCCCCGGCGTCGTCATGGTCCACACCCAGCCCGATCCGGACCACCCCGACCACGCCATCTGCAACGAGATCGTCAAGCTGCTGGGCGCCGCCACCGACGCCAAGGGCCGCCCGCTGGAGGTCGTGGAGATCCCCGCGCCCACCGTCATCGAGGAAGACGGCGAGCTGGTGGACTACTCGTACATCAACCACCTGCAGTGCAACGACGGCATCGTGCTGTGCGCCTTCGACGACCCGCGGGACGAGGAGGCGGCCGCGATCTTCCGCCGGCTGTTCCCCGGACGGACCGTGACGCTCGTGGACGCCCGTACGATCTTCGCAGCGGGTGGCGGTATCCACTGCATCACCCAGCAGCAGCCGAGGGTCTGACCAGCAGGCCCCGTCCAGCCGACCCGGAGGTCCCCGTGCCCGGTCCCGTGCGCCGTCCCCGGCGCCGGCTCAACCAGCCCCGCGAGCAGGTCCTGGCCGCGGCGATGGCCACCATCGCCGCGGAGGGCCTGGACCGGCTGACCATGGCGGGCCTGGGCCGCGAGGTCGGCATGAGCAGCGGCCACATCCTGTACTACTTCGGGACCAAGGACGAGCTGCTGCTGCAGACCCTCCAGTGGAGCGAGGAGCAGCTCGGCGCCGAGCGCCGGGCCGCCCTCTCCCGCCGTGTCCCGGCCCGCGAGCGGCTGGAGGCGCTGATCGACCTGTACCTCCCCGAGGGCCACCGCGACCCGCGCTGGACCCTCTGGCTGGAGGTCTGGAACCGCTCCCAGAACGCCGACGACGAGACCCGCGAACGCCAGCTGGAACTCGAACTCGCCTGGCACCGCGACCTGGTCGCCCTCCTCGTCGAGGGCGCGTCCAAGGGCGAGTTCCGCCCCGTGGACGCCGAACGCTTCGCCACCCGCACCCGCGCCCTCCTCGACGGCTTCGGCACCCACCTCGTCGTCGGCCTCCCCGGCACCGACCGCGAACAGGTCCGCGACCACATACGGGACTTCCTGGACGAATCCCTCAGCGTCCCGCGTCCCTGACCGGCATGTGCACACCGCCGGTGACCGACGGCGCACGCCGGCCCGTGAACACAACGCACGTAAATACGCCCGATCGTTGCCGCGCTCTCCCTTGCCGAAGGCCGACCGGTCCGCGACCGTGATCGGCTATGGGACGAGAGCAGTGGAAGAAGATCTGGGTCGGCTCGGCCGGCAACATGGTCGAGTGGTTCGACTGGTTCGTGTACGCCAGCTTCGCGGTGTACTTCGCGGACGCGTTCTTCCCCAAGGGGAATGACACGGCCAACCTCATGAACACCATGGGGATCTTCGCCGTCGGCTTCTTCATGCGGCCGGTGGGTGGCTGGCTGCTCGGCCGGATCGGCGACCGCAAGGGCCGCAAGGCCGCGCTGACGCTCACCGTCACCCTGATGTCCGCCTCGGCCGTCCTGATCGCGATCGCGCCCACGTACGCCGTCGCCGGCTACGGCGGGGTCGCCGTACTGCTCCTCGCCCGGATGCTGCAGGGCCTCTCGGTCGGCGGTGAGTACGCGGCCAGCGCCACCTACCTGACCGAGGCGTCCGCCGAAGGGCAGCGCGGTTTCGCCTCCAGCTTCCAGTACGTGTCGATGACCGCGGGCCAGCTGGTGGGCCTCGGGCTGCAGATCGTGCTCCAGCGCACCCTGTCCGAGGACGCGCTGCACAGCTGGGCCTGGCGGGTCCCCTTCATCGTCGGCGCGCTGGGCGCCGGGATCGTCTTCTACCTGCGGCGCAACATGCTGGAGACGGAGGTCTACGCCCACGACGAGGGCGCCCAGGCCGACCCGGAGCGCGGCACGATCAAGGCGCTGCTGGCCCACAAGCGCGAGGCGTTCCTGGTCATCGCGCTCACCATGGGCGGCACCGTCGCCTACTACACGTACACGACCTACCTGACCAAGTACCTCTCGCAGAGCGCCGGGATGGCCAAGCCGACCGCCTCGCTGGTCAGCTTCTGCGCGCTGTTCCTGTTCATGTGCCTGCAGCCGTTCGCCGGCAAGCTGTCGGACCGGATCGGGCGGCGGCCGCTGCTGATCACCTTCGCGGTCGGCTCGACCTTCCTGACCGTGCCGATCATGATGCTGCTCCGGCACGCCGGCAGCTTCTGGCCGGCGCTCGGGCTGTCGCTGCTGGCGCTGGTCGTGGTCACCGGCTACACCTCGATCAACGCCTGTGTGAAGGCCGAGCTGTTCCCCACCGGCATCCGCGCACTGGGCGTCGCGCTGCCCTACGCGATCGCCAACGCGCTGTTCGGCGGCACCGCCGAATACGTCGCCCTGTGGTTCAAGAACGGCGGCATCGAGGCCGGCTACTACTGGTACGTGGCGGGCTGCGCGGCGGTCTCGCTGATCGTCTACATCACCATGCGGGAGACCCGGACCATCGATCTGCACCGGGTCGGCACCGAGGCACCCGCCGACGCCGCCCGGACCCCGGGCCGGGAGCCCGTCGCCGACTGACCCGCCCCCGGTCCGGCCACGGCCTCCCCCGCCCGGGGGAGGCCGTTCCCCGTTGCCGGGGATCCGCGACCGGGCACTCTTCGTGGTGGACACACCGCCCGCATAGTGAGACCGCCGGGTGCGCGGTGCGTCCGATATGGCACACTGCGGACCGTGCTCTCGTTCGCCATGATTATTGGCAGCAGGCGCGCCGGTCCGCAGTGACCGCCCCGTACGACCCCGAGTACGGCGCGGCCACCGTCGTCCCAGACCCGCGCGCAGACCTCTCGCACCCGCGAGAGGTTTTTTCGTTTCCGGCCCACACCTCACCGGAGGCGGAGCGCGAGGGAGCATGGAGGGGCGGTGGCACCGGTTATTCCGGTAGACCGAGAACCCGACAGGAGCCAGACCGCATGACGGACGCACCCCAAGCCTCCCCGTCGCCCGCCCCCCGTCCCGCCGGCGCGGTGCCCGACGACTTCCACGTCTTCGACACCACCCTCCGCGACGGTGCGCAGCGCGAGGGCATCAACCTCACCGTCGCCGACAAGCTGACCATCGCGCGGCACCTCGACGAGTACGGCGTCGGCTTCATCGAGGGCGGCTGGCCCGGCGCCAACCCCCGGGACACCGAGTTCTTCCAGCGCGCCCGCGAGGAGATCGACTTCCGGCACGCCCAGCTGGTCGCGTTCGGCGCCACCCGCAAGGCCGGCGTCCGCGTCGAGGACGACCCCCAGGTCGCCGCCCTGCTGGCCTCCGGGGCCCCGATCATCACGCTGGTCGCCAAGTCCCACGTCGGCCACGTCGAACTGGCGCTGCGCACCACCCCGGAGGAGAACCTCGCGATGGTCCGGGACACCGTCGCTTACCTCCGCTCCCAGGGCCGCCGGGTCTTCCTCGACTGCGAGCACTTCTTCGACGGCTACGCGCTGGACCCGGTCTACGCCAAGCAGGTCGTCCGGACGGCAGGCGAGGCCGGTGCGGATGTCGTGGTGCTCTGCGACACCAACGGCGGCATGCTTCCCGCGCAGGTCACCGCGGTCGTCCGGACCGTCCTCGCGGACACCGGCGTCCGGCTGGGCATCCACGCCCAGGACGACACCGGCTGCGCCGTCGCCAACACCCTCGCCGCGGTGGACGCCGGCGCCACCCACGTGCAGTGCACCGCCAACGGCTACGGCGAGCGGGTCGGCAACTCCAACCTCTTCCCGGTCGTCGCCGCGCTGGAGCTCAAGTACGGCCGGCGGGTGCTGCCCGAGGGCAAGCTCGCCGAGACCACCCGGATCTCGCACGCCATCGCCGAGGTCGTCAACCTCACCCCCTCCACCCACCAGCCCTACGTCGGCGTCTCCGCCTTCGCCCACAAGGCCGGTCTGCACGCCTCCGCGATCAAGGTCGACCCGGACCTGTACCAGCACATCGACCCGGCGCTGGTCGGCAACACGATGCGGATGCTGGTCTCCGACATGGCCGGCCGCGCCTCCATCGAGCTCAAGGGCAAGGAACTGGGCTTCGACCTGGGCGGCGACCGCGAGCTGGTCGGCCGGGTCGTCGCACGCGTCAAGGAACGCGAACTGGCCGGCTACACGTACGAGGCGGCCGACGCCTCCTTCGAGCTGCTGCTGCGCGAGGAGGTCCGCGGCAAGGCCCTGCGCTACTTCAGCGTCGAGTCCTGGCGGGCGATCGTCGAGGACCGCCCCGACGGCACGCACGCCAACGAGGCGACCGTGAAGCTGTGGGCCAAGGGCGAGCGGATCGTCGCCACCGCGGAGGGCAACGGCCCGGTCAACGCGCTCGACCGCGCGCTGCGGGTGGGCCTGGAGCGGATCTATCCGCAGCTCGCCCACATGGAACTCGTCGACTACAAGGTCCGCATCCTGGAGGGCGCCCTCGGCACCGGCTCCATCACCCGCGTCCTGGTCTCCACCAGCGACGGCCGCGGCGAGTGGTCCACGGTCGGCGTGGCGGAGAACGTCATCGCGGCGTCCTGGCAGGCGCTGGACGACGCGTATGCGTACGGGTTGCTGCGGGCGGGGGTCGAGCCGCAGGCGTAGTGCTTCCCACGACAACGTGAGTGGGGGCGGGCGTGAAGATCACGCCCGCCCCCACTCACGACGTGGGCGACCGACGGCTACGCCTTCACCGCCGAGATGTCGAAGCTGAGCTTGACCTTGTCGCTGACCATGACGCCGCCGGCCTCCAGTGCCGCGTTCCAGGTCAGGCCCCAGTCGGAGCGGAGGATCTCGGCGCTGCCCTCGAAGCCGACCCGCTCGGCGCCGTAGACGTCGGTGGCCGAGCCGTTGAACTCCAGGTCGATGGTGAGCGGCTTGGTGACGCCCCGGAGGGTGAGGTCGCCGGTGAGGCGGTAGCGGTCGCCGTCCAGGCGCTCGGCGGCGATGCTGCGGAAGGTCATCCGCGGGAAGTTCTCGGCGTCGAAGAAGTCCGCGCCGCGCAGATGTGCGTCGCGGTCCGCGATGCCGGTGTCGATGCTCGCGATCTCGACGTCGAGGGAGGCGGCGGACCGGGACGGGTCGGTGCCGTCCAGGGAGAGCGTGCCCTCGTAGCTGCCGAAGGTGCCGCGGACGTTGGTGACCATGGCGTGCCGGACGGTGAAGCCGATGCTGCTGTGGGCCGGGTCGATGGTGTAGTCGCCGGTCAGCGCGGCGAGCGCGGGGTCCGCCTCGAGGACGGCGGCGGGGGCGGCGGTCTCGGCGGTGCGCTTGCGGGTGAACAGAGCCATGGCTCCTCCTCAGGACGGGTGCTGCGGACAGCAGAGTGGTTTAACGTTCAACGACACCGCCACCGTAGCGCCATTTAGTTCAATCTTCAACCTCTATGTTTCCACCTCTCTCCCGGGCGGGCTTCCTGGCGGGCTTCCGCTTCCGGGCGGGGGCCGGGCTCGGCCGGACGGGTGGTGGCCGGCGTTGCGGCGCGGTCATTGCCGTGCCGCGAGGGCCCGTGCTACACCATCGGAAACTCCCAAGTGCGCAGCGCCACACCCCAGTTGACGCCGTGGAGAGGACCGACCGTGCCGACCGAGCCCGCCCCGTCCGCCTGGTCACGCCGAGGATTTCTCACCGTCTCCACCGCGAGCGCGCTCGCCCTCGCCGCCGCCCACCCCGCGTCCGCCGACACCCTGCCCAACGTGGGTGACGCCTACGACACCCTCCGCAGCCGCTGGTGCGCGCTCACCCTCGGCACGGGCTTCGACGCCACCGCGCCGCCGTACGCCGCCGTCCTGAAGGAGACCGGCGACCTCGCGGCCACCTTCCGGGCGGGTATGCGGCCGGCCGCAGGCGCGTTGTGGCCGGACTGCCCGTACGACCCGCCCTCCGGCATCACCCAGAGCTACAGCCGGCTGAACACGATGGCTCAGGCGTACGCCCAGCCCGGCACCGGCCGTACCGGCGACCCCGGCCTCGCCGACGCCGTCCTCACCGGCCTCGACCACCTCGAAGCCACCGTCTACCACACCGGCACCAGCCGCTACGGCAACTGGTGGGAGTGGCAGATCGGCAGTCCCCGGCTCCTCCTCGACACCCTCGCGATCCTGGACGAGCACCTGCCCGACGGCGGCGGCCTGCCCGGTGACCTGCGCACCCGCTGCCTGACCGCGGTCGACCACTTCGTGCCGGACACGATGCTCGGCGACTACACCGGCACCAGCACCGGCGCCAACCGCGTCGACCTGTGCCGGGTGGTCGCCCTGCGCGGCGTCCTCGGCCGGGCGCCCGCCAAGATCGCACTGGCCCGGGACGCCCTCTCGCCGGTCTTCCCGTACGTCAGCGAGGGCGACGGGCTCTACGCCGACGGCTCGTTCGTACAGCACACCTGGGTCGCCTACTCCGGTACCTACGGCTATGTCCTGCTGGACGGGCTGGGGCGGCTGTTCGCGCTGCTCGGCGGGTCGGAATGGGAGGTCACCGATCCGGGGCGGCAGATCATCCACGACAGCGTGGAGCACGCGTACGCGCCGCTGCTGCACGACGGGTTGATGATGGACAGCGTCAACGGCCGGGCGATCAGCCGCGGTTACCTCCGCAACGACGAACGGAGGGTGCTGCGCAGCGACCACTACCACGGCCATGCGCTGATCGCCGCCATCGCGCTGCTCGGCGAGAGCGCGAGCGCCGCCGAGCGGGACCGGTGGCACGCGATGATCAAGGGCTGGATGGCCCGCGACCGGACCCTGCCGGTGCTCACCGACCGGCAGTACGGCGTCGCCGACCTCGCCCGGCTGCGGAAGATCGCCGACGGTCCCGGCCCGGCCGCCGCCGAGCCGGTCGGTCACCGGCTCTTCGCGGCCATGGACCGCGCCGTGCACCGCCGCCCCGGCTGGGTCGCGAACGTGGCGATGTGCTCGGACCGGATCACGTACTACGAGAACGGCAACGGTGAGAACCGGCGCGGCTGGCACACCGGTGCGGGCATGACGTACTGGTGGGGCGCGGACTCCGGCGGTGACCAGTACACGGATGCCTTCTGGCCGACCGTCGACCCGTACCGGCTGCCCGGCACGACCGTGTCCACCAAGCGGCTCGCGGACAACGAAGGCGGCGGATGGGGGGAGCCGAAGCCCGGCGTCCGGTGGGTGGGCGGTACCACCGACGGGGAATTCGCCGCCCTCGGGCAACATCTGCGCGGGCTGTCCTCGACGCTGCGTGCCCGGAAGTCCTGGTTCGCGCTCGCGGACTGTGTCGTCTGTCTGGGCGCCGGGATCACCGCGCGGGACGGCGTGGCGGTCGAGACCGTCGTCGACAACCGGTGCCTGGGGGAGTACGGCACGGCCGCGCTCACCGTCGACGGCGTACGGCAGCCCGGCACGCTCGGCCACCGCACCGCCTTCCGCCGCGCCCGCTGGGCCCACCTCGCCGGGCACGGCGGCTATGTCTTCCCCGGCGGCGCCCCCCTGCACGCGCTGCGCGAGGCCCGCACCGGCTCCTGGCACGACATCAACACCACCTCGTCCGCGGAGCCGTTCACCCGGCGGTACGTCACCTTGTGGTCCGATCACGGGGTCGATCCGTCGGATGCCTGTTATGCGTATCTCCTGATGCCGGGGGCCCGCGCGCACGCCGTCGCGGCGCGGGCCGCCGACCCGCACTGGCTGACCGTGCTCGCCAACGACGCGTGCCGCCAGGCGATCGCCGTCCACCCGCTCGGCGTAACGGCCGCGAACTTCTGGCGGGCGGGGCGCGCGGGCCCCCTGCGCAGCAGCGGCCCGGTGAGCGTGCTGATCCGCGAGCGGCCGGACGGGCGGACCGCCCACCTGTGCCTGGCGGCCCCCGCGCGGACCGGTGATCCGGTGGAGATCACCTGGTCACGGCCGGTGCGCGGGGTGCTCGACCAGGACCCGTCGATCGAGGTGGTGGAGGGCGGGCGAGGCCTTCGGCTGCGGGTCCGCCCCGGTACGGTCTGCGCCACCCACCGCTGCACCGTGCGGCTGCGCTGACCTGCGCCGGGGTCCGTTCCGGCGGGCCCGCGGACTGCCGGTCGGCCGGGCCCGCGGCCCACCGGTCACCACAACATCACTCGGCGGCCGTTTGTCGGGCCCATACAGAGGAAGCGGCTCCCGGCCACCCGAACGGGGGCCGGGACGCGGGCCGCGTACAGGAGGGTTCTGTACTGCCTGCCCACCAAAACGCATGTGACGTTGTACGAAACCGACATCGGTGTGCGGCGCCCCGCACACGTACCGTCGATACATGACCACTGTCGAAGATCTGCCCGCCGGCGCCAACGACGCCCGCGGGCGCGTGGCCGAGCTGCACGCCATCCGTGAGCAGGTCCGGCGCGGACCCAGCGAGCGGGCGACCGAGGCCCAGCGTGCCAAGGGCAAGCTGACGGCGCGCGAGCGGATCGAGCTGCTGCTGGACGAGGATTCGTTCAACGAGGTCGAGCCGCTGCGCCGGCACCGGGCGACGGGCTTCGGCCTGGAGGCCAAGAAGCCCTACACCGACGGTGTGATCACCGGCTGGGGCACGGTCCACGGCCGGACGGTGTTCGTCTACGCACACGACTTCCGGATCTTCGGCGGCGCGCTCGGCGAGGCGCACGCCACGAAGATCCACAAGATCATGGACATGGCCATCCAGGCCGGTGCCCCGCTGGTCTCGCTCAACGACGGCGCGGGCGCCCGTATCCAGGAGGGCGTCTCGGCGCTGGCCGGCTACGGCGGCATCTTCCAGCGCAACACCAAGGCCTCCGGGGTCATCCCGCAGATCTCGGTCATGCTCGGCCCCTGCGCGGGCGGCGCGGCCTACTCCCCGGCCCTGACGGACTTCGTCTTCATGGTCCGCGAGACCTCCCAGATGTTCATCACCGGCCCGGACGTGGTCCGTGCGGTGACCGGCGAGGAGATCACCCAGAACGGCCTGGGCGGCGCCGATGTGCACGCCGAGACCTCCGGTGTCTGCCACTTCGCCTACGACGACGAGCAGACCTGCCTGGAGGAGGTCCGCTACCTCCTCTCCCTGCTGCCGGCGAACAACCGCGAGAACCCGCCGGCGGTGCCGTGCGAGGACCCGGCCGACCGCTCCGGCGACGCGCTGCTGGACCTGGTGCCGGCCGACGGCAACCGCCCGTACGACATGCGCAAGGTCATCGAGGAGATCGTCGACGACGGCGAGTACCTGGAGGTCCACGAGCGCTGGGCCACCAACATCATCTGCGCGCTGAGCCGCTTCGACGGCAAGGTGGTCGGCATCATCGCCAACCAGCCGCAGTCGCTGGCCGGTGTGCTGGACATCGAGGCGTCCGAGAAGGCCGCCCGCTTCGTCCAGATGTGCGACGCCTTCAACATCCCGATCGTCACCCTGCTCGACGTGCCCGGTTTCCTGCCCGGCGTCGACCAGGAGCACGGCGGCATCATCCGGCACGGCGCCAAGCTCCTGTACGCGTACTGCAACGCCACCGTGCCGCGCATCTCCATCGTCCTGCGCAAGGCCTACGGCGGCGCCTACATCGTCATGGACTCGCAGTCCATCGGCGCCGACCTGACCTACGCCTGGCCGACCAACGAGATCGCGGTGATGGGCGCGGAGGGCGCGGCCAACGTCATCTTCCGCAAGCAGATCGCCGAGGCCGACGACTCCGAGGCCATGCGCACCCGCATGGTCAAGGAGTACAAGTCCGAGCTGATGCACCCGTACTACGCGGCCGAGCGCGGTCTGGTCGACGACGTCATCGACCCCGCCGACACCCGCCGGACCCTCATCCGGGCCCTGGACATGTTGCGCACCAAGCACGCCGACCTCCCGGCCCGCAAGCACGGCAACCCGCCCCAGTAGCCCCTTTTGGGCACCCGCGAATCACCGACGACGCGACGACGGAGAAGAAGACACCGTGAACACTGCCCACCGCACCGCCCCGATCCGTGTGGAGAAGGGCCAGGCCAGCGAGGAAGAGCTCGCCGCCCTGACCGCCGTCCTGCTGGCCCGCGCCGCCCACCGCCCGGCCGCCGCCCCGGCCGGCCCGCACGCCACCGCCGCCCGCTGGCGCCGTCTGGAGCGCCAGAGCGGCTTCCACGGCGCGACCAGCTGGCAGCGCTGACCGAGCACGCACGGAAGGGCCCCGCGGCACGCCCGCGGGGCCCTTTTCCGTTCCCATTTCAACTTCCTTGTGAACAAAGGTGGTTGATGTCGCATCAGTGGCCTGGCGTCCCGGGTGTTCCGATTCGGTAGCCGACGTCCGAATCAAGGCGTAGGTTCGCCCCAATCCTGCGGAGCAGAGCTGGTCAAGGGGAGATCCCCGTGCTGGCATGCGCTCGTCATCCCCACTCCTGGTGTTCCCGCGCCGCGGGCTTAGGACGACCGGAAGGAAAGCCCATGCTCAGCACGCTCAGTGCTGGTGCCGCAGTGGCATCGTTGCTCCTCGCCGGATCGGCATCCCCCACCTCACCAGCGCGGTTCGGTGACGATCCGCCGACCGGCAAGATCACCATCACCGTCGCCACGGTCAACGGATCGGGCTGCAGACCCGGCAGCGCCGCGGTGGCCATCGCCCCCGACAACACCGCCTTCACCGTCACCTACAGCGAATACCTCGCCCAGGCGGGCGGCACCAGCAAGCCCACCGACGCCCGCAAGAACTGCCAGATCGCCCTGAACGTCCACGTCCCGCAGGGCTTCACCTACGCCATCGCCCGCGCCGACTACCGCGGTTACGCCTCGCTGGCTCCCGGCGCCAAGGGGCTGGAGCAGGCGAACTACTACTTCCAGGGCCAGCAGCAGACGGCCCGCAAGAGCCACACCTTCACCGGCCCCTACGACACCAACTGGCAGACCTCGGACGAGACCGGCGTCGACGCCCTGGTCTACGCCCCCTGCGGCGAGGAACGCTACTTCAACATCAACACCGAGCTGAGGGTGGACGGCAAGTCGGCCGACCCCAAGGCCACCAGCTTCATGGCCATGGACTCCACCGACGGCAGCATCAACACCGTGTACCACTTCGCCTGGAAGGAGTGCCCGGCACACAAGTAGCCGCTCGCGGCGCGTACCGCACGCACGCCGAAGGCCCCCGCATCACGCGATGTGGGGGCCTTCCGGCAGTGCGGCGTACGGGCACGGGGGGCCGGTACGCGGCGGCGCTAGCGCAGGCGCGCCATGAGGGCGTGCTCGACGAGCGTGATGAGCGCGCTCTTGGCCTCGCTGCGGTGCCGGGCGTCCGTGGTGATGATCGGGGCGTCCGGGCCGATCTGGAGGGCCTCACGGACCTCGTCGGGCGTGTAGGGCTGGTGCCCGTCGAAGCCGTTGAGGGCGATGACGAACGGCAGGCCGCTGTTCTCGAAGTAGTCGACGGCCGGGAAGCAGTCGGCCAGGCGGCGGGTGTCCACCAGGACGACGGCACCGATGGCACCGCGGACAAGGTCGTCCCACATGAACCAGAAGCGGTCCTGGCCCGGCGTACCGAAGAGGTACAGGATCAGGTCCTGGTCCAGCGTGATCCGGCCGAAGTCCATCGCCACGGTCGTGGTCGTCTTGTCCGGCGCGTGCGTGAGGTCGTCGATCCCCGCGGAGGCGGAGGTCATCACGGCTTCGGTACGCAGCGGATTGATCTCTGAGACGGCCCCGACGAACGTGGTCTTGCCCACGCCGAAGCCGCCCGCCACCACGATCTTCGCGGAGGTGGTGGAGCGGGCTGCACCGCTAGAGCTTGCGAAGTCCACTGAGCACCCTTTCGAGCAGTGTCACATCTGGCTGTCCGCCGGCGGTCTCGTCCCCGCCGGGCTGATGGATGGCGACGAGCCCGGCCTCCGCCAGGTCGGCGACGAGGATTCGGGCGACGCCGAGGGGGATGGAGAGGAGGGCCGAGATCTCGGCCACCGATTTGATCTCGCGGCAGAGGTGGCAGATGCGCTGGTGCTCCGGCAGCTGGCCCTGCAGCTTGGCCGGGTCGGCGGTCGTGCTGACCAGCGCCTCGATGGCGAGCTGGTAGCGCGGCCGGGTCCGGCCACCGGTCATGGCGTACGGGCGCACGAGCGGGTTGTTCGCCCCGGAGGGAGCGGGCTCGGGCTTCCGCGGCGGCTGCACCGGCTGGATGCGCGGGGCCTGCGGCTGGTCGTACACCGACGGCTCGTACGGCTGGGAGTCGTACGGCCCCGGCTGCTGTGGCTGCGGCTGAAGCCGCTGCGGCCGGCGGCTCGGCGCAGAAGGGAAGTTGAAGCGGTTGTGATGGGTCTCGCCCACAGGCCCGGACTCCTGCCCGGAACCGTACGGGTATCCGCTCGGGGGCGTTGCCACGTCTCCTCCTCCAACTTGCCTGTCTGACGCCGGTCGCGCCACCGAACCATAAGACGCGGCGGCGGGAAACGCACTGCCTGTTTGCTAGTTGAGAAGACTGCCCTGGAGTTCGGCGCGGAGGTCGGGCGTGAGCACCGTCCCCGCGCGGTCGACCAGCAGGGCCATCTCGTAGCCGACCAGGCCGATGTCGCACAGCCCTCGGACATCGCGAGAAGGAGTCCGTCCGCGGAGACCACGACCGTGTGGGACACCCCGGGGGTGTTGTCCACGAAGTTGGTGATCAACCAGTTCAGATTCTGCGCCGCCTGGCTCATCGGGCTCACACTAACGCTCCTGATCGTAGGTGCTGCCGGGGCCGAAGCCCTGTTGGTCATTCTGGGGGACCCCGGTGGGGTCCGTGCCGACGTTGCGTCCCTGCTGGACCCCGCGGCGCAGGTTGCTCAACCTGCCGCGGACGTCCTCCGGGGCGCGGGAGACCTGGGGGCCGCCCTGCGGGGTCTGCTCCGCGGAACCCTCGACCAGGTTGGCCTTGGGCACCCGGCGGGGAAGACCGGAGGCTGTGACTCCGCCCGCCTTCGGCTCGCGCAGCCGCTCCGCCCGCTCCCAGCGCTCGTCGTTGGAGCTGCGCCAGTCGGAGCCGTCCTGGCCGGTCTCCGGCGCGCTCCGCGGCTGCTGAACCTGGTGTGCCTGCTGGTCGCGGCCTCCGCGGCGCGGAAGGCCGGCGTCCGTCAGCGGGTGCGGGTCGCTCGGTGTGGGGCCCGGACGCTCGAATGGTACGCGCTCGGGCGCGTCAGCGGGAGCGGCAGTTGTATTCCGGTCAGATTCCGCTTCGGTCCCGAAGTAGCCCTCGAATGCGTGGCGTTCGGGCCATTCGTCCGGCTGTACCGGTTCGTGCGAGACGTATGGCTGCTGGCCGGTGGTCTCCGGGAAGCCCGGATCACCGAACGCCTGGCTGCCGTGCGACCGGTCGTCGTAGAGCGGTTGATCAGCTTCCGGATAGCCCGGGGCGGGGTGGCCCTGGTACCCGGTGGCGGACGTCGCTGTGTCGCGGAAGAGCGGATTGCCGACGTCCGGCCCCTCGGCCGGGTGCTCGCCGCCGGTGGCCTGCGCCTCCAGCGCGGCCCGGCGCTCCTCGCGCATCAGCGAGCGGCCGACCATGTCCAGGTCGGATGCGTCCGTGCGGGCGTAGCGGCTGTCGTCGAAGCCCAGCTCGGCGGCGGTGCGCTGGTGGCCGTCGTAGGCGGCCTGCTGGTGCTCGGGGACGATCCGGGAGACCGTGAAGTCGTCCTCGTACTGCTCGTCGCCGCCGCCACCGTGGGTGATCGCCTCGGGCAGCATGACCAGGGACGTGGTCCCCGCCTGCTCGCCGGAGGGGCGCAGCTGCACCCGGATCCCGTGCCGGTCGGCCAGCCGGCCGACCACGAACAGGCCCATGCGCTGGGAGATCGCGGCGTCCACGCTCGGCGGGTTCGCCAGCTTGTGGTTGATGTCCGCGAAGTCCTCGGGGGTCAGCCCGATGCCCTTGTCGTGGATCTCGATCATCACCCGGCCGTCGGGCAGCCGGGTCGCGGTCACCCGCACCTTGGTCTGCGGCGAGGAGAACGTGGTGGCGTTCTCCAGCAGCTCGGAGAGCAGGTGCACGAGGTCGGTCACGGCGGTGCCGTGGATCTCGCTCTCCGGCACGCCGGTGAGGTCTATTCGCTCGTACGACTCGACCTCACTGATCGCCGCCCGCAGGACGTCGACCAGCGGCACCGGCTGGTTCCAGCGGCGGCCCGGCTCCTCGCCGGCGAGGATGAGGAGGTTCTCGCCGTTGCGGCGCATACGGGTGGCGAGGTGGTCGAGCCGGAAGAGGCTCTCCAGCTGGTCCGGGTCCGCCTCGTTGTTCTCCAGGTCGGTGATCAGCTCCAGCTGACGCTCGATCAGGCCCTGGTTACGGCTGGAGAGGTTGGTGAAGATCGCGTTGACGTTGCCCCGCAGCAGCGCCTGCTCGGCGGCCAGCCGCACGGCCTCGCGGTGCACCTGGTCGAAGGCCCGGGCGACCTCGCCGATCTCGTCGGTGGTGGAGATCGGGATCGGGGTGACACGGGTGTCGACCCGGCCGGGTGCGGTCCGGGAGAGCTGGTCGACCAGCATCGGCAGCCGCTGCTCGGCGATGCCGAAGGCGGCGTTGCGCAGCTGGCGCATGTTGCGGCTCATCCGGCGGGCCATCAGGCCGGCCACGACGAACGCGATGATCAGCGCGGCGACCGCGATCGCGGAGTCGACGAAGGTGGACCGCTTGGCGTCCGCGGAGATCTGTGCGGCCTCGTTCACGGCCTTGTCGGCCAGGTCCTTCTCGATGGACCGGTACATGTTGAACTTGCCGGTTGCGGCCGCGAAGTAGCTGTCGGAGGTGATGCCCTTCAGGCTCAGCGTCTCCGGCGCCGCACCGGTCCCGATCAGGGTGGACATCTGGTCGATGGACGGCGGGGTGCGGAACGGCCGGTTCGCGGCCTGCGCCTGCTGCTTTGCCTGTGCGATCTTCTGCTGTGCGGCCTGCTTGAGTGCGGCGGCGTCCTTCTTCAGCCGCTCGACGTCCTCAGGGGTGCCGCCGGAGGTGTACTCGCCGATGGCGATGCCCTCCAGGTAGCGGTACGACGCGAAGGCGGTCAGCTGGAGCTTGTGCTCCTTGCCGCCCTGCGGGCTCGCCGGGTCGACCAGCAGGTGGGTGCCGATCGAGCGCTGCAGCGACTCGGCGGCCTTGGCCAGCGCCACGGCGTAGACGGTCCGGCCGTAGGAGGTGATGTTGCCGGTGCCCAGGCCGAGTTCGTTGGCGAACTCCATCAGCGGGTGCTGGACCTCGACGTAGCCCTCTTCGGTCTGCACACCGTGCAGCTTGGCGGTGTACGCGGCCTGGCGCAGCAACTGGAGCTTGGGCTCGACCTTCTCGAACGCGGCGAGCCGGCGCTTGAGGCCCGGCTTGTCCGGCATGGCCTTGGCGGCCTTGTGGAAGGCGTCGGCGGCGGCGTCGGTGGTGTCCCGGGCCTCCTGGACGACCGGGTCGTCCTTCTTGCCCTCCAGCAGCGGCGCCGCGGTGCGGTCCCGCTCGTCGATCAGGGCGGTGCTGTAGGACAGTGCGGCGCGCACGAGCTTCGCGGTGTTCTCCGCGTCCTGCGCCTCCTGCCAGGTGGCGAACGAGGTGTTCACCCGCAGGCCGCCGAAGACCAGGGCGAGCAGCACGGGGATCAGCAGGATGGCGTTCAGCCTCGTGGCCACCCGCCAGTTGCGCGGGGAGTACTTGCTACCGCTGACCGGAGGCTTCGCGACCGTGTCCTCGGGCGCGTCGGAAGCCGGTACGCCACCTCTCGGCGGCGGCGTGAAGTTGCCCCGCCGCGGTTCCTGCGGCTCGGGGCTCGACGTGCTTCGCCTCACTCGACCAACAACCTCTCGGCGGCCGGCACTACCTGCTGTGCCGTTTCTTCTGGGCTTTCCTACTCCGGAGTTCAGCGAATTTCAGCACGTCAGGGCGGTGCGTTCCAAACACTGAGCAAAGCCTGAGCGGGCCCGGAAGGCCCTCAGATAAAAGGGGCGTTAAGGGCGAGACGCAGCAAAAGACAGGCGATCCGTGAGCGCAGCGAAGCCGGGCATGCGCGTGGGGTGTCGAAACCTCAGGGATTCACTGTCGAAACGTTATGAAGCGAATTTGTGGGCGTGTCGAAGGACACAGATCCCTTCGCGGATGGTGGGGCGCAGCCCTGGGCAGGGCTGCGCCTCCCATAAGAGTCAACTGCCGGGTTCCCCCTACAGATGACGAACCGGAGCGCCGGCCGGTTCCTACTTGAGCCGGGCCATCAGCGCGTGCTCGACGAGCGTGATGAGCGCGCTCTTGGCCTCGCTGCGGTGCCGGGCGTCGGTCGTGATGATCGGGGTGTTGGGACCGATCTGCAGCGCCTCACGCACCTCGTCGGGCGTGTAGGGCTGGTGCCCCTCGAAGCCGTTGAGGGCGACGACGAACGGCAGGCCGCTGTTCTCGAAGTAGTCGACGGCCGGGAAGCAGTCGGCCAGGCGGCGGGTGTCCACCAGCACGACCGCGCCGATGGCACCTCGGACAAGGTCGTCCCACATGAACCAGAAGCGGTCCTGACCCGGCGTACCGAAGAGGTACAGGATCAGGTCCTGGTCCAGCGTGATCCGGCCGAAGTCCATCGCCACGGTCGTCGTGGTCTTGTCCTGCACGTGGCTGAGGTCGTCGATCCCCGCCGACGCGGAGGTCATCACGGCCTCCGTACGCAGCGGGTTGATCTCCGAGACCGCGCCGACGAACGTGGTCTTGCCCACGCCGAAGCCGCCCGCCACCACGATCTTCGCGGACGTGGTGGAGCGGGCCGGGCTCGCGGCGAAGCCGCCGTCAGAGCTTGCGAAGTCCACTGAGCACCCTCTCCAGCAAGGTCACGTCCGGCGTACCGCCGGCCTCGCCGCTGCCCCCGGGCTGGTGGATCGCCACCATCCCGGCCTCTGCCAGGTCCGCGACGAGGATCCGCGCCACGCCCAGCGGGATGTGCAGCAGCGCGGAGACCTCGGCGACCGACTTCACCTCACGGCACAGGTGGCAGATCCGCTGGTGCTCGGGCAGCAGCCCGGGCAGCTGGGCGGGGTCGGCGGTCGTGCTGACCAGCGCCTCGATGGCGAGCTGGTAGCGCGGCCGGGTCCGGCCTCCGGTCATGGCGTACGGGCGCACCAGCGGCTGGTCACCTTCGCTCCCGTACGGCGCTTGGCTGTAGGCGCCGTACGGGCCGGAAGTGGCAGGTGGCGGGGTCATGGGGTCCTCCGGACGGGACAGCGCGCGCTGTCGTCGGGTTGGGCCGGTGGGGGGTGCGGCACGGATGGATGGTGGGCGCTGAACGGGTGGCGCTGCGGACGCCGTCAGTTCAGCAGACTGCCCTGGAGTTCGGCGCGGAGGTCGGGCGTGAGCACCGTCCCCGCGCGGTCGACCAGCAGGGCCATCTCGTAGCCGACCAGGCCGATGTCGCACTGTGCGACACCCCGGGGGTGTTGTCCACGAAGTTGGTGATCAACCAGTTCAGATTCTGCGCCGCCTGGCTCATCGGACTCAACTAACGCTCCTGCTGGTGTGTGGGATCGACAATGCCGTGGTTGCCGGTGGACGACGTCCCGGCCTGCCGGCCCTGCTGGATACCGCGACGGAGATTGGTCAGCCGGCCGCGCACATCGCCCGGCGCGCGGGAGACCTGCGGACCGCTCTGTGCGGGCTGCTGCTGTTGAGCGGTGCCCGCGACGAGGTTGGCGCGCGGGACCCGGCGCGGCAGCCCGGAGGTGGTGACACCGCCCGAGGCCGGCTGGCGGATCTGCTCCGCCTGCCGCCAGGTCTCGTCGTTCGGCGAACTGCGCCACTGCGCCGTGGCGTCCGCCCGCTCCGGGTTGCGTGCGCCGTTGCCCTGCGGCTCGGCGGGCGCACCCGGGGCCGCCGCGGCTCCGCGGCGCGGCAGCCGCTGCGCCTCCGGCTCCTCGGTGCCCTGCGGCGGCACACCGGCGGCGGCGGACGCCGGGTGGTTGAACCAGTTGGACTCGATCGTGTCGAAGATCGGCGTACGGCCGTCACCGGGACCGGCGTCGGCGCCGCCGAGCACGTCCGGCTCCGGGGCGCGGCCGTCCTGCGGCCGGGCCACCGGGAACTGGCCGGTGCCCTGCGGGTCGCCGGCGTAACCGGCCCGGTCCGCGTCCCGCTGCAGCTGACGGGCGTCGAGCTGACCGGTCTCGTACGGATCGGCCTCCGCGGCGGGCTGCGGGAAGCGGTCCGCCGGGTACTCGCCGGTGTCGTAACGGTCCGCCGGGTACTCGCCGGTGTCGTAACGGTCCGCGGGGTACTCGCCGGTGTCGTAACGGTCCGCCGGGTACTGGCCCGTGTCGTACCGGTCCGGCTCGCGCTCCGGGGCCTTGGCCGAGGGCGGCGGGGCGTTGAAGTCGGGACGGGCGAACGCGGCGGTGTCACCGGGGCCGCCGGCCGGTGCGGGCCGCTCGAAGCTGCCGGTGGTGTCCGGCTCCTCGTGGCCGCGCGGCCGGTCCTGCGCCTCGCGGGGCGTCAGCGGCCAGTCGTCGTCACCGCCGCGCTCGCGGCGGGCGCCCCAGCTCGTACCGCCCTGCTGCTGACCGCCGAAGGAGTCCTGGCTCCCGCGGCCGTCCTGGCCACCGCGGCCGCCGGCCGGCGCACCGCCCGGGAGTTCGGCCGCCGCACCGCGGGCCGGCAGCTCCGGCCGCTCCTCGCGGCGGGGCGCACCGGTGGGCGGGGCAACCGTCGGCATGGGGCCGTTGGCGGGGCCGTTGTCCGCGCCGCGGGTCGGCAGCGCGGGGCGCGCACCGCCGGAGCGCGCGGCGGGCGGACGGGTGTCGCCGCCCGCGGCCGGGGTGCCGGGTGCGGCGCCGGCCGGCGCGGGACGCCCGGACGGGGCGCCGAAGGCGTTCGGGGCGCCACCGGGACCGCCGCGGCCGGGCAGCGCGGGACGGCCGCCGGCGCCCGGGCCGGAACCGACCTGGCCGCGCGGCTGGAGACCTGCGAGCCGGCTGGACGGCGCACCGCCGCCGTCACCGGGTGCGCCCTTGGCGGTGCTCGGTGCCGGCTTCTTGCCGCCCTGGGCGACGTCGACCGGCAGCATGACCAGTGCGGTGGTGCCACCGGAGTCGGACGGCCGGAGCTGGATGCGGATGCCATGTCGCAGGGACAGCCGGCCGACCACGAACAGACCCATCCGGCGGGAGACCGAGACGTCCACGGTCGGCGGGCTGGCCAGCCGCTCGTTGATCGCCGAGAGGTCCTCGGGGGACAGGCCGATACCGGTGTCGTGGATCTCGACCAGGACCCGGCCGTCGGGCAGCGCGTGACCGGTGACCTTGACCTTGGTCTGCGGGGAGGAGAACGAGGTGGCGTTCTCCAGCAGCTCGGCGAGCAGGTGCACGAGGTCGTTGACGACCCGGCCGGCGACCTCGGTCTGCGGGACGGCGTTGAGCTCGATGCGCTCGTACTGCTCCACCTCGGAGGCGGCGGCACGGAGCACGTCGACCAGCGGCACCGGGCGGGTCCACCGGCGGCCCGGCTCCTCACCCGCGAGGACCAGGAGGTTCTCGCCGTTACGGCGCATACGGGTCGCGAGGTGGTCGAGCTTGAAGAGCGAGGAGAGCTGGTCCGGGTCGGCCTCGCGGGACTCCAGTTCGGAGATCAGCGAGAGCTGACGCTGGATCAGGCCCTGGGAGCGGCGCGAGAGGTTGGTGAACATCGCGTTGACGTTGCCCCGCAGCAGCGCCTGCTCGGAGGCGAGGCGGACCGCCTCGCGGTGCACGTCGTCGAAGGCCGCGGCCACCCGGCCGATCTCGTCCCGGCTGTGCACACCGACCGACTCGACGGAGGTGTCCACGTCCTGCGGGTCGGACTCGGACAGCTGCTTGACCAGCTCCGGCAGCCGGTCCTGGGCGACCTTCTGCGCGGTGTCCTGCAGCCGGCGCAGCGAGCGGACCATGGAGCGGGCCACGACGAACGCGCCGACCAGCGAGACGCCGAGGACGAGGAGGATCACCGCACCGTTGATGAGGGCGTCCTGGGTGGCCTCGTTGCGGGCCTCGCGGGACTTCTGCTCCATCTCCGACAGCAGCGTGGTCTCGATCCGCGACATCTCGTCGATCTTGACGGTGTCGGAGTCGTACCAGTCGAGGTAGCGGTAGTCCTGGCTGCGGATGCCGGAGGCGCTGGCGAAGGCGCGGTGCGAGAAGGCCGACGCGGCCTTGATCTCGTCGTTGTTGCCGTCCAGACCGCGGGTGAGCGCGCCGGCGTTGTTGGCGTAGATCTGCGAGAACCGGTCCCGGGCCGCCTTCTCGCTGATCTCGGCGTTGTGGCCGGCCTGCCGGTCGTTGGCGGACAGCTCCGGGCCGCCCTTGTGGGCGAGACCGGCACTGATCAGGGCGCGCTGGATCGACGCGTACTCCTTGGCCGACGAGAACGCCGCCAGCGCACGGGTACTGCGGATCATCTCCGGGTTGCTGGTGGCCTGCGCCATGTCCTGGGAGAGCGACAGCAGCGAGTTGATCAGCTGGTTGTAGCTGGTGACGGTCCGCGCGGTGTTGCCGTCGTCCTTGTAGGCGTTGGCGCGGATCTCGTTGAGGGTGTTGAGCTGGCGGCCGATCTCCAGGATGGTCGCCCGGACGCCGGCCATCGTGGCGTCCTGGCCCTGGATGTCGCCGGTGGCCTGGTTGAAGGAGAGCTTGGCGCGGTCGGTCGCCTCACGGGGAGCGACGACGTTCGCGTCGTCCTTGGCGTTGCCGCTGCCGGCCAGCGGACCGGCCGACTTGTCCCGCTCGATCTGCAGCGCGTCGGCGAGCTCGGTCGCCTGCCGGGTCATCTCGGTGAGCATCTGCATCTTGTCGAGCTGGTCGATGTTGTCCAGCTGCGTGGCGATGCGCATGCCGCCGAGCGTGGTGGCGGCGACCACGGGCAGCGCGAGCAGGGAGACCAGTCGGGTGCTGATGCGCCAGTTGCGCAGCGCTATTCGCGAACCGGGTCCGGTCGCGGCCTTGGGCGCACCGGTGTCCGCGGCATCACCGCCCGGCGCCTGGCCGCTGTGGTCGGACGACGTGAGGCCGCCCGCCGGGTTGTTGCGGTCGCGCTGGGGCGAGGAGGCGCGGTCGGTTCCGCCGCGCAGCTCCGGTTCCGCCGCAGCGCTGCCATCCCTCTTGAAACGTCCCTGCACTAGCGTCGCAACCTCTGGACCAGGCGTCCCACCTCGGCGGGACGGTGTCGAGTCGTATTGGGGGCCGTGAATCCCCCATGGCGGTCGTGAATGACCGGCGGGCTGCCCCCTCTGGCCGAGAGAGCGGCACCACCGCGCGGCGCCACCTTGCGCCCTGCGCGCCGGCTGAAACGTGCGGCGGTCCGTGGAATTCCAGCACAGTGCCGGATCTCCAACAAGAGCGGAGCGGGTGGCTGTGACATGGATGACGCAATGTACGGGACGCGTCACGAGTTGTAGAAGAAGCCCCTGGAGGTATCGGACGTATCTCCGCGAGTCGTACGCCTTCGGCGGCTGTCCCAGGTGCGGTGATCGGGAGCGGAACGTGCGCTTCAATCCGCCATTGTCCGATTCGCCCAAGGATGTTGATCAAGGAAAATGCGGCTTTTGTCGCACGACTCGTGAGCAAACTCACAGGAAGATCGTTGAGTTCCCCATCACTTCGGAGGGAATAGCGCGCATAGCCTGACGCTTTACACAGTTGCCGAAACTGACAAGACAGGTTTCCGCAACGGCTTTTTCACCGGCCGATCCCCAGCTTCCGACCACACGAGGCATACCGAAGTGAAGACGACGATGATGTTCCGCAACATAGCCAACCCGCGGCGCACCACCCTGGCCCATCTCAAGGACGCCGAGGAGCTCGGAGCCACCCTCTTCGAGGCCCCGGAGCACACCGTCGATCTCCCCACGCAGACCGCCAACCCGCGGCGCACCGTCCTGATGGACGTCCCCGAGCAGGGCGTCAGCGCCTAGTCACGCGACGGAAGGGCAGCGGCCGCGTACCGCCTCGCCGCCCCAATAGGTGAGCGCGCGCCCGAACAGGGGCGATAGCCTGGAGTGTCAACTCCGGTCAATGATCACTGAGGGGCAGCGGCACCCGTGCGCATCGCCAGATTCTCCATCGACGGCAACGTCGGCTTCGGCGTCCTCGAAGGCGACGAACTCGACGTCATCAAGGGTCATCCCTTCGCGGAATTCGAGCGCTCGGGCCAGAAGGTTCCCCTCGACAAGGTCCGGCTGCTGCCCCCCGTGCTGCCCAACAAGGTCGTCTGCGTGGGCCGCAACTACGCCGAACACGCCGCGGAGCTGGGCAACGCCGTCCCGGACGTGCCGGTCACCTTCTTCAAGCCGTCCACCTCGGTGATCGGCCCCGGCGACCCCATCGCCTACCCCTCCTTCTCCCAGGAGGTGCACCACGAGGCGGAGCTCGCCGTCGTCATCGGGCGGATGTGCCGCGAGGTGCCCCGCGAGCGTGCCAAGGACGTCATCCTCGGCTACACCTGCGCCAACGACGTCACCGCGCGCGACGTCCAGCAGCGCGAGAAGCAGTGGGCCCGGGCCAAGGGCTTCGACAGCTCCTGCCCGCTCGGCCCCTGGGTCGAGACCGGGCTGGACCCCGCCGACGTCGCCGCCGGCCTGGCGATCCAGTGCACGGTCAACGGCGAACAGCGCCAGCTCGGCCGCACCAGCGACATGGTCCGCCCGATCGAGGACCTGATCGTCCACATCACCGAGGCGATGACCCTGCTCCCCGGCGACGTCATCCTCACGGGCACCCCGGCCGGGGTCGGCCCCCTCAACGTCGGCGACGAGGTCGCCGTCACCATCGAAGGCATCGGCACTCTCACCAACAAGGTGATCAAGCGTGGCTAACGCGACCCCCGTCCGCGTACGTTTCTGTCCCTCCCCGACCGGTAACCCCCATGTCGGCCTGATCCGCACCGCCCTGTTCAACTGGGCCTACGCGCGGCACCACAAGGGCACCCTGGTCTTCCGGATCGAGGACACCGACGCGGCCCGCGACTCCGAGGAGTCCTACAACCAGCTGCTGGACTCCTTCCACTGGCTCGGCTTCGACTGGGACGAAGGCCCCGAGGTCGGCGGCCCGCACGCGCCGTACCGCCAGTCCCAGCGGATGGACCTCTACAAGGACATCGCCGAGAAGCTGCTCGCCGCCGGCCACGCGTACCCCTGCTACTGCACCACCGAGGAGCTCGACGAGCGCCGCGAGGCCGCCCGCAAGGCCGGCCGGCCCTCCGGTTACGACGGCACCTGCCGCGAGCTGACCGCCGAGCAGAAGTCCGCGTACGAGGCCGAGGGCCGCAGCTCGATCGTCCGCTTCCGGATGCCCGACGAGCCGATCACCTTCACCGACCTGGTCCGCGGCGAGCTGACCTTCACGCCGGACAACGTCCCGGACTACGGCATCGTCCGGGCCAACGGCGCGCCCCTCTACACCCTCGTCAACCCGGTCGACGACGCCCTGATGGGCATCACCCACGTCCTGCGCGGCGAGGACCTGCTGTCCTCGACCCCCCGCCAGATCGCCCTGTACAAGGCGCTGATCGAGCTGGGCGTCGCCTCGTCGATCCCCGCGTTCGGCCACCTGCCGTACGTCATGGGCGAGGGCAACAAGAAGCTCTCCAAGCGCGACCCGCAGGCCTCGCTCAACCTCTACCGCGAGCGCGGCTTCCTGCCCGAGGGCCTGCTCAACTACCTCGCGCTGCTCGGCTGGTCGTTCTCCGCCGACCAGGACATCTTCTCGGTGTCCGAGCTGATCGAGAAGTTCGAGATCGAGGACGTCAACGCCAACCCGGCCCGCTTCGACCTGAAGAAGGCCGAGGCGATCAACGCCGACCACATCCGGCAGCTGGACGTCGAGGACTTCATCAAGCGGTGCGAGCCCTGGCTGAAGGCCCCGTTCGCCAACTGGGAGCCGGCGGACTTCGACGAGGCTGCCTGGCGCGCGATCGCCCCGCACGCCCAGACCCGCCTCACGGTCCTGTCCGACATCACCGCCAATGTCGACTTCCTGTTCCGCAAGGAGCCGGTGGAGGACGAGGCGTCCTGGACCAAGGCCATGAAGGGCGACCCGGTCGCCCTGCTCACCACCGCCCGGGCCAAGCTCGCCGCCGCCGACTGGAACGCCGGTCCCGAGCCCCTCAAGGAGGCCGTCCTGGCCGCCGGCGAGGAGCACGGCCTCAAGCTCGGCAAGGCCCAGGCCCCGGTCCGGGTGGCCGTCACCGGCCGCACGGTCGGCCTGCCGCTCTTCGAGTCCCTCGAAGTCCTCGGCAAGGAGCGCACCATCGCCCGCATCGACGCCGCGCTGGCCAAGCTGGCCGGCTGACCCCCTACGGGCGCCCGAGGGCCCGGAAGCCGCTCCGGCTTCCGGGCCCTCGGCATATGTCCTCCCGGCGCGGCCCCGGCGCGTTAGATTGCCGTCATGCCCCTCCGTGCCGTCCTGTGGGACATCGACGACACCCTCTTCGACTACACCGGGTCGGACCGCGCCGGTGCGCTGCGGCACCTGCGCGCCGAAGGACTGCTGGCCGCCTACGGCGGGGAGGAGGCGGCGCTGACGCGGTGGCGCGCGGCCATGGAGACCGAGTTCGCCCGCTTCCTCGCCGGTGAGCTGGGATTCCTCGACCACCGCAGGGAGCGCGCCCGGACGTTCCTGGGCGTCGCGCTCAGTGACGCGGAGGCGGACGCCTGGTTCGCGAGGTACATCGCGCACTACGAAGCGTCCTGGGTGCTCTTCCCGGATTCCGAGCCCGCGCTGACGGCGCTGGCGCCGCTGGTGCGGCAGGCCGTGCTGTCCAATTCCTCCGTCGCCAACCAGGAGCGCAAGCTGACCAGGCTGGGCATCCGCACCCACTTCGAGGCGGTGCTGTGCGCGGACGAGCTGGGGCACGCCAAGCCCGCGGCGGAGGCCTTCCACGGCGCCTGTGCCGCGCTGGGCCTCGGGCCCGAAGAGGTGGTCTACGTCGGCGACCGGCTCGACATCGATGCGCTCGGTGCCCGGGACGCCGGGCTGGGCGCCGTCTGGCTGGACCGTACGGGCGCCGGCGGGGAGCTGCCGGCCGGGGTGCGGCGGATCGCGACCCTGGCTGAGCTGCCCGAGGTTATCGGTTTTGGAGCCCCGTCCACGATCAGGTAATGTTCTTCCTGCGCCGCCCGAGAGGGCCGAGAGGCCCGGCCGGGAAGCGTAAGTCAAATACCACCCCCGCAGGGGGTTGTGCTTTGATGGCCTATGGTGTAATTGGCAGCACGACTGATTCTGGTTCAGTTAGTCTAGGTTCGAGTCCTGGTAGGCCAGCTCGCAGAGCTCATCTGCAAAGCCCCCGTTGTGTAGCGGCCTAGCACGCTGCCCTCTCAAGGCAGTAGCGCCGGTTCGAATCCGGTCGGGGGTACGGATCCATCCCGTAGATCACCAGGGTCGCTCCCGGTGATATTGCGGTGACAACATCTGGCTCCGGCCGGATGGGATCGCTAGGGCCCCCGTTGTGTAGCGGCCTAGCACGCCGCCCTCTCAAGGCGGTAGCGCCGGTTCGAATCCGGTCGGGGGTACTGGTCTAAACCACCATGGGCTATGGTGTAATTGGCAGCACGAGTGATTCTGGTTCATTTAGTCTAGGTTCGAGTCCTGGTAGCCCAGCGCAGCATGTCCTCGTGGCAGGCTCAACTGCAGGAAATCTTGCCCCCGTTGTGTAGCGGCCTAGCACGCCGCCCTCTCAAGGCGGTAGCGCCGGTTCGAATCCGGTCGGGGGTACGCACAAGGAAAGGCCCTCCGCGTCATGCGGGGGGCCTTTCCGTTGTTCCCGTGGTTCAACTGCCCGTCCGGAAGCGCCTGTTGGACTCCTCGGCCTCGGCCAGCCGGCGCAGGCCGAGCAGCACCGGCTCGTAGAGCACCGTCAGGGCCACCGCCGCCTCCACCTGCTCCCCGGGGGTCTCGTACTCCTCGACCAGGTCCAGGTCGACGACCGCGAGCTCGGCCGCCTGGCGGGCGTAGGGCAGCAGGTGGGCGGTGTCGCAGGGGTAGCCGAGGCGGTGCAGCGCGGCGACGGCGGCGACGAGCATGCGGAAGGCGCCGGAGTGCTCGGCGACCCCCAGGTTGAAGTGCCAGCCGACGCGGCGCAGCAGGTCGGTGGCGGTGTGCCGGGCCGCGGTGGTCGCCGGGTCGGCCTCGTCGGGCCGCGGGCCGTGCGGGAGCGCCTCGACGGCCGCGCCGAGGCGGGAGTGTTGATCGCGGGAGTCGTCGTCGACGGCGGCCAGGACGTCCCGGGCGGTGCTCACCGGGACCCGGCCGACCTGGATCAGCGCCCGGATCAGCCGCAGCCGGCGCAGGTGGTCCTCGTCGTACTCGGACTGGGTGGCGGTGACCGGGCGGCCGGGCGGCAGCAGCCGCTCGCGCAGGTAGTACTTGATCGTCGCGGTGGACACCCCGCTGCGCTCGCTGAGCTCCGCCAGTCGCATAGCTCTTGCGTCCTTCCTTGGAGAGTGACACTATCCAAGCATGGATAGCGACGCTATCCAACATCGTTCGGAGTGACCAAGGGGGCTGCGATGAGCGGCAAGCCGGTACAGGGACGGATGACGGCGGACGGGACCGGGGAGGTGGTGGTCTTCCTCATCGGGATGCGGATCAACGACTGGCGGGCGGTGCGCAGTTGGCTGCCGGTGCTCTCGGCGATGGGGCCCATGATCAAGGAACTGGCGCGGGATCCGGAGCGGGGGTTGCTCGGCTACCGCCTCCTGCCCGGACTGCGGAACTTCGGCCTCGTGCAGTACTGGGAGTCCAAGGAGAAGCTGCTGGCCTACGCGAGCGACCAGGGCGGTGCGCACCGGCCGGCCTGGGCCGCCTTCAACCGGCGGGCCCGGGAGGGGCGGGGCGACGTCGGTATCTGGCACGAGACCTATGTCGTCCCGGCCGGCTCGTACGAGACCATCTACGCGAACATGCCGCCCCACGGACTGGGCGCGGCCCGCGGGGTGGTGCCGGTCGCCCGCCGCGGGGAGCGGGCGGCCGAGCGGCTGGCGGCCTGAACCGGGGCGCGGCCGCCCGGCCCCGGTCCCGGGCGCATCTCGCCGTGCGGGACCGGGAGCGTGCCGCGTCGTTCAGCCGTTGCGGCGCAGGCCCTCGGAGAGCCGGGCGGCCGCGTCGATGACCGCCTGGGCGTGCATCCGGCCCGGGTGGCGGGTCAGCCGCTCGATCGGTCCGGAGACCGAGACGGCGGCCACCACGCGGTTGGAGGGGCCGCGTACGGGCGCGGAGACCGAGGCCACGCCGGGCTCCCGCTCGCCGATCGACTGGGCCCAGCCGCGGCGCCGTACGCCGGACAGGGCCGTCGCCGTGAAGCGGGCGCCCTGGAGGCCGCGGTGCAGCCGCTCGGGCTCCTCCCAGGCCATCAGGATCTGCGCGGCCGAGCCGGCCTTCATCGGGAGCGTGGAGCCGACCGGGACGGTGTCCCGCAGTCCGGACAGCCGCTCGGCCGCTGCCACACAGATCCGCATGTCGCCCTGCCGGCGATAGAGCTGGGCGCTCTCGCCCGTCACATCGCGCAGGTGGGTCAGTACCGGCCCGGCCGTGGCCAGCAGGCGGTCCTCACCGGCCGCCGCGGCCAGCTCGGAGAGCCGTGGGCCCAGGATGAACCGGCCCTGCATGTCCCTCGCCACCATCCGGTGGTGTTCCAGAGCCACGGCCAGCCGGTGGGCCGTGGGTCGTGCAAGCCCTGTCGCCGCGACCAGCCCGGCGAGGGTGGCCGGACCGGACTCCAGGGCACTCAAAACCAGAGCTGCCTTGTCGAGAACGCCGACGCCGCTAGAGTTGTCCATGCAACGATACTCGCGTCTCACACTGTGAAACGCAAGTTCAATTTTCCAGGGAAGTCGTCAGTCTGTAGGTGTGGCCCTCGACCAGGGCCCGGCGTAAGGCCCGGCAGGGGGATTTCTGCGGGCGATCGCGCATGGACGAGCAAGGCCGGCACAGCGGCCGGCCGGAGGGAAAGCGATGGGACGGACACTCGCGGAGAAGGTCTGGGACGACCATGTCGTCCGGCGCGCGGAAGGCGAGCCCGACCTCCTCTTCATTGATCTGCACCTGCTGCACGAGGTCACCAGCCCGCAGGCGTTCGACGGCCTCCGCAAGGCCGGCCGCCAGGTGCGCCGGACGGACCTGACCATCGCCACCGAGGATCACAACACCCCGACCCTCGACATCGACAAGCCGATCGCCGACCCGGTCTCGCGCACCCAGCTGGAGACGCTGCGCAAGAACTGCGCCGAGTTCGGCGTCCGGCTGCACCCGCTCGGCGACGTCGAGCAGGGCGTCGTCCACGTCGTGGGCCCCCAGCTGGGACTGACCCAGCCCGGCACCACCGTGGTCTGCGGTGACAGCCACACCTCCACCCACGGCGCCTTCGGCGCGCTGGCGTTCGGCATCGGCACCAGCCAGGTCGAGCACGTACTGGCCACCCAGACGCTGCCGCTGGCCCCGTTCAGGACGATGGCGATCACCGTCGACGGCGAGCTGCCGGAGGGTGTGACCGCCAAGGACCTGATCCTGGCGATCATCGCCAAGATCGGCACCGGCGGCGGCCAGGGATATGTCATCGAATACCGCGGCCCGGCCATCGAGAAGCTCTCGATGGAGGCCCGGATGACCATCTGCAACATGTCGATCGAGGCGGGCGCCCGGGCCGGCATGATTGCCCCGGACCAGACCACCTTCGACTACCTCCAGGGCCGCGACCACGCTCCCAAGGGCGCGGACTGGGACGCCGCGGTCGAGTACTGGAAGACGCTGCGCACCGACGACGACGCGGTCTTCGACGCCGAGGTGCACATCGACGCCGCCTCGCTGGCGCCGTTCGTCACCTGGGGCACCAACCCGGGCCAGGGCGCACCGCTTTCGGCGAGCGTCCCCGACCCGGCTTCGTACGAGGACGCCTCGGAGCGCCACGCCGCCGAAAAGGCCCTGGAATACATGGGGTTGACGGCGGGTCAGCCGCTGCGCGAGATCACCGTGGACACCGTCTTCGTAGGTTCGTGCACCAACGGCCGCATCGAGGACCTGCGCTCCGCGGCCTCGATCCTGCAGGGCCGCAAGGTCGCCGACGGCGTACGGATGCTGATCGTCCCCGGCTCGGTCCGGGTCTCCCTGGAGGCCGTCGCCGAGGGCCTGGACAAGGTCTTCACCGAGGCGGGCGCCGAATGGCGGCACGCGGGCTGCTCGATGTGCCTGGGCATGAACCCCGACCAGCTGGCGCCCGGTGAGCGCTCCGCGTCCACCTCCAACCGCAACTTCGAGGGCCGCCAGGGCAAGGGCGGTCGTACGCACCTGGTCTCGCCGCAGGTGGCCGCCGCAACGGCGGTTCTCGGCCATCTGGCCTCACCGGCCGACCTGTCCGACGTCGCCACGCCCGCGGGAGTCTGAACCATGGAAGCTTTCACCACCCACACCGGCCGGGCCGTCCCGCTGCGCCGCAGCAACGTCGACACCGACCAGATCATCCCGGCCCACTGGCTGAAGAAGGTCACCCGCGACGGCTTCGAGGACGGCCTGTTCGAGGCCTGGCGCAAGGACCCCGAGTTCGTCCTCAACAAGCCGCAGTACAAAGGCGCCACGGTGCTCGTCGCCGGCCCCGACTTCGGCACCGGATCCTCGCGTGAGCACGCCGTCTGGGCGCTGCAGAACTACGGCTTCAAGGCCGTCATCTCCTCGCGGTTCGCGGACATCTTCCGCGGCAACTCCCTCAAGAACGGCCTGCTGACGGTGGTCCTGCCGCAGGAGACGGTGGACCGGCTGCAGAAGCTGGTGGAGGCCGACCCGGCCGCCGAGGTGACGGTTGACCTCGTGGACCGGCAGGTACGGGCGGAGGGCATCAGCGCGGACTTCGAGCTGGACGAGAACGCCCGTTGGCGTCTGCTGGAGGGGCTGGACGACATCAGCCTCACCCTTCGGGAGGAGCCGTCAATCGTGGCGTACGAGGCGAATCGCCCGTCGTTCAAGCCGCGTACCATCGAGGTCTGACCTCGGGCTTTTGGCTCAAAGCGTTATTGCGTACGATGCGCCCCCTGTGCAGTTGGCAGGGGGCGCATCGGCTTGTGGAGACGTCTGTTGAGGCCCCGTGAAGCGACAACTCGCCGCAGATGGCACAATTAGCGCATGGAACGCGACGACCAACTCCAGCTCTACGGCGTCGTCGCCGACCGACTCAAGGACGCACACGCAAGAGTGCGGACACTGCAAGTCCCGGAGGGCGTACGGATGGCGCTGACCCGGAAGCTGCTCGTCATCACGGCCGCGGCTAAACACGATCTTGCGGACGCGGCACGGCGTCTGGAGTGGTTCATGGAAGACCTCGACGAAGGTCGTTATCCCGAAGATGTGCACGCCGACGGAAGTCCGTGAAGGTCGAGTTCGTTGCGGCACAAGGGTGATTAGCCCGTTTCGTGTTTGATTTGCGGTATATATCTGCCTAACGTGCGAAAAAGCTTGGAAACTTTCCTTCCAGCAATGTCTCCGAAGGGGAAGACGTGAACAAGGCGCAGCTCGTAGAAGCCATTGCCGACAAGCTCGGCGGCCGCCAGAACGCCGCGGACGCCGTCGATGCAGTACTCGACGCGATCGTCCGCGCAGTGGTCTCCGGCGACCGCGTTTCGGTCACCGGATTCGGCTCGTTCGAGAAGGTCGACCGCCCGGCCCGTTACGCCCGCAACCCGCAGACGGGTGAGCGGGTGCGGGTCAAGAAGACCTCGGTGCCGCGCTTCCGCGCCGGTCAGGGCTTCAAGGACCTGGTGAGCGGCTCGAAGAAGCTCCCCAAGGGTGGCGAGGTCGCCGTCAAGAAGGCCCCGAAGGGCAGCCTCACGGGTGCCGCGGCGCCCACGGTCAAGAAGGCCGCCGCGAAGAAGGCCGCGGCCAAGAAGGCCACCGCCAAGAAGGCGGCGCCGGCGAAGAAGGCCGCGGCGAAGAAGACCACCCCCGCGAAGAAGGTCACCGCCAAGAAGACGACGGCGAAGAAGGCCCCCGCCAAGGCCGCCGCCAAGAAGGCGACCCCGGCCAAGAAGACCACCGCGAAGAAGGCGACGGCCAAGAAGACCGCGCCCGCGAAGAAGGCGACGGCGAAGAAGGCTCCCGCCAAGAAGGCCACCGCGCGCAAGACCACCGCGAAGAAGACCACCGCCCGCAAGCGGTGACCCACAGCAGCGGCGACGCCATGCGTCGGGCCGGTCTCCCTCCGGGGAGCCCGGCCCGCGGTGCTTTCCGGCCCCGGCCGCCGTCTAGGCTCTCTCCCATGCAGGCCACCGCGTACACGTACGACCCCCAGACCCGTTCCGGCAGTGTGCTGCTCGACGACGGCACCCCGCTGCCCTTCGACGCGGCCGCCTTCGACGCCGGCGGGCTGCTGCTGCTCCGGCCCGGTCAGCGGGTCCGCATCGAGGTCACCGGGCAGGGCGACGCCCGGCACATCGACCTGATCACCCTCCAGACGCTCTGACCTGCGGCGGCACCGGCCCGGACGACTCCGTGCGCGCCCCGGCGCCGCCCGCCCCCGCAGCCGTCCGCGCCACCGGCGGCGCCTGCCGCGCCGTGTGCGGGCCCACGCCCAGCGCCAGCGCGGCCAGCAGATCCTCGCCGGTGTCCACGTCCCGGCGCACCGACGGCACGTCCGGCGTGGTGATCTCCTGCGCCCCCGACGCCAGATGACGGGCCCGCGACGCACCGCCGAATGCCGGTGCCAATTCCACCCCGGAACTCGCGGTCAGAAGTGTTGTGCCGAAATGCGCCGCATCCGCGAGAAATGCACGGGGAAATAGCGCGGCGGAATGGAGCACCCGGGCCAGCTCGGCCGGTCGCAGCGCGGGAAGATCCGCGTTCAGCGCGGCCACCGGCGCGCCCGGACGACCCGCCCGGACCGCCTCCGCGCCGTGCGCCAGCGCCGCGTTCAGCCCGCCCGCCGGAGTGTCGGGCACGATCCGCGCGCCCAGCGCCGCGAGCCGCTCCGCGGCCAGCCGGTCGTCCGTGACAACCACCACATCGCGCACATCGGCGCAGGCCAGCGCGGCTGCCACGGTGTCCAGGGCGAAGGCCAGGGCCAGCCGCGGGCGGAAGTCCTCCCCGGCGGCCCCGGCCAGCCTGCTCTTGGCCCGCACCAGCGGTTTCAGCGGCACCACCAGGCTCCAGGCCGCCGCTGCCTCGCCGTCCGCTCCGTCTCTTCGCATCCGCGCCATTCTCACCCGCCGCCGACGACCCGGGGGAGCGCCGGGGTTACGGTGTCCTCGACATAGCGGGTACCTGGGGCGACACTTGTGCGGCTGCCGGCCCGTAGCAGCTACGCAGGTCCCCACAAGGAGGGTGTCCCAGTGTCCCGCCGCAGAATCGGCTTCTGGTACCGCTTGGCCGCGGTCATCTGCAAACCGCCGCTCTTGGTTCTGTTCAAGCGGGACTGGCAGGGAATGGAGCACATTCCGGCCGACGGCGGATTTATCACCGCGGTCAACCACAACTCCTATCTCGACCCGCTCTCCTATGCGCACTATCAGTACAACACCGGGCGGGTCCCCCGATTCCTGGCCAAGGCCGGACTCTTCAAGAGCGGCTTTGTCGGCCTGATGATGCGCGGCACCGGACAGATCCCGGTCTACCGGGAAACCACCGACGCCGCCAACGCGTTCCGTGCCGCCGTCACCGCCATCCACAAGGGCGAATGCGTCGCCTTCTACCCCGAGGGCACCCTCACCCGGGACCCCGAGCTCTGGCCGATGCAGGGCAAGACCGGTGCCGCGCGGGTGGCGCTGCTGACCAAGGCCCCGGTCATCCCGGTCGCCCAGTGGGGCGCCAACGACGCGATGCCGCCGTACGCCAAGGAGAAGAAGCTCCAGCTCCTCCCGCGCAAGACGCTGCGGGTCAAAGCGGGGCCGCCGGTCGACCTGAGCGCCTACTACGACCAGGAACCGACCGCCGAGGTGCTGCGCGCCGTCACCGACCTCATCATGAGCGCGATCACCGAGCAGCTGGCCCAGCTGCGCGGCGAGCCCGCACCGACCGCGCCCTACGACTGGCGCAAGGCCATCGCCCAGGAGCGCAAGGCCGCCCGCGAGGCCGCCAGGGCCGCCACCGCGGAGCCCGCCCCGGCCGCCGCCACCGAGGGCGCGATCGCCCCCCAGCAGGCCCGAAGCACCCAGCAGGCACAGGAGGATGAAGGCAAGTGACGCGCTGCGCCGTCTACGGCACGGGGTCCTGGGGCACCGCATTCGCGATGGTGCTCGCCGACGCGGGATGCGAGGTGACCCTGTGGGGGCGCCGCGCGGCCCTGGTCGACGCCATCAACAACGGCCGTACGAACCCCGACTACCTGCCGGGCGTCGAGCTCCCCGCGGCCGTACGGGCCACCACGGACCCGGCACGGGCGGCCCGGGACGCGGAGTTCACCGTCCTGGCCGTGCCGTCCCAGACGCTGCGCGGAAACCTCGCCGAATGGGCGCCCCTGCTGCCCGCCGACACGATCCTGGTCTCCCTGATGAAGGGCGTCGAACTGGGCACGGCCAAGCGCATGAGCGAGGTCGTCGAGGAGGTCGCCAAGGCCCCCGCCGAAAGGGTCGCGGTGGTCACCGGCCCCAACCTCGCCAAGGAGGTCGCGGCCCGGCAGCCCGCCGCCGCGGTCGTCGCCTGCGCCGACGAGGCGGTCGCCCGCCGGGTGCAGACCGCCTGCCACACCTCGTATTTCCGCCCGTACACCAACACCGACGTGGTGGGCTGCGAACTGGGTGGCGCGGTCAAGAACGTCATCGCCCTCGCCGTCGGCATCGCCACCGGCATGGGGCTGGGCGACAACGCCAAGGCGTCGCTGATCACCCGCGGACTCGCCGAGACCACCCGGCTCGGCCTCGCCATGGGCGCCGATGCGCACACCTTCGCCGGCCTGGCCGGCATGGGCGACCTCGTCGCCACCTGCTCCTCACCGCTGTCCCGCAACAACACCTTCGGCACCAACCTCGGCCGCGGCATGACGCTGGAGGAGACCATCGCGGTCACCAAGCAGACCGCCGAGGGCGTCAAGTCCTGCGAATCCGTACTGGATCTGGCCCGCAGGCACGGCGTCGACATGCCGCTCACCGAGACGGTGGTGTCCATCGTCCACGACGGCAAGCCGCCGCTGGTGGCCCTCAAGGAGCTGATGGCGCGCAGCGCCAAGTCCGAGCGGCACTGAAAAGCAGCCCCGAACCGGCACCGAACCGGCACCGAACCGGCACGAAAACCCCGCCGCCCGCGGCGGGTGCCGGCGCCACACCACCAACGGCGGCCGCCGCACTGACGCCGCCCCGGTCAGCAGGTACCCTCAACGCGATATGAGCAGCCAGACCTCCTCCCACAAGCCCCGCGTCGCCGTCGTGTTCGGCGGGCGCAGCTCCGAGCACGCCATCTCCGTGGTCACCGCCGGAGCCGTACTGCGCGCCATCGACCGCGACAAGTACGACGTGCTGCCCATCGGCATCACCACCGACGGCCGCTGGGCGCTCACCGCCGACGACCCCGAGCGGATGGCCATCACGGACCGGCGGCTGCCCAGCGTGGCCGAGCTCGCCGAGTCCACCGAGGGCGCAGTGGTGCTCCCCGTCGACCCGTCCCACCGCGAGGTGGTCTACACCGAGCCGGGTGCGGTGCCCAAGGCGCTCGGCGAGGTCGACGTGGTCTTCCCCGTCCTGCACGGCCCGTACGGCGAGGACGGCACCCTGCAGGGCCTCCTGGAGCTCTCCGGCGTCCCCTACGTCGGCTCGGGCGTGCTGGCCTCCGCGGTCGGCCAGGACAAGGACTACATGAAGCGGGTGTTCACCTCCTTCGGGCTGCCGGTCGGCCCCTACGAGGTCATCCGCCCCCGGGAGTGGGAGAAGGACCCCTCGGCGGCCCGCAAGAAGATCGTGGACTTCGCCGCCGAACACGGCTGGCCGCTCTTCGTGAAGCCCGCCCGGGCCGGCTCGTCCATGGGGATCAGCAAGGTCGACGGGCTCGCGGACCTCGACGAGGCCATCGAGGAGGCCCGCCGGCACGACCCCAAGTTCCTCGTGGAATCGCTGCTCAGCGGCCGCGAGATCGAGTGCGGGGTGCTGGAGTTCGAGGACGGGCCGCGGGCCAGCGTGCCGGCCGAGATCCCGCCGGTCACCGCGCACGACTTCTACGACTTCGAGGCCAAGTACATCGACTCGGCCGCCGGCATCGTGCCGGCCCCGCTGACCGCCGAGCAGACCGCGAAGGTCCAGGAACTGGCCGTCGCGGCCTTCGAGGCGGCGTCCTGCGAGGGCCTGGTCCGCGCGGACTTCTTCCTGCAGGACAACGGCGAGTTCGTGATCAACGAGATCAACACGCTCCCCGGCTTCACGCCCATCTCGATGTACCCGCGGATGTGGCAGGAGAGCGGAGTGAGCTACCCGGAGCTGATCGACCGCCTCCTGGAGGCGGCGCTGCAGCGCTCGACCGGGCTGCGCTAGGACCGCGGCCGGCCGGCGCGAGGGCTAGACGCCCGCGGGGATGGTCTTCTTCACCGCGCCCGCGAGGTCGGGGAGCACATTGACCTCGGGGGCGTACTTCCCGGGCACGGTCACCTCGACGTACACCTTGCGCAGCACGGTCGTGAAGCGGTAGCCGTCGTCCTGCTTCTCGAAGAGCCACCGGACGCCGTTGACTTCCGCCGCCTCCGGGTTGGGGTTGTAATGTTCACTCCCGTGTCTCAGGACGTCCGGCTTCGGTACCCCGCAGCGCAGTTGCACGGCGGGGTCGCCCCAGACGGCGGTGAAGTCGGAGACGGGCTCGGCGGAATGCCGCTTCAGCCCGTCGACGGTCCGCGGCAGTTCCTCATGGAGTGCCCGGCAGTGCCGCGCCGCCTCGCCCCGGGGGGACGGGACGGCCACGTCCTCGGAAGACGAACAGCTCACCGCGGCGAACGCCGCGGTGAGCAGGGGAAGGGCCAGGATCGGGCGGCACCGGCGACGCGAAGAGATCACCCGGCCGAGCATACGGGGGAGCTAGAGATGAACGACCGGGCAGGTCAGGGTGCGCGTGATGCCCTCCACTTGCTGGACCTTCGCCACCACCATGCGGCCCAGCTCATCGACGGTGTCGGCCTGTGCGCGCACGATCACGTCGTACGGACCGGTGACGTCCTCGGCCTGCAGCACACCGGGGATCTTCGAGATCACCTCCGCGACGGCCGAGGCCTTGCCGACCTCGGTCTGGATCAGGATGTAGGCCTGTACCACGGGACCTCCAGGGCGGCTACGAGGATCATGGGGGAAGAAGGGACGCCACGGTACCGCGTCACCGTGCGGAGCGGGGAGACCCGCGCGGTGAACACGGCAGGTGCGGCGCAACCGTCAGCCACGTACGGACCGTCCGTACAACGGCCCGTACACAGGAGAAGGGCAACAGCATGAAGGGCACCGTGGGCGAGCTGGGGGAGTTCGGTCTGATCAGGGAGCTCACCTCCCGGCTCACGTCCACTCCGGCGGTACGCATCGGGCCGGGGGACGACGCCGCGGTGGTCACCGCGCCGGACCGGAGGGTGGTCGCCAGCACCGACATCCTCTTGGAGGGCCGGCACTTCCGCCGCGACTGGTCCACCGCCTACGACGTCGGCCGCAAGGCCGCCGCGCAGAACCTCGCCGACATCGCGGCGATGGGCGCGGTGCCCACCGCGATCCTGCTGGGCCTGGTCGTGCCCGCGGAACTCCCCGCGACCTGGCCGACCGAGCTGATGGACGGGCTGCGCGACGAGTGCCAGGTGGCCGGCGCCGCGGTCGTCGGCGGTGACGTGGTCCGCGGCGACACCATCACCGTCGCCATCACCGCCCTCGGCGACCTGCGCAACCAGGAGCCGGTCACCCGGGCCGGCGCCCAGCCCGGCGACGTGGTCGCGGTGACCGGCTGGCTCGGCTGGTCCGCCGCCGGGCACGCGGTCCTCTCCCGCGGCTTCCGCTCGCCGCGCGCCTTCGTGGAGGCGCACCGCCGCCCCGAACCGCCGTACCACGCCGGTCCCGCGGCCGCCGGGCTCGGCGCCACCGCCATGACCGACGTCAGCGACGGGCTGGTCGCCGACCTCGGGCACATCGCCGAGGCCAGCAAGGTCCGGATCGACCTGCGGTCCGCCGCGATCGACATCCCCACGCAGATGTCCGACATCGGCACCGCGGTCGGCGTGGACCCGATGCAGTGGGTGCTCAACGGCGGCGAGGACCACGCGATCGTGGCCACGTTCCCGCCGGACGTGAAGCTGCCCGCCCGGTGGAAGGTCATCGGCGAGGTCCTCAACCCCTCCGCGCTGCCGCAGGTCACGGTGGACGGCGCCCCCTGGGTGAAGGCCGGCTGGGACCACTTCGGGGACAACGCCGACGCCGAGTAGGCCACCGGCTGCGGGCGGGTAGATTCGCCGGCATGCACATACCTCCACGCGTCCTGACCGTCGCCGGGTCCGACTCCGGCGGCGGCGCGGGGATCCAGGCCGACCTGAAGACGATGCTGGCGCTCGGCACCCACGGCATGAGCGTGCTCACCGCCGTCACCGCACAGAACTCCCTGGGCGTGCAGGGTGCGTGGGAGCTGCCCGCCGAGGCCGTACGCGCCCAGTTCCGCAGCGTCGTCGACGACATCGGTGTCCAGGCGGTCAAGACCGGCATGCTCTCCTCGGCGGAACTCGTCGAGACCGTCGCCGAACTGCTCGCCGGACTGGACGTCCCGGTCGTCGTCGACCCCGTGGGCGTCTCCAAACACGGTGACGCACTGCTCGCCGAGAGCGCCCTGGACGCGGTGCGCACCAAGCTGCTGCCGACGGCCACCGTCGCCACCCCCAACCTCGACGAGGTGGCCCAGCTCACCGGCGTGCGCGTCCGGGAGGAGGCCGACATGCGCCTTGCCGCCGCCGCCGTCCTGGACTTCGGGCCGCGCTGGGCGCTCATCAAGGGCGGCCACCTCACCGCCGCGGACGGGGACGGCGACAGCGCCGTCGACCTGCTCACCGACGGCACCGAGGAGCACTGGCTGCGCGCCCCGCGCCACGACAACCGCCACACCCACGGCACCGGCTGCACCCTCGCCAGCGCGCTCGCCGCCCAGCTGGCCAAGGGCGACGGTGTCCCGCAGGCCGCCGCGGCGGCCAAGGACTACGTCACCGGCGCGATCGCGGCCGGCTTCCGGCTCGGTGGCGGCATCGGGCCGGTCGACCACGGCTGGCGGCTCCGCGACGGGCGCTGAAGTGACCGCCCGAGGCGGCACAGGAACGGCAAAAGCCGGCCCACCCGAAGGTGGACCGGCTTCCCAGGCAACCGGCCGGCTGCGCTACGACTAAGGCGTCAGCGCGAAACCTTGCCGGCCTTGATGCACGAGGTGCAGGCGTTCAGCTTCTTCGGCGTGCGCCCGATCACTGCACGCACCGTCTGGATGTTGGGGTTCCAACGACGGTTGGTACGGCGATGCGAGTGCGAGACACTCTTGCCGAAGCCCGGCCCCTTGCCGCAGACGTCGCAGTTGGCAGCCACGGGTCACTCCAAAGACTTCAGATGCACTTACGGTGAATCCCGACGGGCCGAGTGCATTGCCCGACCGGCGACCGTCAGGAGAGGAAATGGCCCGATTCTCATCGGGCAACCGGAGCAGCATACAACGACCGCTCCCGTAGAACGAAACTATCACGCACCCCCCGGCCCCCGCCCCGGCCTCCCCACCCGTGCGCGGCTACTGTGCGGTGCAGCCCGTGACCCAGGAGGACGATGTGCCGTACCCGCTCGACGCCGCCGCGGTCCGCTCCTGGTGCGGACTGGCGCTGGAGGCGCTCGGCCGGGAACGCGAGCGGATCGACGCGATCAACGTCTATCCGGTGGCCGACGGCGACACCGGCACCAACCTCTATCTGACGCTGGAATCCGCGGCCCGGGCGGTCGAGGCCGCCTTCGACGGCCACGCCTCGGCGGGCACCGCCCCCGGCCTCGCCGACGCGATCGGCGCGATGGCACACGGCGCCCTGATAGGAGCGCGGGGCAACTCCGGCACCATCCTGGCGCAGCTGCTGCGCGGGATGACCGACGTCCTGGCGGCCGGCGGCGGGACGGACGGCACCGACAGCACGGACACCGCGACGGATGACGGTGCGGCCGAGGCCCTGCGCCGGGCCCTGCGCCGGGCCGCCGCCTCCACGTACGAGGCCGTCGCCCACCCCGTGGAGGGCACCGTCCTGACCGTGGCGACCGCCGCCGCCGATGCCGCCGACCGCGCGGCCGGAGCGGCCAGGGACGCCGCCACGGTCGCCCGCGCCGCCCACGAAGGCGCCCGTACGGCCCTGCAGGCGACCCCCGGGCAGCTGGCGGTCCTCGGCAGGGCGGGCGTCGTGGACGCCGGCGGCTGCGGGCTCGTGGCCCTGCTGGGCGCGCTCGCCGACGCGCTCTCCGGAGAGGCCACGGCCACCCCCGTCGCCGTACGGGCGGACGCCCCGCTCCCCGAGGCCGCCGGTTGCGACGTCGCGGCACACACGGCGGCCGACGGCTGCGCGGAACCAGGCGGGCCCGCCTTCGAGGTCATCTACCTGCTGGAGGCGGCGGACGAGGCCGTGGCCCGGCTGCGCAGCCGGCTCGACGGCCTCGGCGACTCCCTGGTGGTGGTCGGCGGGGACGGGCTGTGGCACGTCCACGTCCACGTCGACGACGCGGGCGCCGCCGTCGAGGTCGGCATCGAGGCCGGCCGCCCGTACCGGATCCGCATCACGCACTTCGGCGGTGGCCGCACCAAGGAGCCGGCCCTGGCACCGCGGGCCGTCGTCGCGGTGGTGCCGGGCGCCGGGCTCGCCGGTCTGTGCGCCGACGCCGGCGCGACGGCGGTCACCGTACGCCCCGGGGAGCCCCCGGCCAGCGGGGAACTGGTGCAGGCGATCCGGCAGGCCCACGCCCGCGAGGTCATGCTGCTGCCCAACGACCCCGAACTCCGGCACACCGCCGCGGCCGCCGCCGAACAGGCCCGCACCGAAGGCGTCCGGGTCGCGGTGATCCCCACCCGCGCCGCCGTCCAGGGCATCGCGGCGCTGGCCGTGCACGAGCCGGACCGCAGCTTCGACGAGGACGCGGTCGCCATGACCTCTGCCGCCGGTGCCACCCGCTACGCCGAGCTCGCCCTCGCCGAACGGCAGTCGTGGACCATGGCGGGCGTCTGCCAGGCCGGGGACGTCCTCGGGCTGATCGACGGCGACGTCGCGGTGATCGGCTCGGACCTCACCGTCACCGCCATGACGGTGCTGGACCGGATGCTGTCCGCGGGCGGGGAAATGGTGACCCTGGTCCTCGGCGCGGGGGCGCCCGCCGCCCTCGCCGAGCGGCTGGAACGGCACGTCCGCGAGCGCCACCTCGCCGTCGACACCATCGTTTACGACGGCGGCCAGCGCACCGCCCCACTCCTCATCGGCGTGGAGTGACGGCGCCCCGACGGCCGGGACCGGCGCAATTGTCAGAGGCGTGGTGTGCAATAGACGCGTGGCTGCGCTCGACGAACCCCTGAAGAAAATCCTCGGCGGCACCACCGCGAAGGTGCTGGCCGAGCATCTCGACCTGCATACGGTCGGGGACCTGCTGCACCACTACCCGCGCCGCTACGCCGAGCGGGGCGAGCTGACCCGCCTCGCCGACCTCCCGCTGGACGAACACGTCACGGTCGTCGCCAGGGTCGCCGACGCCCGGGTGCACAAGTTCAACGCCGGCCGGGGACAGCGCCTCGAAGTGACGCTCACGGACGGCAGCGGCCGCCTCCAGCTGGTCTTCTTCGGCAAGGGCATCCACAAGCCGCACAAGGAACTGCTCCCCGGACGCCGCGCGATGTTCGCCGGAAAGGTCTCGCTCTTCAACCGCAAACTCCAGCTCGCCCACCCCGAATACGCGCTCCTGGACGGCGACACCGAAGGCGACGCCGTGGACGCCTTCGCCAATCAGCTCATCCCGATCTACCCCGCCTGCCAGCAGATGGCCTCCTGGAAGATCACCAAGGCGGTCGACGCGGTGCTGCCCAGCGCCCAGGACGCCGTCGACCCGCTGCCCGAGGCGCTGCGGGAGGGCCGGTCACTGGTCCCGCTCACCGAGGCGCTGCTGAAGATCCACCGGCCGGGCAGCAAGGCCGACATCGCCGACGCGCGGGACCGGCTGAAGTGGGACGAGGCGTTCGTGATGCAGGTCGCGCTGGCCCGCAGACGCCTGGCCGACACCCAACTCCCGGCCGTGCCACGGCAGTTGGTCAAGGACGGCATCCTCGACGCGTTCGACGCCGAGCTCCCGTTCACGCTCACCGAAGGCCAGCAGAAGGTCAGCCGGGAGATCTTCGACGATCTGGCGACCGAACACCCCATGCACCGCCTCCTCCAGGGCGAGGTCGGCTCCGGCAAGGCCCAGCCGCTGGACGCCCTGGTGCTCACCCCGGGCGGCTTCCGGCCCATGGGGGAGATGACCGTCGGCACCGAAGTGGTGGTGCCCAGCGGCGAGCGCGCCATGGTGGACGGCGTCTTCCCGCAGGGGGAGCGCGAGGTGTGGCGACTGGTGCTGTCGGACGGCTCCACCGTCGAGTGCGACGACGAACACCTGTGGATCGTCGGGTCCCGGGACACGGGCGAACAGGTCCTGACGACCCGCGCTCTCCGCGCCGACCTGCTGAGCCCCGACGGCCGGCCCAAGTGGTCCATCGCCCCGGCCACCCCCGTCGACCTGGACGACGGCGGGGAGCGCCCGCTCGACCCGTACCGCCTGGGCCGGTCCCTCCCCGGGGACGGCCTGCCGGCCGCCTACCGCAATGCCCCCGTCAAGGACCGGCGGGCCCTGCTGCGGGGGCTGATGGAGGCCGGGGGAGAGGCTTCCGGCACCGGGGACACCTTCCGCGCCGCCCCCGGACCGCTGGCGGACGACCTCGCCTGGCTGGTGCGTTCCCTGGGCGGCGCGGCCCGGCTGCACGACACCGGGGCGGGCGCCTACGACGTCCACATCACGCTGCCCGAGGAGGGGGCCGGTGACGCTCCGGGCCTCCGGCGCGCCATCCGCGCCATCGAGCACGTGGGCCGCAGGCCTGTCCAGTGCATCAGCGTCGCGCACCCCTCCCACGCCTATGTGACCGACCACTTCACCGTCACGCACAACACCATGGTCGCGCTGCGCGCCATGCTCGGAGTCGTCGACAGCGGTGGCCAGGCCGCGATGCTGGCGCCCACCGAGGTGCTCGCCCAGCAGCACCACCGCTCGATCACCGAGATGATGGGGGAGCTGGCCGAGGGAGGGATGCTGGGCGGCGCCGAACGAGGCACCAAGGTGGTGCTGTTGACCGGCTCCATGGGCGCCGCGGCCCGCCGGCAGGCGCTGCTCGACCTGGTCACCGGCGAGGCCGGCATCGTCGTCGGCACGCATGCGCTGATCGAGGACAAGGTGCAGTTCCACGACCTCGGGCTGGTGGTCGTCGACGAACAGCACCGCTTCGGCGTCGAGCAGCGCGACGCCCTGCGCGGAAAGGGAAAACAGCCGCCGCACCTCCTGGTGATGACCGCGACGCCGATCCCGCGGACGGTCGCGATGACCGTCTTCGGTGATCTGGAGACCTCCGTCCTCGACCAACTCCCCGCCGGACGCTCGCCGATCGCCAGCCATGTGGTGCCCGCGAAGGACAAACCGCACTTCCTCGCGCGGACCTGGGAGCGGGTCCGCGAAGAGGTCGAGGCCGGGCACCAGGCGTACGTGGTCTGCCCGCGGATCGGCGACGAGGAGGACGCGCCCAAGCCGGGCAAGAAGGGCGCGGCCGGCGGCAAGGGCGCGGCGGCCGAGGCGAGTTCGCCGGAGGACCTCGCCGAGAAGCGCCCGCCGCTCGCGGTGCTCGACATCGCCGACCAGCTCACCAAGGGCCCGCTCGCCGGGCTGCGGGTGGCGGTGCTGCACGGCAGGATGGCGCCGGACGACAAGGACGAGGTGATGCGCTCGTTCGCGGCCGGCGAGCTGGACGTGCTGGTCGCGACGACGGTCATCGAGGTCGGGGTGAACGTCCCCAACGCCACCGTCATGGTGATCATGGACGCGGACCGGTTCGGCGTCTCCCAGCTGCACCAGCTGCGCGGCCGGGTCGGCCGTGGCTCGGCGCCCGGCCTGTGCCTGCTGGTCAGCGAGATGCCCGAGGCCAGCCCGGCGCGGGCCCGGCTCGCCGCGGTGGCCGGCACCCTCGACGGCTTCGAGCTCTCCCGGATCGACCTGGAACAGCGGCGCGAGGGCGACGTCCTGGGCCAGGCGCAGTCCGGCGTCCGCTCCTCGCTGCGGATGCTCACGGTCATCGACGACGAGGAGATCATCGCCGCCGCCCGCGAGGAGGCCACCGCGCTGGTCGGCGACGACCCCGAGCTGACCGGCTATCCGGAGCTGCGGATCGCGCTGTCCGCCCTGCTGGACGAGGAACGGGAGCAGTACCTGGACAAGGGCTGAGCGAGCCGGGACGGCGGGCCGCGCCGTGCGTGCGCGCCCGCGGCCGGGTGAGAACGATCACGGGCCGGGTGGCCGCCCGGACGGCTCCGGCGGGCGCCCGCCGCCGGACGACGGAATATCGTGGAGCACGGAGCCCGCACGGCTCCGCCGACCCCCTCCACCCCGCACGACGTAAGGACGGGCCCATGACCCGCGTGATCGCCGGTACGGCCGGCGGCCGCCGCCTGGCCGTACCACCCGGCAACGGCACCCGCCCGACCTCCGACCGGGCGCGCGAGGGCATGTTCTCCACCTGGGAGTCGCTGGACGGCCCGCTGACCGGCGCCCGGGTGCTCGACCTGTACGGCGGTTCCGGCGCGGTCGGTCTGGAGGCGCTCTCCCGCGGCGCGGCGCACGTCCTGCTGGTGGAGGCCGACGCCCGCGCCGTCCGCACCATCCGCGACAACGTCCGCACGGTCGGCCTCCCGGGCGTCGAGGTGCGGCCCGGCAAGGCCGAACAGACCGCCGCCGCCCCGCCTCCCGGCGAGCCGTACGACATCGTCTTCCTGGACCCGCCGTACGCGGTGAGCGACGCCGAGCTGTGCGAGATCCTGCTCACACTCCGTGGTCAGGGGTGGCTGTCCGACGACGCACTCGTCACCGTGGAACGGAGCACCAGAGGCGGCGCGTTCCCGTGGCCGGACGGCTTCACCGCGATCAAGGCCCGTCGCTACGGCGAGGGGACGCTTTGGTACGGTCGCGCCGCTCCGACGTCCGCCGAACCGACGTCAGCAAGCGTGTCATGACCGCATCGGAGAGCGAGGAACCCGCGTTGCGCCGCGCCGTCTGTCCGGGGTCGTTCGACCCCATCACCAACGGGCACCTGGACATCATCGCCCGTGCCTCCAAGCTGTACGACGTCGTCCATGTGGCCGTGATGATCAACCAGTCGAAGCAGGGGTTGTTCACGGTCGACGAGCGGATCGACCTGATCCGCCGGGCCACCGCCGAGTACGGCAACGTCCAGGTCGAGTCCTTCCACGGCCTGCTCGTCGACTTCTGCAAGCAGCGCGACATCCCCGCGATCGTCAAGGGCCTGCGCGCGGTCAGTGACTTCGACTACGAACTGCAGATGGCCCAGATGAACAACGGCCTCTCCGGTGTGGAGACCCTGTTCGTCCCCACCAACCCCACCTACAGCTTCCTCTCCTCCAGCCTCGTCAAGGAGGTCGCCGCCTGGGGTGGCGACGTCTCCCACCTGGTCCCGCCGTTCGTGCTCGACGCGCTCACCGAACGGCTGCGCAAGAAGAGCTGATCACCGCACCCGGCGCACCGGCCGCGGGCACTACCTGACGTACTGTCAGTTGGTGTCGGGCGGAGGGCCGGTGGACGTACAGTCGTCCCGTTCCGTCGTTCCAACCCCTCAGAGAGTGGCGAGTCCAAGGTGGACGTGCAGAAGAAGCTCGACGACATCGTCGCGACCGTCGCCGGCGCGCGGTCCATGCCCATGTCGGCCTCGTGCGTGGTCAACCGCGCCGAGCTGCTCGCCATGTTGGAAGAGGTGCGCGCCGCGCTCCCCGGGTCGCTCGCCCAGGCCCAGGAGCTGCTCGGCGGCCGGGAGCAGATGGTCGAGGAGGCGCGCGCCGAGGCGGAGCGGATCATCGAGTCCGCGCACGCCCACCGCGGTTCGCTGATCTCCGACACCGAGATCGCCCGGCAGTCGCAGGAGGAGGCGGACCGGATCCTCGCCGAGGCCACCCGGGAGGCCGCCGAGATCCGCGCCGAGGCCGACGACTACGTCGACTCCAAGCTCGCCAACTTCGAGGTCGTCCTCACCAAGACCATCGGATCCGTCGACCGCGGCCGCGAGAAGCTGCTCGGCCGGGGCCCCGGACTCGACGAGCAGGGCTACGAGGACACCGAGGCCCCCGAGCGCAGCGCCGACCCCGAGACCCTCAGGCAGCGCGCGGACGCCTACGTGGACGCCAAGTTCGGCGCCTTCCAGGCCGTGCTGACCAAGACGCTGGAGGCGGTCGGCCGGGGCCGCGACAAGCTCCAGGGCGCCCAGGCGATCGACGAACTCGCCGCGCACCTGGCGGCCCAGGGCGACCCGCAGAACGCCCAGCCGCAGGCCGACGCGGAGTACCTGGCCGAGCTGGCCGGCATCGGCGCCGACCGCGAACCGCAGACGCCCGTGGTGCCGCAGGAGCAGCCCCAGGAGCACCAGCACCAGCAGCAGCTCCAGTCCCAGCAGCAGGGCTACTACACCGACCCGGCCGCCTACCCCCAGCAGGACGTCTACGGCTACCAGCAGCCCCAGCAGGCCGCCGCGTACACCCAGCACCCGGACCCGTACGCCTACGACTGGCAGCAGCAGCCCCAGCAGCCCGGCTACGACCCGAACGCCTACCTCCAGCCCCAGGTCCCCCAGCAGCCCCAGCACGCCCCGCACACACCCGCCCAGCCCGCCGCCCTGGACGAAACCAGCCTCTTCGACACCAGCATGATCAACCTCGACCAACTCCGCCAGTACGAGGAGGGCCGCCCGTAGGCCCCCCTCCCCGGAGCCGCCGGCTGCGGGGACGCCGGCTGCGGGGGCGCCCGTTGCGGGGGGCGCCGGCCGCGGCCGCCGGGGTGGTGCCCCGTCTGCGCCCCGTTGCGCCGCCGCCGGGACAGCCTCGCCTGCGCCTCGTCGCGCCGCCGCCGGAATGACCCCCGCCCCGCTCTCCGAATGTGGCCCCGCGCCGGGAGTAACCCCGCTTGCGCCCCGTTGCGCCCCCGCGCACCGGAATAACCCCTGCCCTCCACCTGGTTGTGGCCCCGCAGGGGGCCCTCGTGACCCCTACGGGATCTGTTCGGACGCCCCTTGGGGGTAAGCCCGCCCGCCAGGTGCGGGCCCCGGGCGGTTGGCCAGGCGGATGCGCCGGGTCGTCGGCCCGGCCGACCGACGCGTGGTCCCTACGCCGCCGCCGCGCGATCGGCAAGCGGACCGTACGGCAGGCACGGCTCCCGACTCCGGCCCTGCGCGTGGCCCGTGCGCTGCTCCCCACTCCGGCCCCGCGCGTGGCCCGTACGCTGCTCCCGGGCTCCGGCCTGCGCGTGGCCCGTGAGCGCCTGCCCCGTACGAGGCCGGTGGCCGGTCCGTAGGTGGCTGGCCCGCCCGCGGTCTGGGGGTGGCCGGGGAGAGTGGGTGCGGATTGGGCCTATCGGGGTGCTTCCAGTATCCTGGCTCTTCGGTCGCGAGTATTTCCGCGATCTCTGCTGCCCGGATTTCCCAGCGAAGCATGGGCGGCACGAAACCCCGTAGAAAGCAGGAAGCCATCAACGCCCGCCTCGACCACCGTGCCCCTCTCGTGTTCGACACACGTGAGCTGGGTCGGCGTCCCGGTGCGCTCAAGAGGGTCTCCCGCTCCGTCGAGGCCCCCCGGGACCTCGGCAATGAGGTCATCGGTGTGCCCGAGGGTGCCCCGATCGAGCTCGACCTCCGCCTCGAATCGGTCATGGACGGGGTGCTCGTCACGGGTACCGCCCGTGCAACGGTCAAGGGGGAGTGCGTAAGGTGTCTGGAGCCGCTGGAGCGAGAGCTCGACGGCGACTTCCAGGAGTTGTTCGCCTACCCCGACGCCGACGCCAGGGTCCGTGACAAGGACGCCGGCGACGACGCCGAGGACGAGGAGGACACCCTCTTCATCGAGGACGACCTGTTCGACCTCGAACCCGTGCTGCGCGATGCGGTGGTGCTCGCACTGCCGATGCAGCCGGTGTGCCAGGACGACTGCCCGGGCCTGTGCTCCGATTGCGGAGTGCGGCTCGCGGACGACCCGGACCACCACCACGACGCCGTCGACATCCGTTGGGCGGCACTGCAGGGACTCGCCGAAACCAGCAAGGACGGCGAGAAGGACAACGCACCCCGCGACGGCGGGGATGAACCTCAGGAGAAGTAGCCGTGGCTGTTCCGAAGCGGAAGATGTCGCGCAGCAACACGCGCCACCGCCGGTCGCAGTGGAAGGCTGCGGTCCCCACCCTGGTGGCGTGCGAGCGCTGCCACGAGCCGAAGCAGCAGCACATCGCGTGCCCCGCTTGCGGCACCTACAACAAGCGCCAGGTCCTCGAGGTCTGAGCGGCTGGTGACAGGCACTGTGTCTAGCCCCAAAAAGGCGGAAGACGCCCATTCGGCATCCCGCAAGCGCGGGGAGGAAACGACTCCGGCGGACACAGCCTCGTCCCACACGCTTCTGGAAGGGCGGCTCGGGTACCAGCTCGAGTCCGCCCTTCTGGTGCGTGCGCTGACGCACCGCTCGTTCGCATACGAGAACGGCGGTCTGCCCACCAACGAGCGGCTGGAGTTCCTCGGGGACTCGGTGCTCGGCCTGGTGGTCACGGACACGCTGTACCGCATCCACCCCGACCTGCCCGAAGGCCAGCTGGCCAAGTTGCGGGCCGCGGTGGTCAACTCGCGTGCGCTCGCCGAGGTGGGGCGCGGCCTCGACCTCGGTGCCTTCATCCGCCTCGGACGAGGTGAAGAGGGCACGGGCGGCCGGGACAAGGCCTCCATCCTCGCCGACACACTCGAAGCAGTGATCGGCGCGGTCTACCTCGACCAGGGTCTCGACGCGGCCGCCGAGCTGGTGCACCGGCTCTTCGACCCGCTGATCGAGAAGTCCTCCAGCCTGGGCGCGGGCCTCGACTGGAAGACCAGCCTCCAGGAACTCACCGCGACCGAGGGTCTCGGCGTCCCGGAGTACCTGGTCACCGAGACCGGCCCGGACCACGAGAAGACCTTTACTGCTGCCGCCCGCGTCGGTGGTGTCTCGTACGGCACCGGCACCGGCCGCAGCAAGAAGGAAGCCGAGCAGCAGGCGGCGGAGTCCGCGTGGCGCGCCATCCGCGCCGCGGCGGACGAGGCGGCCAAGGCGGCGGCCTCCGGCGACGTCGCGTCGCCGGGCCCGGACGGATCGGCTCCCACCACCGCCGACGACGGCTCGTCGTCGGCACACTGAAGCACCTCTTCTGACCCCGTCCGGGGCGACCGCGCGTCGCCCCGGACGGGGTCAGAAGTCTTTCCCACCTCTCCCGCCTTTCCCACCTCTCCCGCCTGGCGAAGCCGCTCCGACGAAACCTTCCGTCGGGTTCTTCCGCCCGAGCCCTTCCCACCCGTCGTCGTCGTTCCGAGGAGTCCGTCGTGCCCGAGCTGCCCGAGGTCGAGGTCGTCCGCCGCGGACTGGAGCGGTGGGTCGACGGCCGCACCATCGACGACGTCGAGGTGCGGCATCCGCGGGCGATCCGCCGGCACACGGCCGGGGCGGAGGACTTCGCGGCCCGCCTCACCGGGCTGCGCCTGGGGACCGCGCGCCGCCGCGGCAAGTACCTCTGGATCCCGGTGACCGGCGGTACCCCGGCCGGGCAGACCGCCGCCGAGGGCATCGCGCCGCGCGTCAACCCCGACGTGACCCACGGCCTGGCGATCCTCGCCCATCTCGGTATGAGCGGCCAACTGCTGGTCCAGCCGCACGACGCGCCGGACGAGAAGCACCTGCGCATCCGGCTGCGGTTCGCCGACGACCTGGGGACCGAACTCCGCTTCGTCGACCAGCGCACCTTCGGCGGCCTGTCGCTGCACGACACCGTGCCCGGCGACCCCGACCAGCTGCCCGACGTCATCGCGCACATCGCCCGCGACCCGCTCGACCCGGCCTTCGACGACGCCGCCTTCCACGACGCGCTGCGCCGCCGCCGGACCACCGTCAAGCGGGCGCTGCTCGACCAGACACTGATCAGCGGCGTCGGCAACATCTACGCCGACGAGGCGCTCTGGCGCAGCAAGCTGCACTACGACCGGCCGACCGCCACCTTCACCCGCCCGCGCACCGCCGAGCTCCTCGGGCACGTACGGGACGTGATGCGCGCCGCGCTGGCCGTCGGCGGGACCAGCTTCGACAGTCTCTACGTCAACGTCAACGGCGAGTCCGGTTACTTCGAGCGCTCGCTGGACGCCTACGGCCGCGAGGACGAGCCCTGCCGCCGCTGCGGTACGGCGATCCGCCGCCGGCCGTGGATGAACCGTTCCAGCTACTTCTGCCCGCGCTGCCAGCGGCCGCCGCGCCCCTGAACGGGTCCGCGGCGGGCCCTTCCCCCAAGGGCGGTCGAGGCCGGCGGCTCAGCGCGCGGCGTGCTCGGCGTCGTAACGCTCCCGTGCCACCAGCACCTGCGGCATCCGGTCCTCCACCAGGTCGATCAGCGCCCGGAGTTGGCGGGCGACCTGGTGCCCCAGCGGGGTCAGTGCATAGTCCACCCGCGGCGGGTTGGTCTGCTGCGCCTCGCGGTGCACCAGCCCGTCCCGCTCCAGCGCGTGCAGGGTCTGCGACAGCATCTTCTCGCTCACCCCGTCGACCCGGCGCCGCAGTTCGTTGAACCGGAACGTCCCGTCGAGCAGTGCGCCCAGCGTCAGGCTGCCCCAGCGGTCGGTGATGTGCTTGAGCGCGTCGCGGGAGGGGCAGTTGCGCGCGAACACGTCGTAGGCCAGATCGTCCGGACAGCCGCCGGTGGCCGCCTCGTTCGCCTGGTCCGCCTGGTCCGCGGTCTCGGTCGTCGCCATCCTCACACCATACTCCGCGATAGCGCTCACCGCTGGATAGCGCTATCTGACCAGCGGGCGCTATCTCAGAGGTTGCACTTTCGAAAAGTTAGTGCTTTTCTCGGTGCAGACGCCCCGGCGACCACCGCCCGGGGCACCGTCCTCCGAGGAGACCCCGTGACCACCCCTGCTCTGCCCGCGCCCGTCGTCTCGATCGCGTACCACTCCGGTTTCGGCCACACCGCCGTCCTCGCCGAGGCCGTCCGGGCCGGCGCCGCCGAGGCGGGCGCCACCGTCCACCTGATCAAGGTCGACGAGATCACCGAGGCCCAGTGGGAGCAGCTCGACGCCTCCGACGCGATCGTCTTCGGCTCGCCGACGTACATGGGCACCGCCTCCGGCGCGTTCCACGTCTTCGCCGAGGCGACGTCCGCGCGCTGGGCGACCCGCGCCTGGCAGGACAAGATCGCCGCGGGCTTCACCAACTCCGCCTCCAAGAGCGGCGACAAGCTGCACACCCTGCAGTTCTTCACGGTGCTCGCCGCCCAGCACGGCATGACCTGGGTCGGCCTCAACCTGCTCCCGGGCTGGAACTCCTCCACCGCCTCCGAGAACGACCTGAACCGGCTGGGCTTCTTCCTGGGTGCCGCCGCCCAGTCGAACAACGACCAGGGCCCCGAGGGCGTCCACAAGGCCGACGTCGCCACCGCCGAACACCTCGGCCGCCGGATCGCCGAGCAGGCCCGGGTCACCCTCGCGGGCCGCGCCGCGCTGTCCGTCTGACCGGCGCAAACGGGCTGTCCGCGGGCCCGGCACGGGCGCGGAGCCTCGACGCCCGCGCCGCCAGGGCCTCTGACCAGCACCTCGGTCAGAGGCCCTGCCCCGTTGCCGGCCCTTCCCCGGAACGTGCGTCTACCAGCCCTTCCCCCAGAACGGCTGCAGTACGGAGGCGACGCCCGACAGCACCGCGACGACGCCACCGACCGTCGCCAGGGCGGACGTCGCGTTGGGGAACAGCTCCCTCGCCAGCTGGCGCCACCGTTCCCGCACGACGACCAGCTTGAACTTCTGCCACTTGTGCTGCCGGAGATGACAGCCCATCAGCACGCCCTTGCTGTTGTTGCGGCACGTCCCCTCCCGCCCCGAGGCGCCACACCACGCCGGAACGCGGAAGAAGAAGTACACCGTGCTCAGCGCCGACAGGGTCAGCAGCACCCCCGGCCCGAACGCAGAGGTCAGCCAGGCCGCGATGAGCACCGCGAAGACCGCCCACCCCCAGTACTTCCCCAGTCCCTTCATGGGCGGCGAAGTTACCGGGGGCCTCGGTGGCGTATGCAGGGCGCAGGAACGGCGCACCAGTGCGCCCACCGGGAGCGCGGGGGCAGGTCAGGCGCGGCTCAGGCGCAGGTCAGCGGCCGGACATGTGCAGAAGGCCGGTCGTTGCGCGGGTCAGAAGCCGAAGTCCTGGGTCCACCACGGCCCGCCCGGGCCGAAGTGGGCACCGACGCCGAGGGTCTTGTACTCGCAGTTGAGGATGTTGGCGCGGTGGCCGGGGCTGTGCATCCAGGTGTCCATGACGGCCTGGGCGGTGGCCTGGCCGCGGGCGATGTTCTCACCGCCGAGGTCGCTGATGCCCTGGGCCTCGGCGCGGTCCCAGGGGGTGTGGCCGTCGGGGTCGGTGTGGTCGAAGAAGCCGCGGCGGGCCATGTCGTCGCTGAACCGTTGGGCGAGGGAGGCCAGTTCCGGGTCGGCGGTCACGGGGGAGCAGCCGGCCCGGGACCGCTCCTGGTTGACCAGGGCCAGCACCTGGGCCTCGGCCGACGACTCGCTGCCGGTGCCCTCGGAGGCGGACGCGGTGGGGCGCGGTGTCGCGGCCGCGGACGTGGCGGCCGACGGGTGGCCGGTGGGCGCGGCGGGGCCGGGTGAATCGGCCTTCCGGGTGGGGGATTTGGCGGGGCGGTGCGGCGAGGGGGAGGCCGTCGGGGTGGTGGGGCCGGTGGCACCGGGAACCGCGGCGCGGGCGCTGCCGCGGCTGGCCGGGAGGGTGGCGCGATCGGTGGGGGACACCGAGAGGGTCCCCTGCGGCGCGGTGGCCTCCGGCAGGGCTCCGGCCCGTACGCGCTCGCCGGGCCCGTCGCCCGTACCGCCGTCGAAGTGGCTGCCGCCCGGGATCAGTCCGGAGGCGACCGCCACGGCACCCATCGCCATCGCCGCGGAGGCGCCGAGCAGGCCGGTGCGCACCGGCGCCGCACCGCGGGCGCGTGCCGCACGGTGCGAGCGGCGCCGCGCGGGGCCGTCCGGTCCGGCGGCCGGCATCGTTGCCGTCGGGGCGTCAACAGACCGTGGGCCGGGGGCTGCCGGCATGGGATTCGCAAGACGTCGATGGCGGCCCATCCGGTGTCTTCCTTCCGTCCTCAGCGTCAACACGCTCACCCGTAAGGGTGAGTTTCGCTGTCGGGGGACTGTACGCCATGACGCATGGGGCCGAAGTGCCCGTTGAGCAATTGGCCGGTTAACGTGCACACATGGAAGAAGAGGTGCGCGTGACCGCATGGGTACGGGGGCGGGTGCAGGGTGTGGGGTTCCGCTGGTTCACTCGTGCGAACGCCCTGCGAATCGGTGAACTCAGCGGATTCGCGAGCAATCTCGGTGACGGCCGCGTCCAGGTGGTCGCCGAGGGCCCGAAGGACCGCTGCGATCGGTTGCTCGATTGGCTGCGGACCGGTGACACGCCCGGGCGAGTGGACGGAGTCACTGAGATATGGGCCACGCCGCGGGGCGGTTACGACGGCTTCGAGATCCGCTGATACCGGCCACCGGAACCGGCCGTGCGGCCGTTATCCGCGATCTTGGCGGTGCGTCTTCGTCAGCTGCTTACGGGAGATAAGCGCTGGTGGTTGCCAACTCGGCCGACCCGTGCAAGGCTGCCGCTGTACGGATGATCTCTACGCCCCCGCGGGACCTTTCTGGGGAGTCGGCGCAGCGCCCTCGCGGCCGCGCACTCTCAGGTGCCCGAGGATACGGGGCGTGATCGTGTTGACCGTCCAACCGTTTGGTGAGACTCTGGAATCCCCGCGCACCTTAGCTGTTTGGCATTGAGTACACCAGAGAATGACAAGCCGCGGGTGCGAATCCCTCACGACCCACACCGCTTCGGTCGGTCACTCATTGTGGAGGACCATCCATCATGGCAAAGGCGCTTCTCGGTTACGTCGGCGGCTCCGACCCCCGAGTCCTCTCCGAGATGCGACGGCTTCAGCAGCGCGTCCAAGACCTTGAATCCGAGCTGATCCGGATGCAGGCCGAAAACGACATGCTGTCCGCTGCCGCACGTCGCGACGACTCGATGCTCGACATCGACGTACCCCAGGCGGAGCCCGCGCTCACCTGACCCGACGAGGGCCGGTAGGGCTGCTTGCCAGCCGCTTGAGGCACCGCTCTCTTCAAGATCTGCAAGGGACGCTTCGGCGTCCCTTCGTCGTTTCCCGGCTCTTCGTCCGCCGTCCGGCACTTCTTGGGTGCCCGCGTCCGGCACTTCCTGTGTGCCCGGTCTCGTGGGCCCGGCACTTCTCGTGATGGATACCGTCCGCGATCAATGCGGCCTGTGATCAATGCGGCCTGTGATCGATACGGCCGATCCGGCCGGGCCGCCCCTCCCTTACCGCATGATGTGCCCTTCGCTTTCCGCGGTGAAACCGAAATGAACGGCGCGGTATCTGCAGGTGCCGGGGCCCGTACCGGGGGCGGGGGCCGGCGGCGGAATGTTGGGGTGGTCCGTCAAGGGGCGGCCGGTAGAGTCCAACGGCGTGCACCTCAAGAGTCTGACCCTGCGAGGCTTCAAGTCCTTCGCCTCCGCCACGACGCTCCGGTTCGAACCGGGAATCACCTGTGTCGTGGGCCCCAATGGTTCCGGCAAGTCCAATGTCGTGGACGCGCTGTCCTGGGTCATGGGTGAGCAGGGCGCGAAGTCGCTGCGCGGCGGGAAGATGGAGGACGTCATCTTCGCCGGGACGACCGGGCGGCCGCCGCTCGGCCGGGCCGAGGTCTCACTCACCATCGACAACTCCGACGGTGCACTGCCGATCGAGTACGCCGAAGTCACCCTCACCCGGATCATGTTCCGCAATGGCGGAAGCGAGTACCAGATCAACGGGGACACCTGCCGGCTGCTCGATATCCAGGAATTGCTCTCCGATTCCGGTATCGGCCGGGAGATGCACGTCATCGTCGGACAGGGCCAGCTCGATTCCGTTCTGCACGCCGATCCGATGGGCCGCCGGGCCTTCATCGAGGAGGCGGCCGGCGTCCTCAAGCACCGCAAGCGCAAGGAAAAGGCGCTGCGGAAGCTGGAGGCGATGAAGGCCAATCTCGCCCGCATCCAGGACCTGACCGACGAGCTGCGGCGGCAGCTCAAACCGCTCGGGCGGCAGGCCGCGGTCGCCCGGCGCGCCGCCGTCATCCAGGCCGACCTGCGGGACGCCCGGCTGCGGCTGCTCGCCGACGACCTCGTCACGCAGCGTGCCGCGCTACAGGCGGAGATCGCCGACGAGGCGGCGCTCAAGGAGCGCAAGCAGGCCGCCGAGGAGCGGCTGCGCACCGCCCAGCGCCGGGAGGCGGCCCTGGAGGAGGAGGTCGCAGCGCTCACCCCGCGGGTGCAGCGCGCCCAGCAGACCTGGTACGAGCTGTCGCAGCTCGCCGAGCGGGTGCGCGGCACCATCTCGCTGGCCGAGGCGCGGGTCAAGAGCGCCACGGCGGCCCCGCCCGAGGAGCGGACCGGGCGCGACCCGGACGACATGGAGCGGGAGGCGGCCCGGATCCGCGAGCAGGAGGCGGAGTTGGCGGCCGCGCTGGAGGCGGCGACCCGGGCGCTGGAGGACACCGTCGAACACCGTGCCGCGCTGGAGCGGCAGTTGGCGGACGAGGAACGGCGGCTGCGGGACCTGGCCCGGGCCATCGCGGACCGCCGTGAGGGCCTGGCCCGGCTCAGCGGCCAGGTCACCGCGGCCCGCGGACGGGCCGCCTCGGCCCAGGCGGAGATCGGCCGGCTCGCCGAGGCCAGGGACGACGCCCGGCAGCGGGCGGCCGTGGCCCAGGAGGAGTACGAGCAGCTCAAGGCCGAGGTCGAGGGGCTGGACGCGGACGACGAGGAGAGCGCGGCCCGGCACGACGCCGCGCGCCGGGAGCTGGCCGAGGCGGACGCCGCACTGACCGCCGCCCGGGAGGCGCTGACCGCGGCCGAGCGCAAGCGCGCGGCGACCGCCGCCCGGCACGACGCGCTCGCCCTCGGGCTGCGCCGCAAGGACGGCACCGGCGCCCTGCTCGCCGCGTCCGAGCAGCTCAGCGGGGTGCTCGGACCGGCCGCCGAGCTGCTGACCGTCACGCCCGGCTTCGAGGTCCCGGTGGCCGCCGCGCTCGGTGCGGCGGCGGACGCGGTCGCGGTCAGCGACCCGGCCACCGCCGCCGACGCCATCCGGCTGCTGCGCAAGCAGGACGCCGGGCGGGCGGCGATGGTGCTGGGGACCGGCGGAACGGGCACGGTGCCGGCGCAGGGCGGGCCGGGGGACGCCGCCGCGGCCGCCGTGCACCGGGTGCCCGGACCGCGTGCGGAGCCCGTACCGGCCGGTCAACTGGTGCAGGGACCGGCGGAGTTGACGGCCGCGGTGGCCCGGCTGCTGCGGGACGTCGTGGTGGTCGGGACGCTGGAGGACGCCGAGGACCTGGTGGCCGCGCGGCCGGAGCTGCTGGCCGTGACCGGTGAGGGCGATCTGCTCGGGGCGCACTTCGCGCACGGCGGCTCGGCCGGTGCGCCGAGCCTGCTGGAGGTTCAGGCCTCCGTCGACGAGGCGGCCGCCGAGCTGGAGGCGCTGGCGGAGCGCTGTGAGCGGCTGGCCGAGGAGCAGCGGGCCGCGGAGGCGCGACGGGTGGAGTGCGCCGCGCTGGTCGAGGAGCTGGCCGAGCGGCGGCGGGCCGCGGACCGGGAGAAGTCCAAGGTCGCCGGGGACCTGGGGCGGCTCGGCGGGCAGGCCCGGGCGGCCGCCGGCGAGGCCGAGCGGGCCGCCGCGGCGGCCGCCCGCGCGCAGGAGGCGCTGGTCCGGGCCACCGAGGAGGCCGAGGAGCTGGCCGAGCGGCTGGCGGTGGCCGAGGAGGAGCCGGGAGTCGGCGACGAGGAGCCCGACACCTCCGTACGGGACCGGCTGGCGGCGGACGGCGCCAACGCCCGGCAGACGGAGATGGAGGCCCGGCTCCAGGCGCGTACGCACGAGGAGCGGGTCAAGGCGCTGGCCGGGCGGGCGGACGCGCTGGACCGGGGGGCGCGCGCGGAACGGGAGGCGCGGGCGCGGGCCGAGCGGCGGCGCGCCCGGCTGCGGCACGAGGCGGCCGTGGCCGGGGCGGTGGCGTCCGGGGCGCGGCAGCTGCTGGCGCACGTCGAGGTGTCGGTGGTCAGGGCCGACGAGGAGCGGGCCGCCGCGGAACGGGCCAAGGCCGAGCGGGAACAGGCGCTGGTGGCCGAGCGGAACACGGCCCGGGACCTGAAGTCCGAGCTGGACAAGCTGACGGACTCGGTGCACCGGGGCGAGGTGCTCGGTGCCGAGAAGCGGCTGCGGATCGAGCAGCTGGAGAGCCGGGCCCTGGAGGAGCTGGGGGTGGAGCCGGCCGCGCTGCTGTCCGAGTACGGCCCGGACCAGCCGGTGCCGCCGTCGCCGCCGGCGGAGGGCGAGACGCTGCCGGACGACCCGGAGCATCCCCGTAACCAGCCGGTGCCCTATGTGCGGGCCGAGCAGGAGAAGCGGCTGCGGGCGGCCGAGCGGGCGTATCAGCAGCTCGGGAAGGTGAACCCGCTCGCCCTGGAGGAGTTCGCGGCGCTGGAGGAGCGCCACCAGTTCCTCAGCGAGCAGCTTGAAGACTTGAAGAAGACCCGGGCCGACCTGTTGCGGGTGGTCAAGGAGGTCGACGAGCGGGTGGAGCAGGTCTTCACCGAGGCGTACCACGACACCGCGCGGGAATTCGAGGGCGTCTTCGCGCGGCTCTTCCCCGGGGGCGAGGGGCGGCTGGTGCTCACCGACCCGGACGACATGCTGGCGACCGGCGTGGACGTCGAGGCCCGGCCGCCTGGCAAGAAGGTCAAGCGGCTGTCGCTGCTGTCGGGCGGCGAGCGGTCGCTGACCGCGGTGGCCCTGCTGGTGTCGATCTTCAAGGCGCGGCCCAGCCCGTTCTACGTCATGGACGAGGTCGAGGCGGCACTGGACGACACCAATCTCCAGCGGCTGATCCGGATCATGGAGGAGCTGCAGGAGAGCTCCCAGCTCATCGTGATCACGCATCAGAAGCGCACGATGGAGGTCGCGGACGCCCTGTACGGGGTATCCATGCAGGGGGACGGCGTCTCGAAGGTCATCAGCCAGCGGCTGCACTGATCGCAGCGCGTGTCCGACGTGGCATCAGTTCTTGATCAATTCACAAGTTGAATGAACCGTCCCACAAACCGCAGGGAAACAAATCCATCTCGGCCTATTGACTTCGAAACTTGAAGGCATAGTCTCTGCAACGTTGCTTTTACCTTCAAGTGGTGGGTACCCCCAACCTATGCACCACTAGAAGTGCCAGCCCCCTACGCCCGGCAGCGCAGCCGGGCCACTGGAGTTCACGTTGACCAGCACCGCGCAGCCGACGGTTCCGGAAGGCCGTAAGGCCCACCCCGAACACCTCGGCCATGTCATCTTCATCACCGCGGCTGCCGCGATGGGCGGCTTTCTCTTCGGCTACGACAGCTCGGTGATCAACGGCGCCGTCGAGGCGATCCGCAGCCGTTACGACGTCGGGTCGGCCGTCCTGGCCCAGGTGATCGCCGTCGCCCTGATCGGCTGCGCCATCGGAGCCGCCACGGCCGGCCGGATCGCCGACCGGATAGGACGCATCCGGGTGATGCAGATCGCCTCGGTGCTGTTCACGGTCAGCGCCGTGGGTTCCGCCCTGCCGTTCGCGCTGTGGGACCTCGCCCTCTGGCGGATCATCGGCGGCTTCGCGATCGGTATGGCCTCGGTCATCGGCCCGGCCTACATCGCCGAGGTCTCGCCGCCCGCCTACCGCGGCCGCCTCGGCTCCTTCCAGCAGGCCGCCATCGTCATCGGCATCGCCGTCTCCCAGCTCGTCAACTTCGGCATCCTCAACCTCGCCGACGGCAAGCAGCGCGGCACCATCGCCGGCCTGGAGGCCTGGCAGTGGATGCTCGGCGTGATGGTCATCCCGGCCGTCCTCTACGGCCTGCTGTCCTTCGCGATCCCCGAGTCGCCGCGCTACCTGATCTCCATCGGCAAGACGACCCGGGCCAAGGAGGTGCTGGCCGAGGTCGAGGGCCACACCGTCAACCTCGACACCCGGCTCGCCGAGATCCAGGAAGCGATGCGCCGCGAGCACAAGTCGAGCTTCAAGGACCTGCTCGGCAAGGTGGGCTTCCTGCCGATCGTCTGGGTCGGCATCGGCCTCTCGGTCTTCCAGCAGCTGGTCGGCATCAACGTGGCGTTCTACTACTCCTCGACGCTGTGGCAGTCCGTCGGCATCAACCCCGAGAGCTCGTTCTTCTACAGCTTCACCACGTCGATCATCAACATCATCGGCACCGTGATCGCGATGATCTTCGTCGACCGGATCGGCCGCCGCCCGCTGGCCCTGATCGGCTCGGTCGGTATGGCCGTCTCGCTCGGCCTGGAGGCCTGGGCCTTCTCCGCCAAGACCGCGGCCGGCACCCTGCCGACCACCGAAGGCACCGTGGCCCTGATCGCCGCCCACGTCTTCGTGCTCTTCTTCGCCCTCTCCTGGGGCGTGGTGGTCTGGGTCTTCCTCGGCGAGATGTTCCCGAACAAGATCCGCGCCGCCGCACTGGGCGTCGCCGCCTCCGCGCAGTGGATCGCCAACTGGGCCATCACGGCCAGCTTCCCGAGTCTGTCCGACTGGAACCTCTCGGGCACCTACGTGATCTACATGTTCTTCGCCCTGCTCTCGATCCCCTTCGTGCTCAAGTTCGTGAAGGAGACGAAGGGCAAGGCGTTGGAGGAGATGGGCTAACCCCCCCGCCAGCCCACTCCTCAGTGCAAGCTGTTGCCCCGGACCGACAGGCGGTCCGGGGCATCAGCTTTTCCGTTCCCCGGCCGCTCCGCCGGTCGTGCCTGCGGGGCCACAACCGGACACGCGAGCAGAGCTATTCCCGCTGACCAGCGACGTCAGGTGTACGCGGTACGACGCGCGCCCCCACGCGCCCGCACACTCCCCCAACGGGAGGGGACGGGCCGGAGGGGCCTTGTTCGTGGACGTAAAGCGTCAGCAGTCCACGAACAAGGCCCCGGAGGTCCGTCACGCCACGCGGGAGGCCCCGCAAAGCGCAGCGCCCCGTGGCGGGAAAGACAGGTACGTGCGGGGGCGCCCCGCGGCGTGGGATCAAAGCCGCGTCAGCACCCGTTCCGCGAAGAGGTGAAGGGAGCGCCAGCCCTCGTCCACCGGCATGCCGCCGCACAGGGGGTGGAGGATCAACGAGCCCTGGGTGCCAGCCTGTTGGGCCAGGGTGAGGCACTCGTCCGGGGTGAGGATGCGGTAGACGCCCTCCTTGCGGAGCGTCTCCGTGTCCGTCGCCGCCGAACGCACCGCGGACCGGATGCCCGCGGACTGCCAGGAGGCGTAGGTCCGCGCCTCGTGCAGCAGATGGCCGCCGTACTCGGCCCAGGTGCGGTCCGGGTCCTCGGAGACGTGCAGCAGGCAGGTCCGCTCGGGGGGCTGCAGCACCCAGCCCTCGGTGCCGTGGACGGCGCGCTGCTCGTGGTAGTACGCCTCCAGCCCGGGCAGGCGGGCGCTGGGGAAGAAGGGCAGGCCCAGCCGGGCGGCGCGCCGGGCCGCGGCCCGTGAGCTGCCGCCGATCAGCAGCAGCGGGTGCGGCCGGGTGAACGGGCGCGGGGTGACCCGGACCGTACGCCCGCGGTAGCTGAACGGTTCGCCGGTCCAGGCGGACAGCAGGGTGCCGAGCACCTCGTCCTGGAGCGCGCCGCGGCCGGCCCAGTCCTTGCCGTGCGCCGCGTACTCCTCGGGCCGGTAGCCGATGCCCGCGACGGTGACCAGCCGGCCGCCGCTGAGCAGGTCGAGCGAGGCGAGGTCCTCGGCGAGGCGGAGCGGGTCGTGCAGCGGGGTGATCAGCGCGGAGACCGTCACCCCGATCCGGCGGGTGGCTCCGAAGACGGCGCCCGCGAAGGTGAGCGGCGAGGGCATCCAGCCGTTGCCGGTGGCGTGGTGCTCCTCGGTCTGGATCATGGTGATGCCGCGGTCGTCCGCGAAGGCGGCCATCTCGACGGCGGCCCGGTAGCGGGCGGCGAGCGAGGCGGCGGTGGGTGCCGGGTCGACGAGGTTGACGCGCAGGACCGTGACGGGCCGGGCGGGCGGTGCGGTCGGGGCGGACCGGACACCGGGTGCGGCACCGGGCGCGGTCTCCGACGTGGCGCCGGACGTGGCGCCGGACGTGGCGCCGGGCGTGGTGTCGGACATGGCGCCGGGCGTGGCGCCGGGCGTGGCGTCGGACAGGGCAGCGGACATGGCAACGTCCCCTTCGCCAAGGACGGTTGGCGAAGGGGACGTTAGCTGACGTGGCGTCAGGTCGCCAGGGGGCGGGAGCGTTGCCGCGGTCCGCCGTGAGGCCGGCGGCTCAGCCCACCTCGACCCGCTGCCGGGACTCGGCCGGTGCTTCGGCGCCGGACGCCGGGACGGACTCCTTCGCCGCCGGGAGGACCGCGAAGACCACCGCGGCGATCGCGATCGTGGCCGCCCAGCCCAGGCCGTTCTCGCCGATCCAGGTCGTCGCCAGCGGGCCGGCGAACCACTGGACCTTGGTGAAGCACAGGCCCGCGGCCAGTGCCACCGCCCAGGCGGTCATGGCCTGCCAGCAGAAGCCGCCGGCGTACCAGTAGCGGCTGGTGCGGCCGGTGTCCATCAGGCCGGCGGAGTCGTAGCGCACCGCGAGCTTGCGGCGGCGGAACATGTCGACGCCGTAGACGCCGATCCAGGCGGAGAAGGAGACCGCGAGCAGCGTCAGGAAGGCGATGAACTGCCCGATGAAGTCCTTGGCCACCAGCATCATGAACAGGCCGCCGATCAGGCTGATCGCGGCGTTGATGCTGACCGCCAGGGCGCGCGGCAGCTTGACGCCCATGGTCTGCGCGGTGAAGCCGGCCGAGTACATCGACAGGCTGTTGATCAGCATCATGCCGATCAGTGCGGTGATCAGGTACGGAATCGCGATGGCCTGCGGCAGGACCTGGCCGAGGAAGGACATCGGGTCGGTGTTCTGGCTGGCCAGTTCCGGGTTGGAGACCGCCATCACGCCGCCCATGAGGACCATCGGGATCAGCACCAGCGCCGCGCCGGAGATGGTCGTGCCGACGATCTTCTTGCCGGAGGCGGAGTGCGGGAGGTAGCGCGCGAAGTCCGGGCCGGTGGGGACCCAGCTGATGCCGCCGGCGGCGATGGTGCCGATGCCCGCGATCATCAGGGTGGTCGAGCCCGGCGACTTGTGCAGGATCGAGCTCCACGGCGCGGTGGCGACCAGGTAGACCAGCACGACCACGCTGATCGCGCTGAACAGGTACGTCGAGTACTTGTTGCACACGTTCAGCGCCTTGCGGCCCATACCGCTCACCAGGAACGTACAGGCGACGAAGGCCAGCAGGGTCACGACGACCAGGACGTTGTTGGCCTCGATGCCGAAGACCAGGTGCAGCACGGTCAGGATGGCGTACGCGCCGGTGACCGCGTTGATCGTCTCCCAGCCGAAGCGGGCGACCCACAGGATCGCGCCCGGGAAGTAGTTGCCCCGCACGCCGAAGGCGGCCCGCGAGAGCATCGCGCCCGGGGCGCCGCCCCACTTGCCGGACACCGACAGCAGCCCGACCATGCCGAACGAGACGGCGGAGGCGATCGCGGCGACGATCAGCACCTGCCAGAAGTTCAGGCTGTTGTTGATCACCAGCGAGGCCCCCATGGTGAGCAACAACACGCTGATGTTGGCGGCGACCCAGGTCGGGAACAGCTCGCGGACGCGTCCGCGGCGCTCGTGATCCGGGACGGGCTCGATGCCGCGGGTCTCGACGGCGCCTTCGGTTTCGGGACGGGACGTGGACGTGGTGCTGGTGCCCATAGGTGCAGCTATCTCCGTGCGGGGATCTGGGGGGCACCCCCGGGGGAGGAGGTGCAGGCAGCGGCTGTGGTGCCTGGCCAGAGTGTGTGGTTGCCAGGACTCTACGCGCGTTGCGCGGCCGTCCACCATCGTACTTTGATCCAACTTCTGCCATTCTGCACCGTTGGATCCCTCGACGACGACGAGTGTCACCCACACTCGTCGAAGGGTCCAGTCGGACCCTGCCGACCAGCCTCCGAGCCCGTCCGGGCGGGAGCCGGGATGCGGCGCGTGAGGCCCCCGCCGACGGGGCGTGGCTGATACTGGAGGGGTTATGGAATACGTCATCCTTGCTGTAGTCATCGCCGTGGTCGTGCTCGGCGCGATCAGCGGGCTCGTCGTCAGTGGCCGCAAGAAGAAGCAGCTGCCGCCGCCCCCGCCGGCCACCCCCCAGCCCTCCGTCACCGCGCCCCCCGCCGAACCGCACGTCGGCGAGGAGGCCGAAGCCCCCAGCGACGAAGAACGTCGCACCGTCGAGGACGTCACGCTGCCCACCGCCGAGGCCCCCGCGGCCGAGGCACCGGCCGCGGAGCCCGAGGCGCCCGCCGCGCCCCCCGTCGAGGTCCCCGAGCCCACCGCAGGCCGGCTGGTCCGGCTGCGCGCCCGGCTCTCCCGCTCGCAGAACACCCTCGGCAAGGGCCTGCTGAACCTGCTCTCCCGCGAGCACCTCGACGAGGACACCTGGGAGGAGGTCGAGGACATCCTCCTCACCGCCGACGTCGGCGTCGCCCCCACCCAGGAGCTCGTTGAGCGGCTGCGTGAGCGGGTCAAGGTCCTCGGCACCCGCACCCCCGACGACCTGCGCGAGCTCCTCCGCGAGGAACTGCTCGCGCTGATCGGCCCGGACCTCGACCGGACCGTCCACACCGCCAACGGCATCGGCAACGGCGGCGACGAGATCCCCGGCGTCGTGATGGTCGTCGGCGTCAACGGCACCGGCAAGACCACCACCACCGGCAAGCTCGCCCGCGTCCTGGTCGCCGACGGCAAGTCCGTCGTCCTCGGCGCCGCCGACACCTTCCGCGCCGCCGCCGCCGACCAGCTGCAGACCTGGGGCGAGCGGGTCGGCGCCCGTACGGTCCGCGGCCCCGAGGCCGGCGACCCGGCCTCCGTCGCCTACGACGCGGTCAAGGAAGGCATCGCCGAAGCCGCCGACGTCGTCCTGATCGACACCGCCGGCCGGCTGCACACCAAGACCGGCCTGATGGACGAGCTCGGCAAGGTCAAGCGGGTCGTCGAGAAGCACGGCCCGGTCGGCGAGGTGCTGCTCGTCCTGGACGCCACCACCGGCCAGAACGGCCTGGTCCAGGCCCGGGTCTTCGCCGAGGTCGTGGACATCACCGGCGTGGTCCTCACCAAGCTCGACGGCACCGCCAAGGGCGGCATCATCGTCGCCGTCCAGCGCGAGCTGGGCGTGCCGGTCAAGCTGGTCGGCCTGGGCGAGGGCGCGGACGACCTGGCGCCGTTCGAGCCGAAGGCGTTCGTGGATGCGCTTATCGGCGACTAGCGCGCCCGTCCGTGCGGACCTCGCAGCGCCCCGGTACGCGGGCCCGGCTCCACGGCCGGCCGCACCGGGGCGCTCCGCATGTCCGGCCCGCACCTCATGCCGCCGCGCGCCGGCCGCCGCGGCTCAGCCGTACAGCGGCGCGCGGTGGCACACATAGGCCAGCGTCCCCAGCACCAGGCGGGCCTGCGGGGGACGGCCCGCGGTCTCCAGGGCCGGCGGGCGCAGCCAGCGCATCGGGCCCAGCCCGCCGTGGTCGGACGGCGGCGCGGTGACATGGGTCCCGGGGCCGAGTGCCCGCAGATCGAGCGCGGCGTCGTCCCAGCCCGTCCGGTACAGCAGATCCGGGAGCTCGGCGGCCGCACCCGGGGCGACGAAGAACAGCGCCCGGCCGGTCGGGGCCAGCGCGACGGGGCCGAGCGGCAGCCCCATCCGCTCCAGCCGCGCCAGCGCGTGGCGGCCCGCGGCCTCCGGTACGTCGAGCACGTCGAAGGACCGGCCCACTGGTAACAGGACCGCTGCCCCCGGGGTCTCCGCCCAGGTGGCGGCGGCCTTCTCCAGCGTGGCCCCGGCCGCCAGCTCCCCGGCGAACTCCAGCGGATGGGCGCCGGGCGCGGGGCAGTCGGGTGCGCCGCACGAACAGTCCGGACGGCCGCCGGCGGTGCGGGCCGCCCGGGCACCGGGGACGACGTCCCAGCCCCACAGCCCGGTGTACTCCGCCACCGCCGTGACCTCGGTCGAGCGGGCGCGGCGCCGGGAGACGGAACGCCTTTCCCGGATACCGCCGATCGTGAAGCCCATACCCCCTCCAACGGGTGGTGCCTGGCAGTGGTTACGAGTCGGTGGGTTGACGACGGGCGCCCTGCACGCTCCGTCCACGGCCCGCGGGGCCGGTGGTGTGTCGTGGTGCGCCGGGTGGTGCGCAGTGCCGCGGGAGCCGCTGCGTGCTTCGTTCCGCCCGGACGTGCTCGACCTGTGTCAAGTCAATCGCGAGAGCAGCGCCCGGAGTTCATTCGAAGGGGTGGCGAATGGTGGCGTTTCCGCGATCGCCCTCGCGGGGGGCGTGATCGTAGGATTACTTTCAGTGTCTGAACCCCGGAGGGGCATCGTTCGCACGGGTATGCCGGTGGCAACGCACCGGTCGAGCACAGGCCAAAAGGTGTGGCCGGAATCCGTGATCGGGTAGATGTACCCCGGACAGGCGTCGCAACGACCCGCCGCCTGTGGGTGGTTCGCATGACGGCACCAGGCAGCGGGCAACACGGCAAGCACGCACCAGGCACCAAGCAGCAATCGGGATGGGGGCTTCTCAGTGGGCGGCAATGGCGGCACGGGCGGCACCGACGCCGTCAAGAAGCCCAACGCGCAGTTGGGTTCGTGGTTCATGCGCAGCGGCTGGTCCAAGGGCGAGCTGGCCCGCCAGGTCAACCGCCGCGCGCGGCAGATGGGCGCACACCACATCAGCACCGACACCTCCCGGGTGCGCCGGTGGCTCGACGGCGAGCAGCCGCGCGAGCCCATCCCCCGGATCCTGTCCGAGCTGTTCTCCGAGCGCTTCGGCTGCGTCGTCGGCATCGAGGAGCTGGGCCTGCGCTCCGCGCACCAGTCCCCGTCCGTCTCCGGTGTGGACCTCCCCTGGGCCGGGACCCAAACGGTCAATCTCATCAGCGAGTTCTCCCGCAGCGACCTGATGCTCGCCCGCCGAGGCTTCCTCGGCACCTCGCTCATGCTCGCCGCCGGCCCCAGCCTCATCGAGCCGATGCAGCGCTGGCTGGTGCCGGTCCCGGCGTCCCCGGGCGGCGCCGACCCGCAGCACGACCGCGCCCGGCGGCCGGTCCGGCTCTCCAAGCCCGAGCTGGACCTGCTGGAGTCGACGACCGCGATGTTCCGCCAGTGGGACGCCCAGTGCGGCGGCGGACTGCGGCGCAAGGCCGTCGTCGGCCAGCTCCACGAGGTCACCGACCTCCTCCAGGAGACGCACCCGGAGCCGGTCACCAAGCGGCTCTTCAAGGTCGCCGCCGAGCTCGCCGAGCTGGCCGGCTGGATGAGCTACGACATCGGGCTGCAGCCGACCGCGCAGAAGTACTTCGTGCTGGCGCTGCACGCCGCGAAGGAGGCCGGCGACCGCCCGCTGGGCTCGTACATCCTCTCCAGCATGAGCCGCCAGATGATCCATCTCGGCCGGCCCGACGACGCCCTGGAGCTCATCCACCTCGCCCAGTACGGCAGCCGGGAGACCGCCACCCCGCGCACCCAGGCCATGTTGTATGCGATGGAGGCCCGCGCCTACGCCGGGATGGGCCAGCCCAGCAAGGTCAAGCGGGCCGTGCGGATGGCCGAGGACACCTTTTCCGACATCACCCCCGGCGAGCCCGAGCCGGACTGGATCCGGTTCTTCTCCGAGGCCGAGCTGAACGCCGAGAACGCCCACTCCTACCGCGACCTGGCCTACGTCGCCGGCCGCAGCCCCACGTACGCCTCGCTCGCCGAGCCCGTCATGGAGCGGGCCGTGGAGCTGTTCGCCAAGGACCCCGAGCACCAGCGGTCCTACGCGCTCAACCTCATCGGGATGGCGACCGTACGGCTGCTGCAGAAGGAGCCGGTGGCCTGCGCGGAGATGGCGCAGAAGGCCATCCCGTTCGCCCGGCAGGTCCGCTCCGAGCGGGTCAACACCCGGCTGCGGAAGACCGTGGACACCGCCGCCCGGGAATTCGGCGGGGTCGCCGAGATCATCCGGCTCAGCGACGACCTCGCCCGCTCCCTCCCGGAAACCGCGGAGGCCGTCTGACCGGCCCCGCCCCCAGGACACCGGCCGCGGCCGCCGCCCCGTACACCCCGACTCGGCTCCCCCCTGCCAGGTCATGCGGGCGGCGGACCGCGGCCGGGTTTGCTTGTGCGCCAAGCCGGCGCCGCTCCCGCGGAGGCGGTGGCGCGCGGTGGGGCGTGCTCGGGGGAGGGCTGTGGTGCGTGGCGCGTTTCTTACGGCTGAACGGGTGAATGCGGGGCCGGTCGCGGAGTTCACCGGGGCGTAACACTGCGGCGGTGTTCGTCACTGCGGTGAAACACCGGCAAGGTTTGGCCGAAACCACCCTGCGACAACCTCATCGCGAAGTCGGCCCACCAGAAACACGCCCGCACGGGCCGCATCGACGACGAGGAGACGCCGATGCCCCCAGGCATCCTGACGATCGCGGCAGACAAGGTGACGCTCAGCCCGGCCAACACCGGGTTCATGCTGGTCTGCTCCGCACTGGTGATGATCATGACCCCCGGACTCGCCTTCTTCTACGGCGGCATGGTCCGGGTCAAGAGCGTGCTGAACATGCTGATGATGAGCTTCATCAGCCTGGGCATCGTCACGATCCTGTGGGTCCTGTACGGCTTCGGCCTCGCCTTCGGTGACGACGCCGGCGGCTTCCTCGGCTGGAACGGCTCGTTCGCCGGCCTCAGCGGCATCGGCCTGACCCAGCTGTGGGGGGCCACCACCATCCCGATCTACGTCTTCGCGGTCTTCCAGCTGATGTTCGCGATCATCACGCCCGCGCTGATCAGCGGTGCGCTCGCGGACCGGGTGAAGTTCACCGCCTGGGCGCTGTTCATCACGCTGTGGGTCACCGTCGTCTACTTCCCCGTGGCCCACTGGGTCTGGGCCGAGGGCGGCTGGCTGTTCGACCTGGGCGTGATCGACTTCGCCGGCGGCACGGCCGTCCACATCAACGCCGGTGCCGCAGCGCTCGGCGTCATCCTCGTCGTCGGCAAGCGCATCGGCTTCAAGAAGGACCCGATGCGGCCGCACAGCCTGCCGCTGGTGATGCTCGGCGCGGGCCTGCTGTGGTTCGGCTGGTTCGGCTTCAACGCCGGCTCCTGGCTCGGCAACGACGACGGCGTCGGCGCGGTCGCCTTCGTCAACACCCAGGTCGCCACCGCCGCCGCGATGCTCGGCTGGCTCGCGTACGAAAAGCTCCGGCACGGCTCCTTCACCACCCTCGGCGCGGCCTCCGGCGCGGTCGCCGGACTGGTCGCCATCACCCCGGCCTGCGGCTGCGTCAGCCCGCTCGGCGCCATCGCGGTCGGCGTGATCGCCGGTGTGCTGTGCGCGATGGCCGTCAACCTGAAGTACAAGTTCGGCTACGACGACTCCCTCGACGTGATCGGCGTGCACCTCGTCGGCGGTGTCACCGGCTCCCTGCTGATCGGCCTGTTCGCCACCGGCGGGGTGCAGAGCAAGGCCAAGGGCCTGTTCTACGGCGGCGGCTTCGATCAGCTCGGCAAGCAGACCGTCGGAGTGGTCTGCGTACTCCTCTACTCCCTCGTGGTCAGCTACGTCCTTGCCAAGGTCATCGACCTGGTGATGGGCTTCCGGGTCAGCGAGGACGAGGAGATCTCCGGTATCGACCAGGCCGCGCACGCGGAGACCGCGTACGACTTCACCGGCGCGGGCGGCGGTACCGCGGCCCGCAAGGGACCGGCACTCGGCGAGGCCCTGACGAAGAAGGTGGACGCGTGAAGCTCATCACGGCAGTAATCAAGCCGCACCGGCTGGACGAGGTGAAGAACGCCCTGCAGGCCTTCGGGGTGCACGGTCTGACCGTCACCGAGGCCAGCGGCTACGGCCGGCAGCGCGGGCACACGGAGGTGTACCGCGGCGCGGAGTACACCGTCGACCTGGTGCCCAAGATCCGGATCGAGGTGCTCGTCGAGGACGCGGACGCCGAGGAACTCGTCGACATCGTCGTCAAGGCGGCCCGCACCGGAAAGATCGGCGACGGCAAGGTCTGGAGCATCCCGGTCGACGACGCGGTGCGCGTCCGCACCGGCGAGCGGGGGCCGGACGCGCTCTGACGCACCCGGGACGGCCGGCCGTCCGCCGCCCGCGCGGCGGAGGGCCGCCCGTCCGGCCGCGGCCCGTACCGGGCATGCGGGGCGGGCCGAGGACACGCGAGGGCTGCGGCCCCGGCGTACGGCGGGGGCCACGGGGCAGGCGGGGGACAACACGACCAAGGAGCCGTTCAGTTGACCGACAGCGTCGAGGGCACGACAGGACCGGCCGCAGCGTCCGCACAGGACGCCGGGCCCGCGGACGGCGGCGGGTACCCCGCGGCCCGGGTGCGGCTGCTCCAGGACGAGAAGACCACCGGACCCGACCGCCGCGCCGCCCTCGCCCGGCTCACCGACGAGTGGCTGGCCGGCCTGCTGACCCGGCACACCACCGCCGCCGGCCTGTCCGGCACCGCACTCGTCGCGGTCGGCGGCTACGGCCGCGGCGAACTCTCCCCCCGCAGCGACCTCGACCTGCTCCTGCTCCACGACGGACGCGCCGACCCGCGCGCCCTGGCCGCGCTCGCCGACCGGCTCTGGTACCCCGTTTGGGACCTCGGCATGGCCCTCGACCACTCCGTCCGCACCCCCGCCGAGGCCCGCCGGGCCGCCCGCGACGACCTCAAGGTGCAGCTGGGGCTGCTCGATGCCCGCCACCTGGCCGGCGACGCGGAACTGAGCGCCCGGCTGCGCTCCGCGGCGTACGCCGACTGGCGCGAGAGCGCCCCCAAGCGGCTGCCGGAGCTGCACGCCCTGTGCCAGGAGCGCGCCGAGCGCCAGGGCGAGCTGCAGTACCTCCTCGAACCGGACCTCAAGGAGGCCAGGGGCGGGCTGCGTGACGCCACCGCACTCCGGGCGGTCGCCGCCTCCTGGCTCGCCGACGCACCCCGCGGCGGCCTGGAAGCCGCCCGCACCCTCCTCCTCGACACCCGCGACGCGCTCCACCTCACCACCGGGCGCGCCACCGACCGGCTCTCCCTCCAGGAACAGGACCAGGTCGCCGCCGCCCTCGGAGTGCTCGACGCGGACGCCCTGCTCCGCCAGACCTACGAAGCCGCCCGCACCATCTCCTACGCCGCCGACGTCACCTGGCGCGAGGTCGGCCGGGTGCTGCGCGCCCGCGCCGTCAAGCCCGTCCTGCGCGGCCTGCTGACCGGCCGCACCGCCGCCAAGGGGGAGCGCTCACCGCTCGCCGAGGGCGTCGTGGAACTCGACGGGGAAGCGGTACTGGCCCGCACCGCCCGCCCCGAACGCGACCCGGTGCTCGTCCTGCGCGCCGCGGCCGCCGCAGCCCAGGCCGGCCTGCCGCTGGCCACCGCCGCGATCCGCCGCTGCGCCACCGCCCTCGCCACCCGGCCGCTGCCCGAGCCCTGGCCCGCCGAGGCCCTGGAACAGCTGGTCACACTGCTCGGCGCGGGCGCGCCCACGGTGCCCGTATGGGAGGCGCTGGAGGCCGAGGGCGTCATCACCCGGCTGCTGCCCGACTGGGAGCGGGTCCGCTGCCGCCCGCAACGCAACCCCGTCCACACCTGGACCGTCGACCGCCACCTGGTCGAGACCGCCGTACGGGCCGCCGCGCTCACCCGCCGGGTGCACCGCCCCGACCTGCTGCTGGTCGCCGCGCTGCTGCACGACATCGGCAAGGGCTGGCCCGGCGACCACTCGGTGGCCGGCGAGACCATCGCCCGCGACATGGCCGCCCGGCTCGGCTTCGACGCCCGCGACACCGCGGTGATCGCCACCCTCGTCCGCCACCACCTGCTGCTCGTCGAGACCGCCACCCGGCGCGATCTGGACGACCCGGAGACCGTCGGCGCGGTCGCCGACGCGGTCGGCACCACCCGCACCCTGGAACTCCTGCACGCCCTCACCGAGGCCGACGCGCTGGCCACCGGGCCCGCCGCCTGGAGCGCCTGGCGCGGCGGACTCGTCGCCGACCTGGTGAAACGGGTCGCGGCACGGCTCGCCGGGGAACCCGAGGCGGAACCACGCGGCGCCGACGGGCCGACCGCGGAACAGGAACGGCTGGCCATGGAGGCCGGACGCACCGGCGGCCCGGTCCTCGCGCTGCGCACCCGCGCCGAGCCCCCCGCCGAGGACGCGCCCGCGGCGGACGCACCGGAACCGGTCGGCGTCGAGCTGCTGATCGCCGTCCCCGACCAGCCGGGCGTACTGCCCGCCGCCGCCGGGGTGCTGGCCCTGCACCGGCTCGCCGTGCGCGCCGCCGACCTGCAGCTCCTGGACCCGATCGGCGACGGCCCGGTGCTGCTGCTCAGCTGGCGGGTGGCCGCCGAATACGGCTCGCTGCCGGAGGCCGACCGGCTCCGCGCCGACCTGGTCCGCGCCCTGGACGGCTCCCTCGACGTCCCCGCCCGGCTCGCCGAACGCGAACGCGCCTACGCCCGCCGGGCCCGTGCCGTACACGCCCCGCCACCCCGGGTCACCGTCGCCGCCGGCAGCTCCCGCACCGCCACCGTCATCGAGGTCCGCGCCCACGACGCGCACGGCCTGCTGCACCGCATCGGCCGGGCCCTGGAGACCGCCCGGGTGGCCGTCCGCAGCGCCCACATCAGCACCCTGGGCGCGGACGCGGTCGATGCCTTCTACGTCACCAGCACCGATGGCGCGCCCCTGACCGACGCGGCGGCCCACGAGGTCGCGGCGGCGGTGGAGGCGGCGCTGCAGTAGCCGCACGGACCGGTGCGGGGAGCGGGCGGGCCCGGTGTCCCGTAACGGGGCGGGAAACAGGGCAGGAACTGTTCGCTTGCCGGGCCCGATACCCTAGAAGCCGACTGACCGCACCCCGCCCCCGACCCCGAGGATCGACGACCGCCGTGTTCGATACGCTTTCCGACCGCTTGGCGAGTACTTTCAAAAACCTCCGGGGCAAGGGACGCCTGAGCGAGGCGGACATCGACGCCACGGCGCGCGAGATCCGCATCGCTCTCCTTGAGGCGGACGTCGCCCTCCCCGTCGTCCGGGCCTTCATCAAGCAGGTCAAGGAGCGCGCCCTCGGCTCCGAGGTCTCCCAGGCGCTGAACCCGGCCCAGCAGGTCATCAAGATCGTCAACGAGGAGCTCATCGGCATCCTCGGCGGCGAGACCCGCCGGCTCCGCTTCGCCAAGCAGCCGCCGACCGTGATCATGCTCGCCGGCCTCCAGGGCGCCGGTAAGACCACCCTCGCCGGAAAGCTCGGCCGCTGGCTCAAGGGGCAGGGCCACGCCCCGCTGCTGGTCGCCTGTGACCTCCAGCGCCCCAACGCCGTCAACCAGCTCCAGGTCGTCTCCGAGCGCGCGGGCGTCGCCTTCTACGGCCCCGAGCCGGGCAACGGCGTCGGCGACCCGGTCCAGGTCGCCAAGGACTCGATCGAGTACGCGCGGACCAAGCAGCACGACGTCGTGATCGTCGACACCGCCGGCCGCCTCGGCATCGACGCCGAGATGATGCAGCAGGCCGCGGACATCCGCGACGCGGTCGGCCCGGACGAGGTCCTCTTCGTCGTCGACGCGATGATCGGTCAGGACGCGGTCAACACCGCCGAGGCGTTCCGCGACGGCGTCGGCTTCGACGGCGTGGTGCTCTCCAAGCTGGACGGCGACGCCCGCGGTGGTGCCGCGCTCTCCGTCGCGCACGTCACCGGCAAGCAGATCATGTTCGCCTCCAACGGCGAGAAGCTGGACGACTTCGACGCGTTCCACCCGGACCGCATGGCGTCCCGCATCCTCGGCATGGGCGACATGCTCAGCCTGATCGAGAAGGCCGAGCAGACCTTCAGCCAGGCCGAGGCCGAGAAGATGGCGGCCAAGCTGGCGAAGGGCCCCAAGGAGTTCACGCTCGACGACTTCCTGGCCCAGATGGAGCAGGTCAGGAAGATGGGCAGCATCAGCAAGCTGCTCGGCATGCTGCCCGGCATGGGCCAGATGAAGGACCAGATCAACAACCTCGACGAGCGCGAGGTCGACCGCACCGCCGCCGTCATCAAGTCCATGACGCCGGCCGAGCGCCAGGACCCGACGATCATCAACGGCTCGCGCCGCGCCCGTATCGCCCGGGGTTCCGGCGTCGACGTCAGCATGGTCAAGAACCTGGTCGAGCGGTTCTTCGACGCCCGCAAGATGATGTCCAAGATGACCCAGGGCGGCATGCCCGGGATGCCGGGCATGCCGGGGATGCCCGGCATGGGAGGCGGCGCACGGAAGAAGAAGCAGGTCAAGCAGGCCAAGGGCAAGCGGAAGAGCGGCAACCCGATGAAGCGCAAGGCCGACGAGCAGGCCGCGGCCGCCCGCCGCGAGGCCGCCCAGGCCGGCAACCCGCTCGGTCTGCCGCAGGCCGACCAGGACCCGAAGAACTTCGAACTCCCCGAGGAATTCAAGAAGTTCATGGGCTGACGGACCCCCGGCACCCCGCCGTACGCATCGCGAGCCCCCGGCCACACCCCGTGGCCGGGGGCTCGGCGCGTCGACAGCGGCCCCGGGCGCCGGCTACCGCGTCCGCGCGATCAGATAGCGGAAGACATTCGGCATCCACACCGTCCCGTCCGGACGCTGATGCGGATGCAGCGCCTCCGCGAGCTCCTTCTCCACCTGACGCTGCTCGGCCACCCGCAGCGCCGCGTCGAACACGCCCGTCGACAGCAGCCCGCGCACCGCACTCGTCAGGTCCGCGTACCCGAACGGGCAGGCCACCCGCCCCGAACCGTCCGGCCGCAGCCCGGCCCGCTCCGCCAGGTCCTCCAGATCGTCCCGGCCGCTGGGCTGCCACCCCGCGGACCCGGCCGCCCGGTCACTGCCGGCACCGGCCAGCCGCTGCGCCACCCGCAGCACCCCGGCCGTGGCGCACCGCTCCACCGGACCCCAGCCGCCCAGCACCACCGCGCTGCCGCGCTCGGCCAGCCCGGCCGCCGCGGTCAGCGACGCCGCCAGCCCCTCGACGGTGCTCACACACCCCACCGGATGGAACGCGGTGACCACGTTGAACGTGGTGTCCCCGGACGCCGCCGCCTCCAGGCCGCCGCTGACCACCCGGGTGTGCTCCGGCATGCCGTCCGGCGTGAGCCGCTCGCGCGCCAGCTCCAGCCGGGACTCGTCCGCGTCCACCCCGCTCACCTGCGCCCCGCGGGCCGCCGCCAGCAGCAGCGCCAGACCGGAACCACAGCCGAGCCCGAGGAGCCGGGTGCCCGGCCCCACCCCCAGCCGGTCGTACGCGGCTTCGTAGAGCGGGACCAGCATCCCCTCCTGGATCTCGGCCCAGTCGCGGGCGCGCGCCCGCGACCCGGCCGGTAGGGGCGGGCCCTCACAGCGCAGGGAAGCAGAGTCCGGAAGCTGGTGCCGTACGAGCGTGGGTGACATCGATAGCGCCCCTATTCGCCGAGAACCGAACCTGTGCCGTACCGATCGCCCCCGTCAACACGCGTGGTGCGCCCCCGCAACCCAGACAACTGCGCATCCGTCCGGGCGTCCAGGGGGTGCGCCGGGGTTGTCTCCCGCGCGCCCCCGTATGCGCCGGGGCCGCTCCCTGAAGCGCCGTTCCAGGGTGCCCCGGTCGGCGCCGTTCCGCCACGCCAGCGTTCCCGCCGGGGTCGCTTCCGCACCTCCGTGCGCCCTCGCCCGGCGCCCGCGCGCGGCCCTACGGTGGGGTACGGGCCGGTGCGGGAACGCACGGGTAGGCCCCGTAGCATCGCCGCGGCGCGCTCCGTAGTGGCCGGCCGTCGTTACGCCGTACGGCGTACCCGGGTGCGCGCGGGGGCCTTCCCCGGCCTCGGACACTCCGGTGCATACGCGGGGATACGTCCCGGCTTGCGGCCCGGTGGGCGGCTTCTGTGCAGATCGGGGTAGGCGCCCTCCCACGCGGCGCATGGCCGGAAACTGACTGGTACGTGCAAATTATTTGGGATGGCCCGGAATCGGAACACTGAGCCTCCCTGGCTCGTTGTTACGACGTGAGCACGACACCGCCTGTTCTCGCCGCCGAGCTGGCGCTCGCGTGGGCCGACATTCAACGGCACCACCCCGAGCTGCCGGACCTGGCCGCGCCCGAGTCCCTGATCGGAGAGTCCTCGTCCGCCTGCGGCGCCGAACTCTCCTTCGAACGGCTGCTCCATGAGGCAGTCCACGGCATCGCCGCCGCCCGCGGCGTCCGCGACACCTCCCGGGCAGGCCGCTACCACAACCGCCGATTCCTGGCGATCGCCGAGGAACTGGGCCTGGACCACGCCGACGAGCCGCACCCCAGCAGCGGCTTCTCGCTGGTCACGCTCAACCCCGAAGCCAGACGGCGCTACCGCCCGACCATCGAACGGCTCGGCAGAGCCCTCAAGGCGCATTCGGCCGCGACCGCCACCGACACCGCCCGCAGCTTCCGGGGCCCGGCCGCCCGGCACGGCTCCTCCGGGGGCGGCGTCCGCGTCAAGGCCGTCTGCGACTGCGGGCGCAATGTCCGGGTCGTTCCGTCCGTCCTCGCACAGGCTCCGATCGTCTGCGGCGGCTGCGGCAAACCCTTCCGGATCCCTGAGGTGGCCGCGGTCGGCTGACCCAAACGCGTGTGGCACAATGGCTAGCTGTACTCGACAGTCGCACAGGACCCCTCTCTCCTCCGGCTGACGCGTCCATCGGGCACTCGGGTACCGCAACCCCACGCGGCAGCTCGCCGTGCCCAACCACGTCAAATCCAGGAGAACCCACTCCCGTGGCAGTCAAGATCAAGCTGAAGCGTCTGGGCAAGATCCGTTCGCCTCACTACCGCATCGTCGTTGCCGACTCCCGTACCCGCCGTGACGGCCGGGCCATCGAGGAGATCGGCCTGTACCACCCGGTGCAGAACCCCTCGCGCATCGAGGTCGACTCCGAGCGTGCGCAGTACTGGCTGAGCGTCGGCGCCCAGCCGACCGAGCCGGTTCTCGCCATCCTGAAGAAGACCGGCGACTGGCAGAAGTTCAAGGGCGAGCCCGCCCCGGCGCCGCTGCTGGTGGCCGAGCCGAAGGCCGACAAGCGCGCCCTCTTCGAGGCCGCTGCCAAGGCTTCCGGTGACGAGCCGAAGGGTGAGGCCATCACCCCGAAGGCGAAGAAGACTGACAAGAAGGCGGACGAGGCTGCGGCCGAGTCCACCTCCGAGTCCTCCGAGGCCTGAGCATGCTCGAGGAAGCCCTCGAGCACCTCGTCAAGGGCATCGTCGACAACCCCGATGACGTGCAGGTAGCCTCGCGCACCCTGCGCCGCGGGCGGGTGCTGGAGGTCCGGGTCCACCCCGACGACCTCGGCAAGGTGATCGGCCGCAACGGCCGCACCGCCCGCGCGCTGCGGACCGTCGTCGGCGCCATCGGCGGCCGCGGCATCCGCGTCGACCTCGTCGACGTGGACCAGGTCCGCTGACACGTTGAACACCGGCTCGGGCCGGGGAGGGCTTCGGCCCGCCCCGGCCCGTAGTCGTCGTCAAGGGAGAAACAAGCGTGCAGTTGGTAGTGGCGCGGATCGGCCGCGCCCACGGCATCAAGGGCGAGGTCACCGTCGAGGTGCGCACCGACGAGCCGGAGCTCCGGCTCGCGCCCGGCGCCGTCCTGGCCACCGACCCGTCCTCCGTGGGACCGCTGACCATCGCGACCGGCCGGGTCCACAGCGGCCGGCTGCTGCTGCGCTTCGAAGGCGTCGCCGACCGCACCGCCGCCGAGGCGCTGCGCAACACCCTCCTGATCGCCGAGGTCGACCCCGACGAGGTCCCCGAGGACCCGGAGGAGTTCTACGACCACCAGCTGATCGATCTCGACGTGGTCACCCGCGACGGCACCACCGTCGGCCGGATCTCCGAGATCTCCCACCTGCCCTACCAGGACCTGCTGGTCGTCGAACGCCCCGACGGCAGCGAGGTCCTGATCCCGTTCGTCGCCGAGATCGTCCCGGAGATCGATCTGGAGGAGCAGCGCGCCGTCATCGAACCGCCGGCCGGTCTTCTCGACGACAGCCAGGCTGAGATCGCTTCGGGCCGCGAGGACAGCTGATGCGGCTCGACGTCGTCACGATCTTCCCCGAGTACCTCGAACCGCTGAACGTCTCCCTGGTCGGCAAGGCGCGCGCCCGGGGCCAGCTCGACGTGCGCATCCACGACCTGCGGCAGTGGACGCACGACAAGCACCACACCGTCGACGACACCCCCTACGGCGGCGGGCCCGGCATGGTCATGAAGCCGGAACCCTGGGGCGAGGCGCTGGACGCCGTCCTGGCCTCCGGCGAGGGCGAGCCGGTCATCGTCGTCCCCACCCCCAGCGGCGTGCCGTTCACCCAGCAGCTCGCCGTGGAACTCTCCACCAAGCCCTGGCTGGTCTTCACCCCCGCCCGCTACGAAGGCATCGACCGCCGCGTCATCGAGGAATACGGCGACCGGGTCGACGTCCGCGAGGTGTCCATCGGCGACTACGTCCTGGCCGGCGGGGAGGCCCCGGTCCTGGTCATGGTCGAGGCGGTGGCCCGGCTGCTGCCCGGCGTCCTCGGCAACGCCGCCTCCCACCAGGACGACTCCTTCGCCCCCGGTCCGATGGCCGACCTCCTGGAGGGGCCCGTCTACACCAAGCCTCCCGAGTGGCGCGACCGTACGATCCCCGAGGTGCTGCTCAGCGGCCACCACGGAAAGATCGCCCGCTGGCGCCGGGACCAGGCGTTCCGCCGCACCGTCCGCAACCGCCCGGATCTGATCGAGCGCGCCGACCCCGCCGCGTTCGACAAACACGACCGCGCGATCCTCGCCGCCCTGGGCTGGGCGCCCGGGGAGGACGGCCGATTTGGGCGGACGACCGGGGCCGTGGAAGAATAGGCCGCTGTTGTGTGCGTCCGGCGCGCGCCCCTGCCACAGGGGGAACGACGCCCGCCCGACGGAACAGCATCCAAAAACTCCTTTATCGATATTCCGTTGATGACCTGTGGCATCAGCGAAGAAAGCAGTGGGTCATGCACCTTCTCGACACCGTCGACTCCGCGTCGCTGCGCAGCGACATCCCGGCCTTCCGCCCCGGTGACACGATCAACGTCCACGTCCGCGTCATCGAGGGCAACCGCTCCCGTGTGCAGCAGTTCAAGGGCGTCGTCATCCGCCGTCAGGGCTCGGGCGTCCGCGAGACCTTCACGGTCCGCAAGGTCAGCTTCTCCGTCGGCGTCGAGCGCACCTTCCCGGTGCACACCCCGATCGTCGAGAAGATCGAGGTCGTGACCCGCGGTGACGTCCGTCGCGCCAAGCTGTACTACCTCCGCGAGCTGCGCGGCAAGGCCGCCAAGATCAAGGAGAAGCGCGAGAGCTGAGCCGCGCCGCCCCGGAGCGCGATTTTTTGCGCCCCGGCAACGCAAAGCCCTTCTCGCGCCGGGTGTCCGGATCCGGCCGGATAGGCTCAGGGCCCGATGGACACCGACGCACATCTCACGGAGCGCGACCCCTCTCCCACCCCCGACGCGGGGCCGGAGCAGGGGTCGCGCTCCGCGCGTTTCACCGCCCGCCTCGCCGGGCTGCGCCACCGGCCGGTGACCCTGCTCGCGCTCTGCGTGGCCTTCGTCCTGCTGCTGAGCGCCTTCGTCGCGCAACCGTTCCTGATCCCCAGCTCGTCCATGGAGAACACCCTCCAGATCGGGGACCGGGTGCTGGTCAACAAGCTGGCGTACCGTTTCGGCAGCGCGCCCGCGCGGGGCGACGTGGTGGTGTTCGACGGCACCGGGTCGTTCGTTCACAGGGAGCAGGGGGAGAATCCCGTCACGGGTCTGCTGCGCGGCGCCGGAGCGGCGCTGGGCCTGGCCCGGCCCGCCGACACCGACTACGTCAAGCGCGTGATCGGCATCGGCGGCGACCATGTGACCTGCTGCGACAAACGGGGGCGGATCGAAGTGAACGGTGAGCCCGTCGACGAGGGCTATCTCCACCCGGGGGACGCGCCGTCCTCGGTGGAGTTCGACATCGTGGTGCCGGAAGGGAAGCTCTGGGTCATGGGGGATCACCGCGCACGGTCCAGCGATTCCCGCGACCACCTCGGCGAACCGGGCGGCGGCACGGTCCCGGTCGACGAGGTCATCGGCCGGGCGGACCTGATCACCTGGCCGGTGAGCCGCTGGCGCACGATCGACACACCGGGTTCCTTCGCCCGGATACCGGCCCCGGCAGGCCCCCATGGGTAGCCGCGGACGCCCCCGGCACGGGCGCCAAGGCGGCAACGAGACCAGGCGAGGGACGGGCCGCGCGTACGACGGGGGCAGCGGCGCGTACGGCGAGGGGGGCGGCGCGTACGGCGATGCCGCGGCGCCCGGGGAGGCCCGGGCGGGCGGAGCCGGCGGAGGTGCCACACCGCGGCGCCCGGCGACCGGCGGGCGGGCCGAACGGCGCCGCCAGGCCAAGCGGATCAAACGCCGCAGGCAGCGCTCCTACCTGAAGGAAATCCCCATCCTGGTGGGCGTGGCGCTGGCCATCGCCCTCGTACTGAAGACGTTCCTCGTCCAGGCCTTCGTCATCCCGTCCGGCTCCATGGAGCAGACGATCAGGATTGGCGACCGGGTGCTGGTCGACAAGCTCACCCCCTGGTTCGGCTCCAAGCCGGAACGCGGCGACGTGGTGGTCTTCAAGGACCCCGGAGGGTGGCTCAAGGGCGAGCAGCACCAGCCGACGGACGACGGGGGCGCCTTCCAGCCGGTCAAGGACGCCATGACCTTCATCGGGCTGCTGCCGTCGGCCGACGAGCAGGACCTGATCAAGCGGGTCGTGGCGGTCGGCGGAGACACCGTCAAATGCTGTGACAAGCAGGGCCGGGTGACGGTCAACGGCAGCCCGCTCACCGAGCCGTACATCCATCCGGGCAATCCGCCGTCCCAGATCAAGTTCACCGTCAGCGTCCCCACCGGGCGGATCTTTGTGATGGGCGACCACCGTTCGGACTCCGCCGATTCGCGCTTCCACCTGGACGAGCCGTACCGTGGCACGGTCTCGGAGGGCAACGTCGTGGGCCGGGCAGTGGTGATCGCCTGGCCGTTCAGCCACTGGCGGCGCCTCGAAGAGCCGGACACGTTCGGGACGGTGCGCGACGCGCCGGGCGCCAAGGCGTCCGCGGCGGGTGTGCCGCATAGGCTGTCACCCGAGAGTTTGACCGTACTCCCGACCCCTGCGGAACTCCCGCTCGTTATGGGAGTGGTGGGCCTGCACCGGTTGACGGGCGGGCGAGTGCGTGGAGTGAGGAGCAGACGTGGGGGACTTGGCGGTCGGCGCGCGGTCCGGAACCGGAGAGCCTGAAGAGCCGGCAGGACGCGGTGAGACCCCGCAGCCGGCGGCGAGTTCCGTGCCCCAGTCACCAGCACAGTCACGAGCGGAGTCGGAGCCGTCCCGGCCACAGTCACCGGCCGCGGCACGCACGCGGTCCCAGGGCCCGGTGGCCCTGGACAAACCGGACGGTGCCGGCAGACCCGGTCCGGCCGGCGGCTCCGGTGCGACGGACGGTTCAGCGGGTGAGGAGACCGGCGGCAGCATGAAGAAGGGCAAGAAGCCGCGCGCCTTCTGGAAAGAGCTGCCGATTCTGATCGGGATCGCCCTGCTCCTCGCGCTGCTGATCAAGACTTTCCTGGTCCAGGCGTTCTCCATCCCGTCCGACTCGATGCAGGACACCCTGCAGCGCGGGGACCGGGTGCTGGTCGACAAGCTGACCCCGTGGTTCGGCGCGAAGCCGCAGCGCGGTGAGGTCGTCGTCTTCCACGACCCGGGCGGCTGGCTGAACGAAACGCCGACCCCCGAGCCCAACCCCGTGCAGAAGGTCCTCAGCTTCATCGGCCTGATGCCCTCGGCCGAGGAGAAGGACCTGATCAAGCGGGTCATCGCGGTCGGCGGCGACACCGTCGAGTGCCACGGCAGCGGCCCGGTCAAGGTCAACGGCAAGGCGCTGAAGGAAAGCTCGTACGTCTTCCCCGGCGCCACCCCGTGCGGTGACCGCGCGTTCGGCCCGATCCACGTGCCCAAGGGCCGTATCTGGGTGATGGGCGACCACCGCGACGACTCCCTCGACTCCCGCTACCACCAGAACCTCAAGGGGCGCGGCACGGTCTCGGAGGACGAGGTCGTCGGCCGGGCCTTCACCATCGCCTGGCCGGTCAACCGGTGGGCGACCCTGCCGGTCCCGGACACCTTCGACCAGCCGGGCATCGACAAGGCCATGGCGGCGGCTCCGGCGGCCCTCGGGCTGGCCGGTGCGGTACCGCTGGTGCTGTGGCGGCGGCGGAGGCAGGCTGCGGCCGTGGATCCGGGCACCGCGCGTGGCCCGGAGGGCGAACGAGAGTAGAGCGAGAGGTGTGGCCGGATGGTGCCCGTGGGTGCCGTCCGGTGGTGACTGCCCGGGCGATGCCCGGGCAGTCGGCGTTTCGGGGGTCCTCGTGGGGGCTTCCATAGGCTTCTCGTGCGGCGTTTTGCGGCGGCTGGTGGAGGCTTCTCCTGGGACGGGGCCCTTCGGGGTGGTTGGCTTGGTGGGGGCGGGGGCGTCCGCGGACCGGGACCGCGGGCCCGGCCCCAGGTGCTGACCGCACGACGTAACCCCAGGTAAGGTGCCGTCCCGGATCTTCGACGCGGGCCGGGCCTGCGGGGTGGGAGCGCTGGGATGAGCAGCAGTACGGAACACAGGACCGACGGCCGCAGCCGGACGGCGGGCAGTGTGCTGTCCGGTCTCGCGGTGGCCGCCGGCTGTGTGCTGTTCCTCGGCGGCTTCGTATGGGCGGCCCTGATCTACCGCCCCTATACGGTGCCGACCGATTCGATGTCACCGACGATCGCGGCCGGGGCCCGGGTCATCGCCGAGAAGGTGAACGGCTCCGAGATACGCCGCGGCGACATCGTCGTCTTCAAGGACTCCGCCTGGGGCGACCTGCCGATGGTCAAGCGCGTCGTCGGCGTCGGCGGCGATCGGGTCGCCTGCTGCACCAAGCAGGGCCGGCTGACCGTCAACGGCATTCCCATCGAGGAACCGTATCTGCAGGGCAGCGGCCCCGCCTCGCCCGTCGGCTTCAAGGCCAAGGTGCCCACCGGCCAGCTCTTCCTGCTCGGCGACCACCGCAGCGACTCCCTCGACTCCCGCGTCCACCTCACCGACGGCGACCACGGCTCGGTGCCGCGCGGCGCCGTCGCCGCCCGGGTCGACGCCCGCGCCTGGCCGCTCGGCAGCGTCGGCGTGATGCAGCGCCCGGCCGCCTTCTCGGTCCTCCCCGGCGGCACCTCCCAGCCGGGCCCCATCCAGCCCATCACGCTGGTCGTGGTGGCCGGCGCGGTCCTCATCCTCGGCGGCGCGGCCTACGGTCCGATCGCCCGGCGCAAGGGGCGCAAACGTGCCTGAGCGGCTGAACCGGGAAGAAGCGCTGAGGACACAGGACGAGCCGGCCGTCGCCGTTCGCCAGGTCTCCCGCGTCGTCCTCCTCGACCCCGACGACCGGATCCTGCTCCTCCACGGCTTCGAACCGGACGACCCGACCGACACCTGGTGGTTCACCCCTGGTGGCGGCCTGGAAGGCCACGAGACCCACGAGGAGGCCGCCCGCCGGGAACTCGCCGAGGAGACCGGCATCACCGACATCGTCCTCGGCCCCGTCCTGTGGAAGCGGCGCTGCGCCTTCCCCTTCGACGGTCGACGCTGGGAACAGGACGAGTGGTACTACCTGGCGAGAACGGACCGGACTGCCACCCATACGGGAGGGCAGACGGCCCTGGAACGACGCAGCGTCTCGGGACTGAAGTGGTGGACTTCGGCGGAACTGTCCGCCTCGCATGAGACGGTGTACCCGACCAGACTCGCCGAGCTGCTGCGCACACTGCTCGACGAAGGGCCCCCGAGTGCGCCGGTGCTCCTGGAGACCGAGCGGGCCTGACGCACAATAGGGGGACGCACGGCTGAAGGGGATCTGCCATGAGCGCCGAGGACCTCGAAAAGTACGAGACCGAGATGGAGCTGAAGCTCTACCGGGAGTACCGCGACGTCGTCGGGCTGTTCAAATATGTGATCGAGACCGAGCGTCGCTTCTACCTCACCAATGACTACGAGATGCAGGTGCACTCCGTCCAGGGCGAGGTCTTCTTCGAAGTCTCGATGGCGGACGCCTGGGTCTGGGACATGTACCGGCCGGCTCGATTCGTCAAGCAGGTACGCGTCCTCACATTCAAGGACGTGAACATCGAAGAGCTCAACAAGAGCGACCTGGAGCTTCCGGGCAGCTGATCGGCGCGCTCGACGCAGGTGACGCCCGGCGCTCCGGGCGCGGCAGCGGGGAGCGCGGGTGGAGGAGCGCTGGCGTCTTCACCCGACCGGGTGAGCGAGTTGTCCACAACCAGCCGGTTATCCACCAAGATCCAACAGGTCTCGGCGGGGGCGTCACAGTCGGTGCCGGAGGTGGTACCGATGAACGCCACACACGCCCGGCACCCGGCCGGACCCGACACCCAGCCCCCGCCCACGACCCGCCCGAGCCACACGCCACGCACGACCCCCGCGACACCGGGGACACTCCCGGTATCCGCGAAACCCAGCACGACAGCCGCGCAACCCAAGACGGCACCCGCGAAACCCAGGACGGCACCCCCGAAACCCAAGGCGGCCGCACCGCCGACCCGGCCCGGGACCACGCGAAGGCGGCGTCCCCCGGCAACGACCGCACCCCCCGCACCGACCACGCCTCCACACACCGACGTCCGGCGACGCGCCCTCGGCCGCTACGGCGAAGACCTGGCCGCCCGATACCTCATCGACGCCGGCATGCGCATCCTGGCCCGCAACTGGCGCTGCCGGGAAGGCGAGATCGACCTCGTCGCCGCCGACGGCGACGCCCTGGTGATCTGCGAGGTCAAGACCCGCCGCGCCGGCCGGTACGAACACCCCATGGCCGCCGTCCGCCCCGAGAAGACCGCCCGGCTCCGCACACTGGCGGAACGCTGGATGGCACGCCACGGCGGCCCACCGCCCGGCGGCGTCCGGATCGACGTCGTCGGAGTCGTCCTGCCCACCCGCGGCGCCCCGTCCGTCGAGCATGTGCGAGGGGTGGCCTGAATGGGATTCGCCCGCACGTGCTCGGTCGCCCTGGTCGGCGTCGAAGGCGTCGTCGTCGAGGTCCAGGCCGACCTCGAACCCGGCGTCGCCGCCTTCACCCTCGTCGGACTCCCCGACAAGAGCCTCATCGAATCCCGGGACCGGGTGCGCGCCGCCGTGGTGAACTCCGGCGCCGAATGGCCACAGAAGAAGCTCACCGTCGGCCTCAGCCCGGCCTCCGTCCCCAAGGGCGGCAGCGGGTTCGACCTGGCCGTCGCCTGTGCCGTCCTGGGCGCCGCCGAGCGCCTCGACCCCCGCGAACTCACCGACCTCATGATGATCGGCGAACTGGGCCTGGACGGCCGGGTCCGGCCGGTGCGCGGCGTACTCCCGGCCGTACTGGCCGCCGCCGACGCCGGATACCGCCAGGTCGTCGTCCCCGAACGGACCGTCGCCGAGGCCTCCCTCGTCCCCGGCATCTCCGTCCTCGGCGTCCGCAGCCTGCGCCAGCTCATCGCTGTCCTCGCCGACGAACCGGTACCCGAAGAGGAAGACGCCCCGCAGGAGGGCCGCCCCGACCCGCTGCTGGCCGGCCTGGTCGTCCCCGGCACCGGCGCCGGCCTGCCGCGCGGCGACCACGTCCCCGACCTCGCCGACGTCGCAGGTCAGCACACCGCCCGTCGCGCCCTTGAGGTGGCCGCCGCAGGACGGCACCACATCTTCTTCAAGGGCCCGCCCGGCGCCGGCAAAACCATGCTCGCCGAACGCCTCCCCGGCCTGCTGCCACCCCTCACTCCCAAGGAGTCGCTGGAGGTCACCGCCGTCCACTCCGTGGCCGGCACCCTCCCGCCAGGACAGCCACTGGTCGACCGGCCGCCCTACTGCGCCCCGCACCACTCCGCGACCATGGCCTCCCTCGTCGGCGGCGGCACCGGACTGCCCCGCCCCGGCGCGGTATCCCTCGCCCACCACGGAGTCCTCTTCGTGGACGAGGCCGCCGAATGCAACCCCAGCGTCCTCGACGCACTGCGCCAGCCCCTGGAGTCAGGCCATGTCGTCGTCGCCCGGGCCGCCGGCATGATCCGCATGCCCGCCCGCTTCCTCCTGGCCCTCGCCGCCAACCCCTGCCCTTGTGGACGGCACGGCACCCTCAGTGGCGGCTGCGAATGCCGCCCCTCCTCCATCCGCCGCTACCGCGCCCGCCTCTCCGGCCCCCTGATGGACCGGGTCGACCTGCGCATCGCCGTGGAACCGGTCGCCCGCTCCGAGCTCATCGCACTGAGCCGGGGCGCCGAATCGAGCGCGACCGTGGCCGACCGCGTACGGGCCGCCCGCGAACGCGCAGCGGCCCGCCTCACCGGCACCCCCTGGCACACCAACAGCGAGGTGCCCGGCCATGAGCTCCGCACCCGCTGGCAGGCCGACCCCGGCGCCCTCGCCCAAGCGGAACGCGACCTCGAATGCGGCCTCCTCACCGCCCGCGGACTCGACCGCGTCCTCCGCGTCGCCTGGACCGCCGCCGACCTGGCCGGCCGCGACCGCCCCACCAGCGAAGACGTCAACTGGGCCCTGGAACTCCGCACCGGCGTACGACGCGGCGCCCTGACCACGGTGAGCAGCGGTACCTCCGACAGGACCGCCCACGAAACCGCAACCACCCACCCACCAGGCCCCCAGAACCAGGACTGACGGACCCATGACCGGACTCGACGAATGGGGCTTCGCCACACCCCGCCCCGCCCCCGACACCGAACCCCGCACAGGCAGCAACACCGACCGCACCCCACACGACCGGAACCACGATGCACGCCCCCACCTCACGGGAGATGCACAGACCCACCTCAGGGGAGGAGCACCACCCCACCCGCCCTGCAAACCGCACCGCAGTGCCCGCGCCGCCCTCACCCGGATCCTCGAACCGGGCGACGAAACCGCCGGCCGCTGGCTGAACGACATGGGCCCGGTCGCCCTGCTGCACGCCCTCACCGACGACGACGCGGCCCCGCCCCCGGGCGCCGGCCGGACCAAGCTCGCCGGCCTGAGAATGCGCGCCGCACGCGCCCGCCCCGCCGAAGACCTCGCCGCCGTCGCCGCACTCGGCGGCCGGTTCCTCTGCCCCGGCGACGAGGAGTGGCCCACCCAGCTCGACGACCTCGGCGACGCCCGCCCCATCGGCCTCTGGGTGCGCGGCAGGGCCCACCTCCGGCTCTGGGCCCTGCGCTCCGTCGCCGTCGTCGGCGCCCGGGCCTGCACCGAATACGGCGCCCACCTCGCCACCACCCTCAGCGCCGGACTCGCGGAACGCGGCTGGGCCGTCACATCCGGAGCCGCGTACGGCGTCGACGGCGCGGCGCACCGCGGCGCATTGGCCGCCAACGGCGCCACCATCGCCGTACTCGCCTGCGGCGTCGACTACGCCTACCCGCGCGGCCACACAGAGTTGATCGACCGCATCACCGAACAGGGCCTGGTCATCGCCGAGTTACCACCCGGCGACCATCCCACCCGCAGCCGCTTCGTCCAGCGCAACCGCGTGATCGCCGCCCTCACCCGGGGCACCGTCGTCGTGGAGGCCGAGCTCCGCAGCGGTTCGCTCGTCACCGCCCGCCGGGCGCTCGCCCTCGGGCGCTTCACGATGGGCATGCCCGGCCCCGTCACCAGCGGCCTGTCCGCCGGAGTGCACCAACTCCTGCGCGGCGAGGCCTCGCTGGTCACCGACGCCGACGAGGTCATCGAACTCGTCGGCAGCATCGGCGACCTCGCACCCGAGCGGCGCGGACCGACCCACCTCCGCGACCTCCTCGACCCGGTCGCAACCCGCGTACTGGAGGCACTGCCCGCGCGCGGAAGCGCGGACACCGGTCATCTCGCGCGGGAAGCCGGCACATCCCGCGACCTCGCCCACAACAAACTCTTCGAGCTGCAGTCCCTCGGATTCGTTCAAAGGTGCGGTGAGGGCTGGGAGTTGGCGCGACGCGCCGAGACGACCGACGGTTCCCGGCGAGGCGGTACTTGACCTGGGGCGAACGGGTGAAAGGGTGAGGGGAATGACCGCAGAATCCAGGTTTGCCATGCTTCGGTACCCGTGTCCGGCCCGCGGCGCGACAGCGATAGTGCGCAACGGGCACCCGGCATCCCGCCCGCCCCGTCGCCGCGTCCACCCCCATGGCTCGCCACCGGCGCACGCCCGGCATCGCACACACGCGTCGACACGCCGTACGAGGTAACCCTGAGGTGCGGGCAGCGGAACGTATCTGCGCACGCCCGAACTCGTCCTCCTCGCGGACCGCAACACTCCGGTCACGCTACGCTCACACCCAATTCATCCCTCACACATCCATCCACCCGTGTCTCGGCAGAACGGCTCAAGGCGACGAATGCCCCAGCACACCTCCGGGTCTGACCGTGCGGCAGTACCACCCGCCGCACGCGGCAGCGTGCGCCCCGCCCCGCCCACCTCACTCGACGAGCTGTGGCGCTCCTACAAGGCATCCGGCGACGGGCGGCTGCGGGAACAGCTGATCCTGCACTACTCGCCGCTCGTCAAGTACGTCGCCGGCCGCGTCAGCGTCGGCCTGCCACCCAACGTCGAACAGGCCGACTTCGTCTCCTCCGGAGTGTTCGGACTGATCGACGCCATCGAGAAGTTCGACCCCGAACGCTCCATCAAATTCGAGACCTACGCCATCACGCGCATCCGCGGCGCCATGATCGACGAACTGCGCGCCCTGGACTGGATCCCCCGTTCCGTACGTCAGAAGGCCCGCGCCGTCGAGCGCGCCTACGCCACCCTCGAAGCGCAACTGCGCCGGACCCCGACCGAGGCGGAGGTCGCCGAGGAGATGGGCATCGCCCTGGAGGAGCTGCACGGCGTGTTCAGCCAGCTGTCCCTGGCGAACGTGGTGGCCCTCGAAGAACTGCTGCACGTCGGCGGCGAGGGCGGCGAACGGCTCAGCCTGATGGACACCCTCGAGGACACCGCAGCCGAGAACCCCGTCGAGATCGCCGAGGACCGCGAGCTCCGGCGGCTGCTCGCCCGCGCCATCAACACCCTGCCCGAACGCGAGAAGACCGTGGTCACCCTCTACTACTACGAGGGCCTCACGCTCGCCGAGATCGGCAACGTCCTCGGGGTCACGGAGAGCAGGGTCAGCCAGATCCACACCAAGTCCGTACTGCAGCTCAGAGCCAAGCTCGCCGACGTCGGCCGCTGAGTCATCTTGTGTCGGGCCCTACGGTGAGTCGATCGCCCAGTTGCTTGCTGAGTCCCCGCAAAGGCCCCGCCGAGGCCCCGCTGAGTCGCCATGGACCTACTGCTCGCCCGCCTTCCGGGGTGCCGTGTCGCCATGCGGAGTGCCACGCCGGGCACGCCATCCGTAGAGTGGTGACGTGCCCAGGATTCGAGCGGCCTCCGTGGCCGAGCACCGGACGATGCAGCGCGGCGCCCTGTTGGACGCCGCTCGCACCTTGCTGTCGGAGGGCGGAACCGAAGCGCTGACCTTCCCCGCCCTCGCCGAGCGCACCGGACTCGCGCGCTCCTCCGTGTACGAGTACTTCCGCTCGCGCGCAGCCGTCGTCGAGGAGCTGTGCGCGGTCGACTTTCCCGTATGGGCCGCCGAGGTGGAGGCGGCGATGACGCGCGCCGACACCCCCGAGGAGAAGATCGAGGCGTACGTCCGGCGGCAGCTCGCCCTGGTCGGCGACCGGCGCCACCGTGCCGTCGTCGCCATCTCCGCCGGCGAGCTCGACGCCGGCGCGCGCGAGAAGATTCGCGCGGCACACGGCGGCCTCATCGCCATGATCGTCGAAGCCCTCGCCGACCTCGGCCACGAACAGCCCCGCCTCGCCGCGATGCTCCTCCAGGGCGTCGTCGACGCCGCTGTCCGCCGCATCGAACTGGGCGCCGCCGAGGACCCGACCGACATCACAGAGGCAGCCGTAGCCATGGCCCTCCACGGCATCCACGGCTAGCACCCTCCGCGGCATTCACGGCTGGCGACCTCCGCGGTGCATTCAGGGCTGGCGACCTCCGCGGTGCATTCAGGGCTGCCGACCTTCGCGGTGCATTCGCGGCTGGCGGCCTCCGCGTTGCGACCTGGGTCAGGTTGCTCGGCTTGCGGACCTGGGGATGTTGCCGGACCTGGGGAGCTTGCCGGGGCCGGGGACCTTGACCGGCGGGGCTTTTTACGGACCGGCCGGGACGCCTGCTTGCTCCGTTTCCTCTCCCCCCGGGGGCCCTCCCCCCGGCCCCCTCCCCACCACCCCCACACCCCACCCCACCACCCCCACGTCCAACGCCTCATCCACGCCCCGGCTCGTTGCCCGCAGCCCGCAGCCCGCAGCCCGCAGCCCGCAGCCCGCAGCCCGCAGCCCGCAGCCCGCAGCCCGCAGCCCGCAGCCGACCTGAGGGACTCGGGGGGACTCGAGACGTCAGGCATTCGAGACGTCACGGACTCAAGGCGCACCGGATTGACCGGGCGACCCGGCGAACCGCCCACAGCGTGCACCTCACCGCTGCCGCTCCGCGCGCCCAGCCCCTCGTACCGCCCGACCTCTCGCCGAGCGATCAGCGCGAAGCCGACCCAGTGCCCACAGCGCCGCCCCCGCCAGCACGGCCGCACCCATGACGGCAGCTCCCGTCGGTGCCGCCCCCGCCTCCCGAGCCGCGGGCGCTGCACCCACCGGACTCGCTGCTTTCACCGACTGGTGCGGGCGAGGACCCCCAGGCTCCTTACTGCCGCCCTGCGGCAAAGGGACTCCGAACACCGGCAGCAGGCGTGACGGGCCCCCGCCGCGCATGCTCGGTGGAAGCAGGGACAGCGGGTCCAGGTAGGTCTTGCCGCGGCGCAGGCCCCAGTGGAGGCACGGTGCCCGGCAGTGGAAGGGTCCTCGCTGGAGTACGGCGACCGGCTGGCCTGCCGTGACCCGCTGCCCCTTCCGGACGGTGGCGCGGACGGGTTCGTACGTCGTCCGTAAGGCAGGGCGGCCGGAGCGGGACACCTCGATGGTCAGCACGCCGCGGCCGGCCACGGTCCCGGCGTACGCCACTTGGCCCGGTGCGGCGGCTCGTACCGTCGTGCCGACGGACGCGGCCAGGTCCACGCCGCGGTGTCCGGCCGCCCATGGTGCCGGTGGTGGTTCCCAGCCGCGTAACACCGCGGGGCGTATCCCTTCTGGCCCCACCACCGGCCAGGCCCGTTCACCTGCAGTGCTCGGCGTGCCACCGGCCTCAGCGCCACCAGCCCCGGCACCTCCGCCCCAGTCACCGCCGCCCCCGGCAACAACCGCCCCGGCCTCAGTCGCGCTCCCGGTGTCTCGCTCCAGGGCCACAGGCTGACGCGCCTCACCCGACGAAGCCCCCGCCCCCCGGGCCGTCAGCTGCACCGCGCGCACCGCCGCCACCTCCGACCCCAGCCGCCCCGCCGCCGCGTGTGCGAGCGGTGAGGTGGCCAAGGCCAGTCCCAGAGCCACCGCCGGGACCAGTAGGGCTCTGGTCACGCGGGCCGGAAAGAAGCAGCTCGGCCCGTAGTCGGCCGGGTCGCCGAGCGGCGGCAAGGGCGGGGAGGGGAACGGAGACGACGGGGACGGGAACGGAGACGGCGGGGAGGGGAACAGAGACGACGGAGGCAGGGGTAAGGGAGCCGGAGCCGGCCCCGTCGAAGCTGAGCTCCTCGCCACCCACCCCCGGTCCGGTCGGCCTCGGACGCCGAGGAGTCGGCGGTGACCGCTCAGCGCACCGGAGGCGGTGTTCCGCCCGTCGCGCGGTCGGCCCCCGCCCGAGCCGTCGCGGTCGAGGTAGACACTGCGCGGTCGGCCCCCGTCCGTGCCCTCGCGGTCGAGGTGAATGCCGCGCGGTCGATCCCCGCCCGAGCCGTCGCGGTCGAGTGGGACGCCGTGCGGTCGGTCCCGTCGTACGTCGTGTCGCCGATCTTGTCGCGCCTCTCGTCGTCGGACGTGGAGTTGCTGTGACCAGGGCCTTCGCCCCTGCCTCTGTCCCTGCCCTGGCTGCTGTTGCTGTCGTTGCTGTCGCATGGGTCGACGGTGACGCAGTCCGGCCGGGCGTGGGGATCTTGGTCCGGAACTGTGGACAACGGGCCGGATGTGGACAACTGCCTCACTCGGACGGGTGTCGGTCTCACCCGGTCAGGGCTCGAAATGATGCGTGTCGCCCGGTGCATCGGCCGTCCCGTACACTTCTGATGGCGATCCGGGTCACCGGGTCGACTTCGCACGCCCCGCCGTCAGTGCAGCAGTCCCTTTCGGGCAGCACGACGGCCGCGCTCCTCGGTCCTTGGACGGCTCCGCAAGGTGTCTTCCCCGGCAGGCGCGTCGGGGCGTCAGGCACTGCGGCCGACCGGTCGCAGTGGAACCGAGAACTACGAGGAGTACGGCCATGGCCGTCGTCACGATGCGGGAGCTGCTGGAGAGCGGCGTCCACTTCGGGCACCAGACCCGCCGCTGGAACCCGAAGATGAAGCGCTTCATCTTCACCGAGCGCAACGGCATCTACATCATCGACCTGCTCCAGTCGCTGTCGTACATCGACCGCGCCTACGAGTTCGTCAAGGAGACCGTCGCCCACGGCGGCTCCGTCATGTTCGTCGGTACGAAGAAGCAGGCCCAGGAGGCCATTGCTGAGCAGGCGACCCGCGTGGGCATGCCCTACGTGAACCAGCGCTGGCTCGGCGGCATGCTGACCAACTTCTCGACCGTCTACAAGCGCCTGCAGCGCCTCAAGGAGCTCGAGCAGATCGACTTCGAGGATGTGGCCGCGTCCGGCCTCACCAAGAAGGAGCTCCTGGTCCTCTCCCGTGAGAAGGCCAAGCTGGAGAAGACCCTGGGCGGTATCCGCGAGATGCAGAAGGTGCCCAGCGCCGTCTGGATCGTGGACACCAAGAAGGAGCACATCGCCGTCGGCGAGGCGCGCAAGCTCAACATCCCGGTCGTCGCGATCCTCGACACCAACTGCGACCCGGACGAGGTCGACTACAAGATCCCGGGCAACGACGACGCGATCCGCTCCGTCACCCTGCTCACCCGCGTGATCGCCGACGCCGTCGCCGAGGGCCTCATCGCCCGCTCCGGCGCCGCCACCGGCGACCAGAAGCCCGGCGACAAGGCTGCCGCCGAGCCGCTGGCCGAGTGGGAGCGCGACCTGCTCGAGGGCGAGAAGAAGGCCGACGAGGCGGAGAAGCCCGCCGAGGCTCCGGCCGCCGAAGCTCCGGCCGCCGAGGCCCCGGCCGCCGAGGCCGAGAAGCCGGCTGCGGACGCCGAGCAGGCCTGACCTCAGGACCGGTTGACGACGGCGGGGGAGTGCGCCACGAGCGCCGCCCCCGCCGTCCACCCGTAGATCTTTCGACTTCGAGATTTCGAGAAGAGATTCACAGACCATGGCGAACTACACCGCCGCCGACGTCAAGAAGCTCCGCGAGCTCACCGGCGCCGGCATGATGGACTGCAAGAAGGCCCTGGACGAGGCCGAGGGCAACGTCGACAAGGCCGTCGAGGCGCTGCGCATCAAGGGCCAGAAGGGCGTCGCCAAGCGCGAGGGCCGCTCCGCCGAGAACGGCGCGGTGGTCTCCCTGATCGCGGACGACAACACCTCCGGCGTCATCGTCGAGCTCAAGTGCGAGACGGACTTCGTCGCCAAGGGCGAGAAGTTCCAGGCCGTCGCCAAGGCGATCGCCGAGCACGTCGCGAAGACCTCCCCGGCCGACGTCGAGGCCCTGCTCGCCTCCGAGATCGAGGCCGGCAAGACGGTCCAGGCGTTCGTCGACGAGGCCAACGCCAACCTGGGCGAGAAGATCGTCCTGGACCGCTTCGCGCAGTTCTCCGGCGGCTACGTGACGGCGTACATGCACCGCACCATGCCTGACCTGCCGCCGCAGATCGGTGTCCTCGTCGAGCTCGACAAGGAGAACGCCGAGGTCGCCAAGGGTGTCGCCCAGCACATCGCCGCCTTCGCGCCGAAGTACCTCGCCCGCGAGGACGTTCCGGCCGAGGTCGTCGAGGCCGAGCGTCGCGTCGCCGAGGAGACCACCCGCCAGGAGGGCAAGCCCGAGGCCGCCCTTCCGAAGATCGTCGAGGGTCGCCTCAACGGCTTCTTCAAGGACGCGACGCTGCTCGGCCAGCCGTACGCGCTCGACAACAAGAAGTCCGTCGAGAAGGTCCTCCAGGAGGCCGGTGTCAGCCTGAAGCGCTTCTCGCGCATCAAGGTCGGCATCTGAGAGCCTGCCGCAAGGCAGCGAATGACCTACGACCCCGCTAGGGTCGTACGCAGTCGGCCGCTCACCGGCCGGCCGCAGATGTGACGAGGAGGCCATTGCCGCACAGGGATCTGGACCAGACCCACGGCAATGGCCTTCTTCGTATGTGCACGAGGAGAGCTCAATGAATCACGGTGCCGACGGCGCGCACGCAGACCATGCCGCCAAGGACAGCAGGCGGCGCTTCCTGCTGAAGCTTTCCGGCGAGGCGTTCGCCGGCGGCGGCGGACTGGGCGTCGACCCCGACGTCGTGCACGCGATGGCCCGCGAGATCGCCGCCGTGGTGCGCGACGGCTACGAGATCGCCATCGTGATCGGCGGCGGCAACTTCTTCCGCGGTGCCGAACTCCAGCAGCGCGGCATGGACCGGGCCCGGTCCGACTACATGGGCATGCTCGGCACGGTGATGAACTGCCTGGCCCTCCAGGACTTCCTGGAGAAGGAGGGCATCGACTCCCGCGTCCAGACCGCGATCACCATGGGCCAGGTCGCCGAGCCCTACATTCCGCTGCGCGCGGTGCGCCACCTGGAGAAGGGCCGGGTCGTCATCTTCGGCGCCGGCATGGGCATGCCGTACTTCTCCACCGACACCACCGCCGCCCAGCGCGCCCTGGAGATCGACGCCGAGGCCATGCTGATGGGCAAGAACGGCGTGGACGGGGTCTACGACTCCGACCCCAAGGTCAACCCGGACGCGGTCAAGTTCGACGCCCTCGAATACGGTGAGGTCATCACCCGTGACCTGAAGGTCGCGGACGCCACCGCCATCACGCTGTGCCGCGACAACAAGCTCCCGATCCTCGTGTTCGAACTGCTCGCCGAGGGCAACATCGCGCGTGCGGTGAAGGGTGAGAAGATCGGCACGCTCGTCAGCGATCAGGACACCCGGGCCTGACGGCCCCAACTGCCGCCTTTCCGTACGGGCATCGGCCCGTACGGGCGGCAACCACCGGCCGGGGTAAGACCTCGGTACGGGGATGGACAACCGCCTGCCGGTCGGACACCGTGCAGGAGTAGACGCGCGGCAGGGGCGAGGCTCTGCTTCTTACCGAAAAGACCAGGAGCAAGTGGTGATCGAAGAGATCCTCCTCGAAGCCGAGGAGAAGATGGAGAAGGCCGTCGTGGTCGCCAAGGAGGACTTCGCCGCGATCCGCACCGGGCGTGCGCACCCGGCGATGTTCAACAAGATCGTGGCGGACTACTACGGCGCCATGACGCCCATCAACCAGCTGGCGTCGTTCTCGGTTCCCGAACCGCGGATGGCCGTCGTGACCCCGTTCGACAAGAGCGCGCTGCGCAACATCGAGCAGGCGATCCGCGACTCCGACCTCGGCGTCAACCCGAGCAACGACGGCAACATCATCCGGGTGACCTTCCCCGAGCTGACCGAGGAACGCCGCAAGGAGTTCATCAAGGTCGCCAAGAACAAGGGCGAGGACGCGAAGATCTCGATCCGCAGCGTCCGCCGCAAGGCCAAGGAGTCCCTGGACAAGCTGGTCAAGGACAAGGAGAGCGGCGAGGACGAGGTGCGCCGCGCCGAGAAGGAGCTCGACGACACCACCGCGAAGTACGTCGCGCAGGTGGACGAGCTGCTCAAGCACAAGGAATCCGAGCTCCTCGAGGTCTGATGAACGAGTCATCCTGGGGGGCCCCGCCCGGCGCCGGTCAATGGGGACCGCCCGAATACGGACCGGCCTCCTCGCTTCGCGGGGTGGCGCCGACCGCCCCGGCGGGTCCCGTGCACGACTGGGGCGATGCGGCGCAGACTCGGCCCATGCCCATCGTGCCCGAGCCAGGCGGACACCAGGACGACGACCGGGACCACCGGGAACATCGGCACATCCGGGATAACCGGGATCACCCGGACGACCGGGGGGCTGCTCCACGGAGCGGCCCCCTGTTCCGCGACGACCAGCCGCAGGAGCCCATGCCCACCTCCGTTCCCGGGTCCGACCGTTCGCCGGACTCAGAGAAGCCGAAGAAGAAGAGCGCGGGGCGCAATCTGCGCGCCGCGATAGGGGTCGGTGTCGGTCTCGGCGCGGTCATCCTGGCCTCGCTCTTCGTCTACAAGCCGGTCTTCATCGGCGTGATCGCGATCGCCGTCGTCGTCGGGCTGTGGGAGCTGACCTCGCGGCTGGCGGAACGCAAGGACATCAGGGTGCCGCTCGTTCCGCTCGCGGTCGGCGGCACCGCCATGGTCGTCGCCGGTTACGTACGCGGAGCCGAGGGTGCCTGGGTGGCGATGGCGCTCACCGCGCTCGCCGTCCTCGTGTGGCGGATGACCGAGGCGCCCGAGAACTATCTGCGGGACGTCACCGCCGGAGTCTTCGCGGCGTTCTACGTGCCGTTCCTCGCGACGTTCGTGGCGCTGATGCTCGCGGCCGACGACGGACCGCAACGTGTGCTGACATTCCTGCTGCTCACCGTCGTCAGCGACACCGGCGCGTACGCGGTCGGCTGGCGGTTCGGCAAGCACAAGCTCGCCCCGCGCATCAGCCCGGGCAAGACCCGCGAGGGACTCGTCGGCGCACTGCTCTTCGCGATGGCCGCCGGCGCGCTGTGCATGGAATTGCTGATCAAGCACGGCGCGTGGTGGCAGGGCCTGCTGCTCGGCCTTGCGGTCGCGGCCAGCGCCACCCTCGGTGACCTCGGCGAATCCATGATCAAGCGGGACCTGGGCATCAAGGACATGGGCACCTTGCTCCCCGGGCACGGCGGCATCATGGACCGCCTGGACTCCCTCCTGCCGACGGCGCCCATCGTGTGGCTGCTCTTCGTGGTCTTCGTCGGAGCGGGCTGAGCCCGACGGCACCGCCCGGCTCCCGAGCCGCGCCCGTTTCCCGAGCCGACGAGAACAGGCCGGAGCCCCCTGCCAGCGCAATGCGCTGGCGGGGGGCTTTTGCGTGGAGGGTGGGAGCGTGCGGATGGATGGCGGGCGGAGGCGGGTCAGGGGCCGGGGCCAGGTGCCGGATGGTTGGCTACTGCCGTGGGTGGGATGCCGTACCGGGACTGGTTGCCAGGCCTCGGCGCACTGAGTGGTGATACGTGTGCGACTGCCCCGCAGGGAAGAAAGCACCGGAACGTCCCGCCTCTTCCCGGCCCCCTCCCCTCACTCGTCAAACTTCCGCTGCCGTTCGTCCGGCCGGCCGACTCGTCCGACTCGCCTCCAGATCACCGTCATGCCCAGCCCGAGCACCACCAGGGCCACGACGACGATGAGGATCTTGAGGGCGAAATCCATCAGCAGATGGTGGGCGAGATCGGACGCCGCCAGGTAGCGATGGGACGCGTCCAGGTCGAGGTCAGGCGCCATGGGGAGGAACCCGGTCACCGTCGGCCGTCCCGCCGTCGGGTCCGGCCGGCCCCGTCCTCAAGCCGCCGGGCCGCCATGCGCAGTGCGGCCCGTAGAGCGGGGTCGGCATAGCGGCGCGCCTCGTCGAGCCGGCCCCTGCGCTTGAGGAACACGGCCACCCCGAAGACCAACAGGGCGAGCACCACGATGCCGCCCGCGATCACGCCGAACCTGATGAGCATGAGGTTGAGATACGTCGCCACCGGAGCCTCCCGTTTTCTATCACAGGCGTGACACAAAACAATTTATCACGACCGTGATACAGCGTGGTAGAAAGGGGTCATGCCCAAGGTCGTGGATCCGGACGCCCGCCGCCGCGAGGTCGTCGACGCCCTGTTCCGAGTCGTCGTACGGGACGGTCTGCAGCGCACTTCGCTGCGCGCCGTCGCCGGCGAGGCCGGACTCAACATCGGCTCCCTACGCCACTACTTCGCCAGCCAGCAGGAACTGATGGACTTCGCCATGCAGTCGATGCTCGACGGCCTCACCGACCGGTTGCTCCGCCACGTCGAGCACATCGGAGAGCTGAGCCGGCATCCCCCCGCGGAACGCCTCCGACTTGCCGCCGGTCTGCTGGCCGAACTCCTTCCGCTCGACGAACGCCGCCGCGCGGAGGTCACCGTCTTCCTCGACTTCAACGCGGCGGCCCGCACCAACCCGGCCTTCAAGGACCTCTCCGACCAGGCCGCAGCCGGCGCCCGACGACTGGTCCGCCGCGTCCTGACCCGCCTCGACGAGTCCGGCACCCTGCGCCCGGGCCGTGACCTGGACATCGAGACCGAGCGCCTGACCGCCCTCCTCGACGGCCTGGGCCTCGGTGCCGTCCGCAATCCCGACGTCCTGAGCCCCCAGATGTGCACCGCCGTACTGGCGGCCCACCTGGGGGACTTGGCGGGGGAGGGGTAGGGGCAGGAGGTGGGGGTGGGGAGGGCTTGGCGCCAGAGCCGATCGTTCGGGTCCTCGACATCGTTCCGGGTGAGGTCGTTTATCGGCGAAAGCGCCCCTTCGTGGCCCCTTCGTGCCGGACGACAAGTCGGCCCCAACGGCAACGAGTTACCTACCGGCATGGCTCGTTGCGGGATCGGCCACCCCACTTGAGGGAAGGGGTGCGGGAAGGGAAGGGGCGCGGTGCGGGAAGGGACGCGCCAAGGGAGGCGTGCGGTTCAGGCACCCTTTGCTCATGAGTGCTTTCAGCAGTGACCTGGCCCTGAACGTTACCGATGTCTCCGGCAACGGCGTTGAGATAGACGTAGCGACAAATGCGCTCGACGGCACGGTTCGCCTGGCTGTGCTCTGGACTCAAGAGATTGTGCTGACACCCGAAGACGCGGAACGTGTGGCGCACTCACTCCTCAATGCTGCGGTACGCGTCCGCCGGGGTCGGAGTGGACGGACCGGCGCGCCGTAGGTCAGCCAGCAAGCCGTCCGGCTGAGCTGAGCCGTGACGGCCTCCTCGTCAAAAGACGGAAGGGGCGCAGCGCATCGGGGCGGGTTCCACCCTTTACCGGCTGCCGATCTGTGCGAGGCGTGCTTCGATGGTGGTAAGGGCTGCGGCGCCTCCATCGGTGGCCCACTGTCAGCCGTCGACGCGGCACCGGAGTTCGTTTCGCAGAAGCCCCGGAAAGAGGGCTTGCGGACGAGTCAACGTATTTCCTTCTCATTCCTCGCAGAAACTACGAGAGGGGCACTCCTATGCGCAAAAACAACCGGACGCGCCGCCTTTTGACGGCATCGACAGTTCTTGTAGCCGGGGGCGTCATGCTCTTTCCTGACGGCGCGGTCGCACAGTCGGCTACGGACAGTGCCCCGGCGCAGATATCGGGAACCTTCCAGCTCGTCAACGCGCAGACCGGTAAGTGCGCGACGGTTGCGGGCGGTGTCTCCACGGACAACAACGTCAGGCTCGTCCAGTTCAATTGCGATTCGCATCCCTCGCGCCGCTGGATCGTCACCAACAGCAACGGCCGGTCCAATCAAATCGTCAACGAACAGACCCGCAAGTGCGCGACCGTCGCCGGCGGTGTCTCCACCGACAACAACGTCGAGCTCGTCCAGTTCAACTGCGATACGCACCCTTCACGCCGCTGGATTATCACCAACCAGAACGGCAATTCGTTCCAGCTCGTCAACGCGCAGACCGGCAAGTGCATGACGGTTGCGGGCGGTGTCTCCACCGACAACAACGTCACGCTCGTCCAGTTCACCTGCGACACCCATCCGTCGCGCCGTTGGGTCTTGCGTCGGGTCGGCGGAATCATCGACTGAAACGGGTCGACACAATCATCGCGATCATCGGGGAAGCATTCCACCGCCCGCCGAAGTAGCCAGCCGTCGGCGTAGCGGCCGGCCATCGTCGACAGTCCGCGGGCCGTGCCAAATCGACCCACGACAACGACGCCGCAAACGACGCCGGATGGCGACATGACCACGTGACGACTGAGGGTGACCGGCTCGTCGCCTATCGCACCTGGGCCTCCCAAGACGATCTGCGACACTGGACGGACCATGCCTGCACCCGGAGAACTCACTTTCGTCGCGCCGCGCGGAGCCAAGAAGCCCCCGCGGCACCTTGCCGACCTCAGCCCCGTCGAGCGCCGCGAGGCGGTGGCCGCGATCGGTGAGAAGCCGTTCCGCGCCAAGCAGCTGTCGCAGCACTATTTCGCCCGTTACGCGCACGATCCGGCGCAGTGGACCGACATCCCGGCGGCGGCCCGCGAGAAGCTGGCGAGCGAGCTGCTGCCGGACCTGATGACGGTCGTACGGCACATCTCCTGCGACGAGGACACCACCCGCAAGACGCTGTGGAAGCTGCACGACGGCACGCTCGTCGAGTCCGTCCTGATGCGTTACCCGGACCGGGTCACCATGTGCATCTCCTCGCAGGCCGGGTGCGGGATGAACTGTCCGTTCTGCGCGACCGGCCAGGCCGGGCTGGACCGTAATCTCTCGACCGCGGAGATCGTGCACCAGATCGTCGACGGGATGCGGGCACTGCGCGACGGTGAGGTGCCGGGCGGCCCGGCGCGGCTTTCCAACATCGTCTTCATGGGCATGGGCGAGCCCCTGGCCAACTACAAGAGGGTAGTCGGCGCCATCCGCCGGCTGACCGACCCGGAGCCCGACGGACTGGGCCTCTCCCAGCGCGGCATCACCGTTTCCACGGTCGGCCTGGTCCCGGCGATGCTGCGGTTCGCCGACGAGGGCTTCAAGTGCCGCCTCGCCGTCTCGCTGCACGCCCCGGACGACGAGCTGCGCGACACGCTCGTCCCCGTCAACACGCGCTGGAAGGTCCGCGAGGTGCTGGACGCGGCGTGGGAGTACGCCGAGAAGTCCGGCCGCCGGATCTCGATCGAGTACGCCCTGATCCGCGACATCAACGACCAGGCATGGCGCGGTGACCTGCTCGGACGGCTGCTCAAGGGCAAGCGGGTCCATGTGAACCTCATTCCGCTCAACCCGACGCCCGGGTCGAAGTGGACCGCCTCGCGTCCCGAGGACGAGCGGGCGTTCGTCCAGGCCATTGAGGCGCACGGGGTTCCGGTGACCGTCCGGGACACCCGCGGCCAGGAGATCGACGGCGCCTGCGGGCAGCTCGCGGCCTCGGAACGCTGACCGTCCGCTGGTACTGTGTGATCGAACAAATGCACATTCCGACAGGGGAGCGCCACAGCGCTGAGAGTGCGGAAGCGTCGTAGCCATACGGTGCCCGCAGACCCTTGAACCTCGCCCGGGTCATTCCGGGTAGGAAGTTCGGTCGTCACTCATGCTGTTGCGCCCCGCCCTGAGTCCCCTCCGTACGTCCCCCGACGTCGAGAGCCGAGGACACCGGGCGGGGCCGCGTCTCTTCCTGGCCAGCCAGGAGGAAATCAGTGAGCACCACCAGCAGGATCACCGCGGCAGCGCTCGCCGCCGCGGTCGGTATGACCACGCTTGCCGCATGCGGCGGCTCGGGCGGCGCGAGTGCGGACGACAAGACCGTCACGCTCGTCAGCCATGATTCGTTCGCTGTCTCCAAATCCGTCCTGGCCGCCTTCGAGAAGGAGAGCGGCTACAAGGTCAACTTCGTCAAGGGCGGGGATGCCGGCAAGGCCGTCAACCAGGCGATCCTGTCCAAGGACAACCCCCAGGGCGATGTCTTCTTCGGAATCGACAACACCCTCCTTTCGCGGGGACTGAACGCGGGGTTGTTCACCCCCTACAAGGCCAAGGGTCTGGACAACGTCCCGGCCGCCCTGCAGCTCGACAAGGGACGGCACCGGGTCACCCCGCTCGACTACGGCGACATCTGCGTCAACTACGACCGCGCCTACTTCACCAAGCACAAGCTCGCGCCGCCGACCACCCTCGACGATCTGACCAAGCCGCAGTACAAGAACCTGCTCGTCACGGAGAACTCCGCCACCTCCTCTCCGGGGCTCGCCTTCCAGCTCGCCACCATCGCCAAGTACGGGAACGCCGGCTGGCAGAACTACTGGAAGAAGCTCAAGGCCAACGGCGTCGAGGTCGTCGACGGCTGGGAGCAGGCGTACAACGATCGCTTCTCGGGCTCCGCCGCAGGCGCGGGCAAGGGCGACAAGCCGCTGGTCGTCTCCTACGCCTCCAGCCCGCCGGCCGAGGTCCTCGGTAAGAAGCCCGCTCCCAAGGAGGCCCCGACCGGGGTGGCGACCGGTACCTGCTTCCGGCAGATCGAATTCGGTGGTCTGCTCAAGGGCGCGAAGAACGAGAAGGGCGGCAAGGCGCTCCTGGACTTCCTCCTGAGCAAGAAGTTCCAGGAGGACGAACCGCTGAATATGTTCGTCAACCCGGCGCGTAAGGACGCCAAGGTGCCCACGCTGTTCACCAAGTACGGCACCAAGATCGACAAGCCGACGACACTGCCGCCGGAGACGATCACCAAGAACCGTGAACAGTGGATCAAGCAGTGGTCCTCGCTCGTTCTGAAGTAGTCCACACCCGGCGGCGCACGCGCCCCGCGCGGGGAACGGCGATGCGGCTCGGCCTGATGGCGGTGCCGCTCGCCTTCTTCGCGCTGTTCTTCGCCTATCCGGTGGCCGCGATCGTCGGACGGGGACTGAAGGACGGCGGACAGTGGCAGCTCGGCCGGCTCGGAGCCGTACTGACCGACCCGGACATCGTCCATGTGCTGTGGTTCACCGTCTGGCAGGCAGCGGCCTCCACCGGCCTGACGCTGCTCATCGCACTGCCCGGCGCTTACGTCTTCGCACGTTTCGACTTCCCCGGCAAACAACTGCTGCGTGCGGTGGTGGCGGTGCCGTTCGTGCTGCCGACCGTCGTCGTCGGCTCCGCCTTCCTGGCCCTCGTCGGCCGTGGAGGGCTGCTGGACGAACTCTGGGGCCTGCGCCTGGACACCTCGGTGTGGGCGATCCTGCTCGCGCACGTCTTCTTCAACTACGCCGTGGTCGTACGGACCGTCGGCGGGCTGTGGGGGCAACTCGATCCGCGTCAGGAAGAGGCCGCGCGGGTACTGGGCGCCGGGCGGTTCGCGGCCTGGCGCAAGGTGACGCTGCCCGCCCTGGGGCCGGCCGTCGCGGCGGCCGCACTGATGGTTTTCCTCTTCACCTTCACCTCCTTCGGCGTGGTCCAGATCCTGGGAGGCCCGACCTTCTCGACGCTGGAGGTGGAGATCTACCGGCAGACCGCGGACTTCCTGGATCTGCCGACAGCCGCGGTTCTCACCATGATCCAGTTCGCGGCCGTACTGGGCGTTCTCGGGCTGCACGCCTGGACGGTGCGCCGGCGGGAAACCGCACTCCGGCTCGTGGATGCCTCGCAAGCCACCCGTCGACCGCGCGGCCGCGGCCAATGGGCGCTCCTGTGGGGCAACCTCCTGATCATCACCGTGCTGCTCGTCGGCCCGCTCATCGTGCTCGTCGAGCGGTCGTTCGCCGGCCCTGACGGCTACGGGACGATCTTCTACGACTCCCTGCGCTCCGCCGCGTCCGCCGACAGCACCTTCGCCGTCGCGCCGCTCGACGCCCTGTGGAATTCCCTCGCCTACGGAGCCGCGGCCACGTTGATCGCCTTGGTGATCGGCGGACTGGCGGCCGCCGCCCTGACCTTGCCTCGGCTCCGCAGGAGCCCGTCGGGGCGAACACCTGTGGTCAACCGGTTCGTCCGGGGCTTCGACGCCCTCTTGATGCTGCCCCTCGGTGTCTCCGCGGTGACCGTCGGCTTCGGCTTTCTGATCACCCTCGACAAGCCGCCTCTGGACCTGCGTGCCTCCTGGTGGTTGGTCCCGCTTGCCCAGGCGCTGGTGGGGGTGCCGTTTGTGGTCCGGACGATGCTGCCCGTCCTGAAGGCGGTCGACGGGCGACTGCGCGAGGCCGCCGCCGTCCTCGGTGCCTCGCCATGGCGGGTATGGCGCGAGGTCGATCTTCCGATGGTGCGGCGGGCCGTGCTGATCGCCGCAGGGTTCGCCTTCGCCGTGTCGCTCGGCGAATTCGGTGCGACGGTTTTCATCGCACGGCCGGACCACCCGACGCTTCCGGTGGCTGTGGCACGGCTGCTGGGGCGGGCCGGAGAGCTCAACTACGGGCAGGCGATGGCCCTGTCGACCATCCTGATGGTGGTCTGCGCCGGCGCCCTGCTGATCCTGGAGCGCATCCGCATCAACCACCCCGGGGAGTTCTAGATGACGGCACGGGCCGAGTCCACTGCGCCAGACCTGCTGCGCCTGGACGGAGTGACCGTACGCTTCGGCGCCGCCGATCGCCCCGCCCTGGACTCGGTGGACCTGGATGTCGCCGCGCACGAAATCGTGTGCGTCCTGGGCCCGAGCGGCAGTGGCAAGTCCACCCTGCTGCGGGTGGTCGCCGGTCTTCAGCAGGCCGAGGCGGGTCGGGTGCTGCTGGAGGGACGGGATCAGGCGGGCGTAGCCACGCACCGGCGCGGGGTCGGCCTGATGTTTCAGGACCACCAGCTTTTCCCACAGCGGGACGTCGCGGGCAATGTTGCCTTCGGGCTGCGGATGCGACGCACCGCGCGTACCGACCGGGAGCGTATGGTCGCCGAACTGCTCGACCTCGTCGGGCTTCCGGGCGCTGAGCGGCGTGCCGTGGCGTCCCTGTCCGGCGGTGAACAGCAGCGGGTCGCACTGGCCCGCGCGCTCGCCCCGCGCCCCCGCCTGCTGATGCTGGACGAACCGCTCGGTCAGCTCGACCGCGGTCTTCGCGAACGGCTGGTCGTCGAACTTCGCCGTCTTTTCCAGGAGTTGGGGACGACCGTACTGGCCGTCACTCACGACCAGGGTGAGGCCTTCGCGCTCGCCGACCGGGTCGTGGTGATGCAGGAGGGCCGGATCGCGCAGACCGGCACCCCGCTGGAGGTCTGGCAGCGCCCGGCCTCTGAATTCGTTGCCCGCTTCCTCGGCTTCGACAATGTGGTCGAGGCGACGGTGCAGGGCGAGGCGGCCGTCACCCCGTGGGGCAAGGTGCCGATCCCGAACGGGACCCCGGACGGACCGTGCCGGCTGCTCGTACGGCCGGCCGGTGTGCGGCTGATGCCCGCGCCCGAGGGCCTGCCCTGTAGGGTCGCGGCCCGCACCTTCCGCGGTACCCACGTCGCCCTGCTGCTTCAGCCCTCTGGTGGACCGCGGTTGGAGGCGGCCTGCGCCCTGCGCGAGGCGCCGGAGGTGGGGGAGCGCGTGGGGATCGCGTTCACCGCACAGGACGTCGTGGTCCTGGACGCTATGGGACAGGACGCTTCGAACCCGGCGGACTAACTGTCGGGTGCGCTGCAACTGTGCCTGTGCCTGTGCTTGCGCCTCTGCCTTGGCCATGGAGTGCTCCTTCAGGTGGTCGTCGTGCCTTGTTCAGGGGGGTTGTCGGTCATGCGAGGGGAAGGGAATCCGGTCGGCGGCCCTGCGGGACCACCAGGCCCAACTCGTAGGCGAGGATGACCGCTTGAGCGCGGTCACGTAGACCCATCTTGGTGAACAGCCGGTTGATGTGCGTCTTGACGGTGTGGTCGGTGATCGTCAGTCGTTCGGCGATCTCCGCGTTGGAAAGCCCCTGGGCGATCTGGACGAGCACCTCCACCTCGCGGCCGGTCAGCTCCTCGACCGTGCGTACGGGAACCGGTGCCGCGCGCTGCTTGACGAAGGCCGCGATGAGCCGCTTCGTCAGTTCCGGCGCGAGAAGCGCATTCCCCTCCGCCACCACCCTTACGGCATGGAGGAGCTCCGGGAACGTCGCATCCTTCAGCAGGAAGCCGCTGGCCCCGGCCGCGAGCGCGTCATAGACGTACTCGTCGAGACCGAACGTCGTCAGCATCAGCGCTTTGGTGGTGCCGCCGGACGCCCGGGTGATCTCACGAGCAGCCTCGATGCCGTTCTTGTGCGGCATGCGGATGTCCAGCAGTGCCAGGTCGGGCCGCTGCTCCGCGGCGACACGCACCGCCTGGACCCCGTCCTCGGCCTCACCGACCACCTCGATGTCGTCCTGAGTGCCCAGCAGATTGACGAATGCGGTGCGGACGACCGCCTGGTCGTCAGCGATGATTGCTCTGATCACCAAGGGATTTCCGCTTCTATGAGAAAGCCGCCGTCGGGTCCGGGCCCGGCCGTGAGCTTCCCGCCGAGCAGCGCCGCCCGCTCCTGTATGCCGACCAGCCCGTGGCCGGTGTGGGCCGCACCCACCGGACCTGGTCCGTCATCCGCGATGCGCACCGCCAGCCGGTCGGAGCAGTAGCCGATCTCCACCACCGTATGAGCCCCCGGAGCATGTCGACGCGCGTTGGTCAGCCCCTCCTGCACGATGCGGTATGCGGACAGCTCCCAGGAGGTGGGCAGCGCGACGCGTTCACCGCTGATGCGCAGCTCGACCTCACCGCCCACCGAGCGGTGCTGTGTTATGAGGTCGTCCAGTGCGTCGAGGGTCGGCTGGGGAGCCGTGCCGGCCTTGTCATCGGGCCCGGTCCGCAGGGCGCCCAGCAGCCGGCGCAGCTCCGTCATCGAAGAGCGGGCGGAGGCGGCGATCTGCTGAAAACCCTCGCGGGCCTGCGGCGAGAGACCTGGCGTGGTGTAGGTGGCGCTCTCGGCCTGGACCGCGATCATCGAGACCGAGTGCGAGATGACATCGTGGAGTTCGCGTGCGATCGCCGCCCGCTCGGCATCGGCGGCCTGCTGCCGCTCCATCTCGATCAACCGGGCCTGTGCCGCGGCGCGCTCCCGACGCGTTTCCTCCCGTGCACGCACCGCATCACCCATCGACACCGCCGCGAGGATCGCCACGGTCAGTACGAACCACTCGGCGTAGAGACTGGGGGAGTAGGCGGGCCAACCCCATGTCGCAATGTGCCACTGGTTCACGATGAGTGAGAGAACCGAGCCGGCGACGACAACGACCACGGGGTGGGCAACTCTGCGACGCCCGAGGGTGTAGCAGCCGATCAGCCCGCTCACGGCGGCCGCGATATAGAGGTCGCTGCCGGCCGCGAAGCTGACCTGGACCCCTACTACCGCGAGCACCGCGATGGCCGGGTACGAACGGCGCCAGCCCAGTGCCGCGGCGGACGTCAGCACCGCGAGCGCGATCACCAGCGAGTGCCGCGGTACCACCACCAGTTCCGCGGCAGCGAACGCCGTCAGCGCTCCGCCGGTGATCCAGGGGTATGAGGGCGACGCGATCCACCCGCGCAGCCGCTGCTGGAGAGATTTGCTCATGCCGATATTTTTCAAAATCGCGCCTTGCCGCAGCGTCGCCGCACGGGTTGATCTCTCGGCCGCATGTCATGCCACGGGTTGATGCCGAGGTTCAGTTGCTCGGTTGACTCCCGGCGAGCCAGCACTCCGTAGCCTCGTGATCACGCGAGGACGGAGGAATGATGGGCTACCAATACCCCTTATACGTAAGGCAGTTGTCGATGTCGTGGCTGGGGAAGCCGGCCTGGTGCGGGCTGCATGTTGGACACCGCGTGGGCTCGCCCGCGGAGAAGTGGGGACAGAGCGCCGGCGCAATCGTGAACCTCGGCGGCCCGACACACCTCGCAGACTCGCGGCACGGTCGGGTGTGGTGGGGGCCGGCTGCACGCCCCGTGCGGCGCGGGGCCAGTGAGGTCGGTCCTATGGTCGACGGTCGCAGTCGACATGCCGTCTCGGTATACCTCAACGGCATGCTGACCGACCCTGACGCCGTGAAACTGATGGAGGGAGAAAGGGCGTGCCCGGGGCAGGTCGGAGTGGGGCTTCGACTGGGACCGGCTCCTGCGACGATCTGGCGCGATGACTGGGCACAGGATGAATGGGCTATTGGCTGCGCTCGGCGCTGGGCCGGACCTCACTCGCCGCGCCCTGTGTCTGTTCGTGACCGGGAGAAGACGCGGCACCGTCGGGCAGGGCCCCGTTCGCCGCCTCGGGCGAGCCCGGGCCTGGGGATCCCAGCTCCTTGTCAGCCCCCGTGCTCGATCGTGCCGCCGACGCCGGCGCAGCGTGGGAACCGTCCGGCTCGGGCTCGCCGAACCAGGCGACCGCTACCGCTCCGGCGACGGCCACTACAAAACCGAGGACGGCGACCCAGGCGAATCCCGGACGGGAGGAGTCACCGAGCCAGAGGACGCCGAGGATGCCGGGGACCACGGTCTCGCCCACCACGAGCGCCGCCGTGGCGCCGTTCACCGAACCGATCTGCAGGGCGACGGTGTGCAGATACATGCCGCCGAGACCCGCGATGAGGATCGCGTACAGGGCAGGGTCGGCGAGCATGGACGGCAGATGGAAGGGATCAGCGCCGTTCAGCACCCGCACGCCGACGCCGAGGGCACCGAAGCCCAGGCCGGAGAGCAGACCGGCGAAGATGGCAGCCTGTCCGCCCATCAGGCGCACGATCAAGGTGCCGCCGCCCATGAGCAGGACGGAGGCGGCGAGCAGCCACCAGTGGGTGGCGATCGGGGTGTGGCCGCTGCCTTCCGGGCCTGCGGCCGTGGCGAGCAGCACCAGCGCGGAACAGACCACGCCGATGGAGCCCCACTCGGCCTTGCTGAGCCGGATGCCGAGGAGCTTGATGCTCAGAACGGCGGTGATCACGAGGTTCGCGCTGATCACGGTCTGGGACAGGAACAGCGGCAGCAGTCGGGCCGCCAGCGCGCCGAGCCCGAAACCGATGAAGTCCAGCACGGAGCCCACCAGGAACTCCCAGGTCACGGCGGCTTTGGCGGTCGAGGAGAGGCTGGGGCCGCCGTGCTGGGTGACGCCCGTGGTGGAGGCCTTGGCCGCCTCCTGGCGGGCGGATTTACGGGAGCCGACCGCCTGTAGGACCGAACCCGTGCCGTAGCAGGCCGAGGCTGCCACCGCCGTCAGAAGGCCGATGATCACCGAGAGCTCCATTCGCCCGCTGTCTGCATTACCTGTTCATTGCCTGCTTGGCAGACGTGCATTTCGGGAGGGGAGTTGCCTCGGCGGGCAGACGGATCACGCGTCGCCGGCAGGAGCGCCCGTTCGTCTTTCGGGTGGCCGGGTGGAAGAACGTCCCCTCGCTCAGGATGAAGCCCCGTCCCTCAGGCGGACGAGCGCGTCCGGGACCTCATCCACCGAGTCGACAAGGGCGATCCGGGTAGCCATGGGGCGGTCCGTGGCGAGGGCCTGGAGCAGGGGCCAGGTGGGCAGCTTCTCGGTCCAGTGCGCGCGGTTCACCAGCACCATCGGGGTCGGCTCGCCCCGCGACTGGTAGTAGTTCGGGGTCGCATTGTCGAAGATCTCCTGGACGGTCCCGGCCGCTCCGGGCAGGAACACGACGCCGGCGTTCGAGCGTGCCAGCAGGCCGTCCTCGCGCACCGCGTTGACGAAGTACTTGGCGATGTGGGACGCAAAGGCATTGGGCGGTTCGTGTCCGTAGAACCAGGTCGGAATGCCGACCGAGGAGCCGCCGCCCGGCCGGCTCCGGCGCACGTCGAAGGCGGCACGCGCCCAGTCGGTGATCGACGGGCCGAAGTGGGGTGCCTTGGCAAGGATCTCCAGAGCGGAATCGAGCATCGCGTCCTCGAAGGGCGAGGCATACGCGCCGAGGTTCGCGGCCTCCATCGCGCCCGGACCACCACCCGTCGCCACGGTCAGGCCGTCGCGGGCGAGGCGGCGACCGAGCCGGGCCGCCCCCGCATAGGCTGCGGACCCACGCTCCAGTGCATGTCCGCCCATGATGCCCACCACCTGTGCGCCCGCCAGGTGTTCGTCGAGGGCGTCGGAGACCGCGTCGTCGTGGATGCTGCGGAGCATCGAGGCGAAGATGTCGCCGTCCGATTTGGTGTCCTGGTACCAGTGATAGGTGAGTGCGTCCGGGGTGGTGTCGTAGCCCGCGTCGACCAACCCCTCGAAAAGCTCCTCCGGCCCGTACAAGCTGCCCCGATAAGGATCGAACGGCAGGTCAGGTATGGGCGGGAAGACCAAGGCGCCGCCGGCCCGGACCTTGGCCGTCGCGTCCGGCTCCATCGCGCAGCCGAGAAACACGGCGTCCGTGGTGTCCGTGCTGAGGAGTGCGAACGTACGGTTCGTCAGATCGACCGACTGGATGCGGTAGCCGGCGAGGCTGCCGGTGGAGGCGACCTGGTCGAACTCCTCCAGGGACTCGATCTCGCGGTCGTGTTCGGGGTGACGGTCGGACGCTGGGGACTCTGAATTCCGGTGCACGCCCGCCATGCTAGGGCCGCAGGGACTCCACCAGGGGACGGAGGTTACGGTCGGCGGCCGCCGAGTCCAGGGCGGCGCGCAGGGCGTCGTCGTACGTCGGCCGTGCCTTCTTCTGCAGCTTGCGGCCTTCCTCGGTGATCACGCTGTACACGCCGCGCCGGTCGTCGGGGCACAGGTCGCGGCGGGTGAGGCCGGAGGACTCCAGGCGCGAGGCCAGCCGGCTCACCGAGCTCTGATTGAGACCGATGAGATCGGCGAGTTCCTGCATCCGCAGCTCGCCCTCGCCCGCCTCGGCCAGCCGGGCCAGCGCGCGGTACTCCGACAGTCCGATGCTGTGGTGCTGCTGCAGGGCTTTCGCCAGTTCCTGCTCGACGCGCGTGTGCAGTGCTCCGAGCCGGTCCCAGTGCTCCGCGTCCATCGCCATCCGCCCCTTCTGCCTTTTTCCGCTGGGCCCTTGACAGCAGCGTACATGCGTCCGAAACTTATGTATGCGCATGCAACTAATGCGTATGCATGGAACCAAACTGGGGGGAGATGAAGATGGCGACGGAGAACGTGGCAACCGAGGCTTGGGGCGCGACCGAGATCGAGCGGATCGCCACCGTGCCGGACTGGTATGAGCCGTACAAGATCTCACAGGCCATCAGGGCGGGCGGATTGATCCACGTCTCGGGGCAGGCGGGGATCGACGAGCAGGGGCGGACCGTCTCGGACGATTTCCTGGAACAAGGCCGGCAGGCTTTTGCGAATGTCGAACGGGTCCTGGCCGCGGCGGGTGCTTCGCTGGCCGATGTCGTCAAGGTCGGCATCTTCGTGACGGACATGGCGGCCCACCTCGACCATGTCATCACGCTGCGCGAGGAGTTCCTGTCCGAGCCCTATCCCGCCGACACGCTGCTGGAAGTGTCAGCTCTGGCCCAACCGGACTGGCGAATAGAGGTGGAGGTCACGGCGCTGGATCGCCGCTGACTGCGAGACGCACGATCGGGTTGGGTAAGGGCCCGTCATGCCCCAACCTGGCCAACGAGGTCGAGGCGGAGGGTCCTACTCAGCGGCCCTGCCTCAGGGGGCACTGCCATATGGGCAAGATGCGTACGGCATACGCGCCTGCACCGCGCTGCTACGACGCACTCCCTCAGTCACCGAACACCCACCGCCGCGCCCTGCCCGCCCGACGTCGCCGCAGGCAGGCCAACTGGCTGCCCGGTTCCAGCTCCTGACGCCAACAGCCTGGCCTCCACCCGGCTGAGGCCACCCGCTCCGGCCTCAGGAGACCCCACTCACAGGCTGGACCCACAACCCCAACCACCTCAGCCCCAACCACCTCAGCCATCGCCCAACTCCCCACCCCCAGCTGAACCACAGCACAACCCGCAGCTCACCCGCCAAAACAATGCACAGCTCAATGCACAGCTCAATGCGGGGCCCACCCGCCAGCTCAATGCATCAACGGCAGCGTCGCCATTTCAGCCACGGTCCAGGTGAGGGGGACCAGGACGATCAAGAGGACCAGGGTGCGGAGAGCGGCGGCACGGTGGAGGACGGAGGCGGAAGCGCCCAAGCGGCGGAGGGTGGCCGTGGTCCGGGCGCGCGCCGAGCGGGATTCCACGGCGGCGGTCAGGGCGCTGGCGGTGACACAGGCGAGGACGACCGTTGCGCCGACGCCGGTGAGGGGACCGAAAGGACGGGAGGGAACGGAGTCGTAGACCTTGGCGGCGACGTAGGCAGCTGAGGCGACCGCGCACAGGACGCCCAGTGGGCGGCCCAGGCGGTGGGACTCCTCCTGGAGGACGCGTCCGGAGAGGAGGCGCAGGGCGCCGGGGCGGCCGGCGCACAGGAGGCGGCCGCAGAGATGCACCAGGCCGGGGCCTGCCAGGACGAGCCCCAGGGCCGACAGGGCCCAGCCGCCCAGTACGCCCGGCGGGCTGCCGATCAGCCGGCCGGGCAGGGGGAGCAGTCCGCCGTGGGCCTTGGAGGCGGGGCTGGTGTAGGCCTCGATCGCCAGGCCGGCAGCAGCCAGCGCGATGCCCCAGGGGAGGCCGGACGGCGGGGCGGTCCGGGGGCGGGGCTCGGCGTCCTGTGACCCGGCGTCGTCGCGGGGGCGCAGGGAGACGGCCGTCGCGGCGGACGCGGTCAGCGGTACGAGGGCCAGCAGGAGGAGAGCTCCGACGAGCGGCAGGGGGTGACCGGCGCCCAGCAGGTCGGTGTCGATGCCGAGGGAGCGGGCGGTGTCCGTGCCGCCGAGGTCGCCGCGGAGACGCAGAAAGACGAGCAGCGAGAGGAGGACGCCCAGGAAGCAGGTCAGCGCGGTGGAAGCGGTGGCGAGGAGGGTGAGACGAAGGGGGCCCAGTCCGGCGGCGGTCATACCGCGCTGGAGGCGGGCGGCCGGGTCGGTGCGGGCCGTGGAGACCGCGAGCTGCGCGGTGGCGGCGAGCGGGGCGGCGCACCACAGCAGGCGTACGACGGATTCCTCGGCCGCGGCCGGGTGGCCGGCGGCGTGGCCGAGGGTGGACAGCATGAGGAATCCGGTGCCGGCCGCGGCGGTGGTCACGAGGAGGCGGCGCAGCAGGACGAGGGGGTGAGAGCCGCGGGCTAGACGGAGAGCGAGCACGCTGCCCTGCTTTCCTCATCGGGGGAGCCGGCGCCGGCCGGTGCGGCGGTCGACTGGCGGCCGTCGAGAAGCGTGACGGACCGGTCGGCGAGCGTGCCGACGTCCGGGTCGTGGGTTGCCAGGACCACGGTGATCTGGTGCGAGCGGGCCGCGGTGGTCAGGGTGCGCAGGACCTGGGTGCCGTCGGCGTGGTGCAGGGGGGCGGTCGGCTCGTCGGCGAACAGCACCTGAGGGGTGGTGGCGAGGGCGCGGGCGATGGCGACGCGCTGGCGCTGGGACTGGTCGAGCTGAGCGGGGCGGCGGCGGGCGCACATGCCGACGTCGAGGCGGTCGAGCCATTCGATCGCGGTGTGCTTCGCGGAGCGGGCGCCGGTCCCGCGCAGCAGCAGGGGGAGGGCGGCGTTCTCCCAGGCCGTGAGTTCGGGAACGAGGTGAGGTTCGGTGTCGATCCAGCCGAACCGGTCGAGACGCAGCCGTTCGCGGCTGGGGGAGGAGAGGGTGTGCACGGGGGCACTGTTGAACCAGACCTCGCCCTCGGTCGGGACGAGTTGACCGGAGAGGCACTTCAGGAGGGTGGTCTTACCGCTGCCGCGCGGGCCGTTGACGGCGAGGATCTCGCCTTCGCGGACGCCGAGCGACATTCCGGCGAGGGCGGTGGTCCCACCGTACGTGTGGTGCAGGCCGCGGGCCCAGAGAACGTCGTTGTCAGGCGGGGCCACCATCTGCGCACCTCTTGCTTGTTCGCGTCGAGTCGTTCCCCCAACCGGGTGAACGACCATGGAGGGTATCGGTCACTAGCACGGTAAGGAGTGCTGACCCCCGGTATTCGCCGCTTGGCAGCACAACGGCCCAGATTCACTCGTATGGCTTGAAGTGAGTGAATCTGAGCCGCTGGGTGTTCAGTTGTGTATCTGTGAGCTCCGCATCAGCGAAAAGGAGGTGACGCGATGATCAGAGCTTGGTCCAGGCCTCGGTGAGGACCGCGCGCAGGATCTGCTCGATCTCGTCGAAGACCGACTGGTCGGCGATCAGCGGCGGGGCCAGCTGGATGACCGGGTCGCCACGGTCGTCGGCCCGGCAGTAGAGACCGTTGTCGTACAGGGCCTTGGAGAGGAAGCCGTAGAGGACGCGCTCGGTCTCCTCGTCGTTGAACGACTCCTTGGTGGCCTTGTCCTTGACGAGCTCGATGCCGTAGAAGAAGCCGTTGCCGCGGACGTCGCCGACGATCGGCAGGTCGTGCAGCTTCTGCAGGGTGCTCAGGAAGTTGCCCTCGTTGTCGAGGACGTGCTGGTTGAGACCCTCACGCTCGAAGATGTCGAGGTTGGCGATACCGACGGCCGCGGAGACCGGGTGGCCACCGAAGGTGTAGCCGTGCAGGAAGGTGTTGTCGCCCTTGTAGAACGGCTCGGCCAGGCGGTCGGAGATGATGCAGGCGCCGATCGGGGAGTAGCCCGACGTCATGCCCTTGGCGCAGGTGATCATGTCCGGGACGTAGCCGAACTTGTCGCAGGCGAACATCGTGCCGAGGCGGCCGAAGGCGCAGATGACCTCGTCGGAGACGAGCAGTACGTCGTACTGGTCGCAGATCTCGCGGACCCGCTGGAAGTAGCCGGGCGGCGGCGGGAAGCAGCCACCGGCGTTCTGCACCGGCTCCAGGAAGACCGCGGCGACGGTCTCGGGGCCCTCGAAGAGGATCTGCTGCTCGATCTGGTCGGCGGCCCAGCGGCCGAAGGCCTCGGGGTCGTCGCCGTGGATCGGGGCGCGGTAGATGTTGGTGTTCGGCACCTTGTGCGCGCCGGGGACCAGCGGCTCGAAGGGAGCCTTCAGGGCGGGCAGGCCGGTGATCGACAGGGCGCCCTGCGGGGTGCCGTGGTAGGCGACCGCACGCGAGATGACCTTGTGCTTCATCGGCTTGCCGGTGAGCTTGAAGTACTGCTTGGCCAGCTTCCAGGCGGTCTCGACGGCTTCGCCGCCACCGGTGGTGAAGAAGACCTTGTTCAGGTCACCCGGGGCGTGCTGGGCCAGGCGCTCGGCCAGCTCGACGGCCTTGGGGTGGGCGTAGGACCACACGGGGAAGAAGGCCAGTTCCTGCGCCTGCTTGTAGGCGGTCTCGGCGAGCTCGACCCGGCCGTGTCCGGCGTTGACCACAAAGAGGCCGGCGAGGCCGTCGATGTAGCGCTTGCCCTTGTCGTCGTAGATGTTGGTGCCCTCACCGCGCACGATCGTGGGCACGGGAGAGTTCTCGTACGACGACATGCGGGTGAAGTGCATCCACAGGTGGTCGTACGCCGTCTTGGAGAGGTCGGCGCTCATTGCTATCTCGTTCCCCAGGTGTAGGTCTGCTTCCGGAGCTTGAGGTACACGAAGCTCTCGGTGGATCGAACGCCGGGAAGCGTGCGGATCCGCTTGTTGATCATTTCCAGAAGGTGGTCGTCGTCCTCGCAGACGATCTCGATGATGAGATCGAAGGAGCCTGCCGTCATGACGACGTACTCGACCTCCTCCATGGTCGTCAGGGCGTCGGCCACGGGGTCGAGGTCACCCTCGACGTTGATGCCGACCATTGCCTGCCGACGGAAACCGACCGTGAGGGGGTCGGTGACCGCGACGATCTGCATCACGCCTTGGTCGAGCAGTTTCTGTACGCGCTGGCGCACGGCCGCCTCGGACAGGCCTACGGCCTTGCCGATCGCGGCGTACGGACGGCGCCCGTCCTCCTGGAGCTGCTCGATGATCGCCAGGGAGACGGAGTCGATCGACGGAGTGCCGTTTCTGTCACGAGTGGCCACGTCCCTCACTGTGCACGAGCCTCGACAGTCTTGCAACCCCAAATCGATGAAATTAGTCGTGTCGCGAGCAGAATTTAACTGATTCCGTTGTTCCCGAGTGGCGGGTGTGTTGAAAACGTGGGATCCGCGGCTAGGGTGGTGCCAAACCACCGGACAGTGGTTCCCAACCACCGGACATCTGACTGAAGGGGGCGCACAGTGACCACCGCACTGCGTCGTCTGCGCAACTACATCGACGGGGAGTTCCGGGACGCCGCCGACGGGCGGACCACGGAGGTGGTCAATCCCGCGACGGGTGAGGCGTACGCCACCGCCCCTCTCTCGGGTGCCGCCGACGTGGACGCGGCGATGGCCGCGGCCGAGGCTGCTTTTCCCGTATGGCGTGACCTGATCCCCGCCGAGCGGCAGAAGGTCCTGCTCAAGATCGCGGACCGCTTCGAGGAGCGCGCCGAGGAGCTGATCGCCGCCGAGTCCGAGAACTGCGGCAAGCCGATCGCGCTCGTCCGCTCCGAGGAAATCCCGCCGATGGTGGACCAGATCCGCTTCTTCGCGGGTGCCGCCCGGATGCTGGAGGGCCGCTCGGCCGGCGAGTACATGGACGGCTTCACGTCCATCATCCGCCGCGAGCCGGTGGGCGTCTGCGCCCAGGTCGCGCCGTGGAACTACCCGATGATGATGGCCGTCTGGAAGTTCGCCCCGGCCATGGCCGCGGGCAACACCGTCGTCATCAAGCCGTCCGACACCACCCCCGCCTCGACGGTGCTGATCGCCGACATCATCGGCAGCGTGCTGGACGAGCTGGGCCACCCGCGCGGCGTGTTCAACGTCCTCTGCGGTGACCGCGAGACCGGCCGCCTCATGGTCGAGCACAAGGTCCCGGCGATGGCCTCGATCACCGGCTCGGTGCGCGCCGGTATGCAGGTCGCCGAGTCCGCCTCCAAGGACCTCAAGCGGGTCCACCTGGAGCTGGGCGGCAAGGCCCCGGTCGTCGTCTTCGAGGACACCGACATCCCCAAGGCCGTCGAGGACATCGCGGTCGCCGGCTACTTCAACGCCGGCCAGGACTGTACGGCCGCCACCCGCGTGCTCGTCCAGGAGTCCATCCACGACGAGTTCGTCGCCGCGCTCGCCAAGAAGGCCGCGGAGACCAAGACCGGTGCGGTCGACGACGAGGACGTGCTCTACGGCCCGCTGAACAACGCCAACCAGCTCAAGCAGGTCAAGGGCTTCATCGAGCGGCTGCCCGCGCACGCCAAGATCGAGGCGGGCGGCGAGCAGGTCGGCGAGAAGGGCTACTTCTTCGCCCCGACCGTCGTCTCCGGTCTCAAGCAGGACGACGAGATCGTCCAGCACGAGGTCTTCGGCCCGGTCATCACCGTCCAGTCCTTCTCCGACGAGAAGCAGGCGGTGGAGTGGGCCAACGGCGTCGAGTACGCGCTGGCGTCCTCGGTGTGGACCAAGGACCACGCCCGCGCCATGCGGCTGTCCAAGAGCCTCGACTTCGGCTGCGTGTGGATCAACACCCACATCCCGCTGGTCGCCGAGATGCCGCACGGTGGCTTCAAGAAGTCCGGTTACGGCAAGGACCTCTCGGCCTACGGCTTCGACGACTACACCCGGATCAAGCACGTGATGACCTCGCTCAACGACTGAGCGGACCGGCCGGCCCGACCGGCCGACCCGGGGGATCCCCCACCGTCGAGCGGCACGGAACGCTCGACACACCGTCGCGGGCGGAGGCCCGGCAACTGACGCTCTGTCGCTTGCCGCCTCCGCCCGCGGCACGTGAGAGTGCTCGCCATGGCTGATCTTTCGCGGCGGGCGCTCCTTAGGGGCATGGGCGGAACGGGTGTGACGGGGGTGCTGGCCGCCCTGACCGGATGCGGGGTGCCGCCCGCGTACGTCGAGGCCGCGGACCGCGGGGGCCCGGACCGTTCGGGGCGGGAGCGGAAGATCGTCTTCGCCAACTGGCCGCTCTACATAGACGTCGACGACCACGACAAGCAGCGCCGTCCCACCCTCGACGCGTTCCAGCGGCGCACCGGGATCTCCGTCACGTACACCGAGGAGATCAACGACAACGACGAGTTCTTCGGCAAGATCAGCCCGGCGTTGATGAACCACCAGGGCACCGGCCGCGACCTGATCGTCATCAGCGACTGGATGTGCGCGCGGTTCGTCCGGCTCGGGTGGGTGCAGAAGATGGACCGCGCCGCCCAGCCGAATGTCGCCAAGTACCTCGACCCGCTGCTGCGCACCCCGCACTTCGACCCGGGCCGGCTGCACTCGGTGCCCTGGCAGTCCGGGATCACCGGCATCGCCTACAACCGCAAGAAGCTCGGCCGGGAGATCAAGCACACCTCGGACCTCTGGAAGCCCGATCTGCGCGGCCGGGTCACCCTGCTCTCCGGGCTCGACGAGGCGTTCGCCCTGCTCATGCAGGGGAACGGGGTCGACATCACCCGCTGGACGGCAAACGACTTCTACCGGATGACCGACCAGATCCGAGGCCTGGTCCGCCAGGGCCACATCCGGCGCTTCACCGGCAACGACTACATCAAGGACCTCGACTCGGGAGACGTGCTCGCCGCCCAGGCCTACTCGGGCGATGTGATCCAGCTCCAGGCGGACAACCCGGACATCGAGTTCGTGGTGCCCCAGGAGGGCGCCGAACTGTGGGCGGAGAGCCTGATGATCCCCAACCTCGCCGACCACAAGCGCAACGCCGAGCGGCTGATCGACTACTACTACGCGCCGGAGGTCGCCGCGGACCTGGCCGCCTGGGTCAATTACGTCTGCCCCGTACCGGCCGCGCGCGACGTCCTGGCCTCCTCCAAGGACAAGGAGCGGGCCGCGCTCGCCGAGGACCCGCTGATCTTCCCCGATGACGCGATGCGCAAGCGGCTGGCCATCGCCCGGGACATCACGTCCAAGGAGCGGGCCGAGTTCGCGAAGGAGTGGAACGGGATCGTGGGGCTGTAGCGAGGGGTGCGGAGCGCGGCGGGGCACCGTCTAGAGCGGTGGGATGTCGTTCTGGCCGGCTCCGATGCGGACCTGGTCGCCCGGTGGGAGACCGTGGGAGGGCTGGCCCTTGACGCTGGTGCCGATGGCCTGGGCGGAGAAGGTCCTGCCCGCCGGGAGCATGGCCGTGTACTGGGTGTGCCCGGTGCGTACCGCTTTGCGTTCCTTCTTGGTCGGGGAGGTGGCGATCTCGATCGTGTCGCCCTTCTCGGCGCCTGTCAGCTTGCCCCAGACCGTGCGGCAGGCGGGGCTGTAGCGGACCGAGACCTGCATGCTTCCGGCCAGCTCCCGGGCCAGGGTGACCGCGCCCCGGTCGCAGTGGGTGTCCTTGGGGTCGAGGCCGTCGCAGTCGATCGTCGTGCAGCTCGGGGGCTCGGTCGCGGCCGTGACGGCGGACGGTGCGCGGACGGGGCCGGCCCCGCCGCCGCGGTCGTCGTCGCGTTCACCGCCCGCGAGCAGCGGGATCGTCACGGTCAGCACGGTGGTCACCGCGGCCACGATCACCGAGCCGATCAGCGTCTCGGGGCCGTGCCGCCGCAGCCAGGAGCGCTCGTCGGGCGGAGCGGTCCGCGGGCTCGTTCCCGAGTGGTCCGTCCCGCCGTGGGGATCCTCCGCATCGCCTCGTGAGCCGGGCACGCGACCTCCTGCACCGTGTGACTCTTCGTCAGGAGGGCAGGATAGGGCGATTGGCCGGATATGACGCGGACGGATCCGGTCGTTGTGTCGCCGACGACGGCGGCGTCCCCCCGGGGGAACGCCGCCGGTGGGCGGCCCCAGGCGCCGTTCAGCCGCGCCAGGAGGCGGTGTACGCGTCGATCTCGGCGGCCAGCCGGGCCTTGGCCGGGGCATCCATGAAGGAGGCCTCGACGCCGTTCTTGGCCAGGGCGGCCAGCCCGGCGGTGTCCAGGCCCAACAACCGGGCGGCGACGGCGTATTCGGTGTTGAGGTCGGTGCCGAACATGGGCGGGTCGTCGCTGTTGATGGTGACCAGGACGCCCGCGTCGACCATCTCCTTGATCGGGTGCTCGTCCAGGGTGCGGACCGCGCGGGTGGCGATGTTGGAGGTGGGGCAGACCTCCAACGGGATGCGGTGCTCGGCGAGATGGGCGAGCAGTGCGGGGTCCTGGGTCGCGCTGGTGCCGTGCCCGATGCGCTCGGCGCGGAGGTCGCGGAGCGCATCCCAGATCGTGCCGGGACCGGTGGTCTCGCCGGCGTGCGGTACGGAGTGCAGTCCGGCGGCGATCGCGCGGTCGAAGTACGGCTTGAACTGCGGCCGCGGGACGCCGATTTCGGGTCCGCCGAGCCCGAACGACACCAGCCCCTCAGGCTGCAGGCCGCAGGCGATCCGGGCGGTCTCCTCGGCGGCCTCCAGACCGGCCTCGCCGGGGATGTCGAAGCACCAGCGCAGCACCACGCCCAGCTCGGACTCCGCGGACTTCCGGGCGTCCTCGATGGCCTCGACGAACGCGGCGTCGGGGATGCCGCGGCGGGTGGAGCTGAACGGCGTGATGGTCAGCTCGGCGTAGCGGATCTGCTGGCGCGCCATGTCCCGGGCGACCTCGTACGTCAGCAGCCGGACGTCCTCGGCGTCGCGGATCAGGTCCACGACGGAGAGGTAGACCTCGATGAAGTGCGCGAAGTCGCGGAAGGTGAAGTAGTCGGCCAGCGCCTCGGGGTCGGTGGGGACTGCGGAGTCCGGGTGCCGGGCGGCCAGCTCGGAGACGATCCGCGGCGAGGCCGAGCCGACGTGGTGGACGTGCAGCTCCGCCTTGGGCAGGCCCGCGATGAAGGCATCGAGATCGGACAACGGATCCTCCTGGTCAGGGATGGCGGGGTGAGCGGAACGGCCCGGTCGGCCCCGTCATGCTATGCCGGGCGGGTGACGGGCCAGGGGGCTGCCCTCGGGGACGCCCCTCCCGCTACGCCGCCGCGTCCTCGCGCAGCCGCTGGCGGGCCTCCATCAGGGCGAAGCCCAGGAGGTTCAGCCCGCGCCAGCGCTCCGGGGCCGCGGCGCGTTCGTCGTCGGCGGCCAGGCCGATGCCCCATATCCGGTCCAGCGGGCTGGCCTCGACCAGGACCCGGGAGTTCGTGCCCAGCAGGAAGTCCCGCAGGGCGGGGTCCTGGCCGAATTTGTGCAGGCTGCCCTCGACGACCAGGGCGAAGCGGTGGCGCCGCCAGGTCTCCTCGTCGAAGCCCCGGACCTTCCGGCCGGCGTCCTTGGCCTGCTTGGGGTGGCCGGCCGCGACGGCCTGCCGCTCCGCCTCCGCGTCGCCGAAGAGCCGGGCCTTGCCGGCCATCATCCAGTGCTCGGCGGTGGCGTAGGTGATCCCGTCGACCGTGAAGGGGGCCGGCCACCACTGGCTGAAGCAGCTCGGGCTCAGTCCGCCGTCGCGACGCGGGCGGTGGCCCCAGAAAAAGACGTATTTCGGACGCTTGCCGGTGGATGTCTCCCGGCGCAGTTCCTCGACCGAACGCGGCCCGTCCGCGGCGCGCCCGTCCACGATCCCCCCGGCGATCTCCGGGGCCCGCCCCGGGTCGCTCCCCGTGCTGTCGTGCATCATGCCGGGATTCTGTCAGCGGGCACTGACAACGTGTCGGGGTCCGCACCGCAGAAAACGCAGAATTCGTCGCGTAACCAAAAGGCAACAACGGAATCCCTTGTTGAGGCTGTTCTACTCTGTCAAGATCGGCCATCGATTCCGGAAATAGCTACGCCAGGCAGTGCCGCGGAGCCGCCCCGGCGCCCGGCGGAGGAGAGCACCATGGATCACCGATTCGACGTCACCGAGCGATTCGCCCAGGGCGCGCAATTCATTGCGGGCAGCCTCCGGAGCGGCACCTCCGGCCGGAGCCAGGAGGTCGTGGACCCGGCGACCGGCGAGACGGTGTACCGCTACGAACTCGCAGGTACGGCCGATGTCGACGCGGCCGTCGAGGCGGCCGGACGGGCCTTTCCTGAGTGGGCCGGGGCCACGCCCGGCGAGCGTTCCGACACCCTCCACCGCTTCGCCGCCGCGCTCGCCGAGGACGCCGCCGATCTCGCCTTCGCCGAATCGCTGAACTGCGGAAAGCCGATCAAGCTCAGCAATGAGTTCGATGTGCCGGGTTCGATCGACAATGCCGCATTCTTCGCCGGTGCGGCCCGCCATCTGGAGGGCAAGGCGGCCGGCGAATACAGCGCCGACCACACCTCCGTGATCCGCCGCGAGCCCATCGGCGTCGTCGGTTCCATCGCGCCCTGGAACTATCCGCTCCAGATGGCCGCGTGGAAGGTGCTGCCGGCCATCGCCGCGGGCAACACCATCGTCCTGAAGCCGGCCGAGATCACCCCGCTGACCTCGTTGCTCTTCGCACAGGCCGCCCAGCGCGCGGGGCTGCCCGACGGAGTGCTCAACATCGTCTCGGGGGCCGGCCGGGACGCCGGTGAGCACCTGGTGGGCCACCGCACCGTCGCGATGACCTCCTTCACCGGCTCGACCGCCGTCGGCAAGCGCGTCGCCGAGATCGCCACCGGCACCGTCAAGCGCCTCCACCTCGAACTCGGCGGCAAGGCTCCGTTCGTCGTGTTCGACGACGCGGACCTGGAGGCGGCCGTCCACGGAGCGGTCGCCGGAGCGCTGATCAACACCGGCCAGGACTGCACCGCCGCCACCCGCGCCTACGTCCAGCGCCCGCTGTACGACGCCTTCGTCAGCGGCGTCGCCGACCTGATGGCGACCGTACGGCTCGGCGACCCCTTCGACCCGTCCACCGACCTGGGCCCGCTGATCTCGCACACCCAGCGCGACCGGGTGGCCGCCTTCGTCGACCGGGCGCGCGGCTACGCCACCGTCGTCACCGGCGGCGCGGCCCCCCAGGGCGAGCTGGCCAAGGGCGCGTACTACCTGCCCACGCTGATCGCCGGCGCCGCCCAGGACAGCGAGGTCGTGCAGTCCGAGATCTTCGGTCCGGTGCTGGTCGTGCTGCCCTTCGACAGCGACGACGAGGGCATCGCCCTGGCCAACGACACCCCCTACGGGCTGGCCGCCTCCGCCTGGAGCCGGGATGTCTACCGCACCGGCCGCGCCACCCGCGAGATCAAGGCGGGCTGCGTCTGGGTCAACGACCACATCCCGATCATCAGCGAGATGCCGCACGGCGGCGCCAAGGCGTCCGGCTTCGGCAAGGACATGTCGGCCTACTCCTTCGAGGAGTACACGCAGGTCAAGCACGTGATGTACGACAACACCGCGGTCGCCAGGAAGGACTGGCACCGCACGATCTTCGGGGACCGCACCTGACGGGACCACCCGCGGGCCCGTACGGCCCCCAACCGGTCCCCGGACGACTCCCCGGAGCGAGCCCCCACCTCGCCCCGCCCGTTCCCCGCCCGCACGGGCGCAACCCCGCGGCCAGCGGCCGCACGGCACCGTCACCGCCGGCCGAGCGCCGGGCTCACCCCCTGAAAGGGCACCGCGCATGGAGCACCACCAGCAGCCCGAACCCCTGTCCGCGGTCGAACTCGCCGCCATGCGCCGCAGCGCGACCAACGGCCGGCTCGCCATGACCCGCCGCTCGCTGCTGCGCGCGGGCGGTGCCATGGCGGCCGTCACCGGCGGCCTGGGCGCCCTGGGGGCCTGCGGCATCCCGCCCGCCGGCCGTACCGACGCCGTGGCGTCCCAGGACCACTCCCGGAAGGAGAAGCGGCTCAACTTCTCCAACTGGACCGAATACATGGACGTCAGCGACGACGGCAAGCACCATCCGACGCTGGACCGTTTCACCCGGCGCACCGGCATCGCCGTCAAATACACCGAGGACATCAACGACAACGACGAGTTCTTCGGCAAGGTCCAGGCACAGCTGGCGGCCGGCCAGGACACCGGCCGCGACCTGATCGTGCTCACCGACTGGATGTGCGCACGGATGATCTCCCTCGGCTGGACCCAGAAGCTGGACCCGGCCAACCTGCCGCACGCCTACGCCAACCTCTCGGCGCAGTTCCGCGACCCCGCCTGGGACCCCGGCCGGGCGCACTCCTACGTGTGGCAGGGCATCCCCGCGATCATCGCGTACAACAAGAAGGCCACCGGCGGCCGTAAGGTCGACTCGGTCAGCCAGTTGCTGGAGGACCCGCAGCTCAAGGGCCGGGTCGGCTTCCTCTCCGAGATGCGCGACTCCATCGGGCTGACCCTCCTGGACATGGGCAAGAAGCCCGAGGAGGTCACCGCGGACGACTTCGACGCGGCGATCGCCCGGCTCCAGAAGGGCGTCGACTCCAAGCAGATCCGCCGCTTCACCGGCAACGACTACACCACGGACCTGGACAAGGGCGACCTCGCCGCGTGCGTGGCCTGGGCGGGCGACATCGTCCAGTTGCAGAGCGACAACCCGGACATCGAGTACGTGGTCCCCAAGAGCGGCTACATGACGTCCACCGACAACCTCATGGTGCCGAACAAGGCCCGCCACAAGGAAAACGCCGAGCGGCTCATCGACTACTTCTACGAGCCGAAGGTGGCGGCGCAGCTCGCGGCGTACATCAACTACGTCTGCCCGGTCGACGGCGTCCGCGAGGAACTCGCCAAGATCGACAAGAAGGCGGCGGACAACCCGCTGATCCTGCCGGACAAGGAAATGGCCGCCAGGTCGCACTCCTTCCGCGCGCTGACCGCCAAGGAGAACAAGGCGTTCAGCCAGAAGTTCTCCGACCTCACCGGCGCCTGACCCCACCACGCACCGGACCCGCCCCCGAGCCGTTTCGCCCACCGACCCACGGGACGACCGACATGACCAAGACCGCGACCCCCCAGAGCAGCGGCGGCGACGTCCGCCTCCAAGGGATCAGCAAGACCTACGGCTCCTTCACCGCCGTCCATCCGCTCGACCTGACCGTCCCCGCGGGCTCCTTCTTCGCGCTGCTGGGCGCCTCCGGCTGCGGCAAGACCACCACGCTGCGGATGATCGCCGGCCTGGAGGAGCCCACCACCGGGACCGTCGAACTCGCGGGCCAGGACGTCACCGTCCTGCCGCCCTACAAGCGCCAGGTCAACACCGTCTTCCAGAACTACGCGCTCTTCCCGCACCTCGACATCTACGAGAACGTCGCCTTCGGACTCCGCCGCCGCGGCGTCAAGTCCGTCAAGAAGCAGGTCGAGGAGATGCTCGACCTGGTCCAGCTCGGCCCGATGGCGCGCCGCAAGCCACAGCAGCTCTCCGGCGGCCAGCAGCAGCGCGTGGCGGTCGCCCGCGCGCTGATCAACCACCCCCAGGTGCTGCTCCTCGACGAACCGCTGGGTGCCCTCGACCTCAAGCTGCGCCGCCAGATGCAGCTGGAGCTCAAGCGCATCCAGACCGAGGTCGGCATCACCTTCGTACACGTCACCCACGACCAGGAGGAGGCCATGACGATGGCCGACACCGTGGCCGTGATGAACGGCGGCCGGGTCGAGCAACTCGGCGCCCCCGCCGACCTCTACGAGAACCCCGCCACCACCTTCGTCGCCAACTTCCTGGGCACCTCCAACCTCATCGAGGCCGAGGTCGTCGAGGCCGGCGGCGACGAGCTGCTGCTCAAGGCCGCGGACGCCAAGCTCCGGCTGCCCGCCGCCCGATGTAGCGCCTCGGCCCGTACGGGCGAGAAGGTGCTGGCCGGCGTACGGCCCGAGAAGGTCGCCCTGCGGCACGCCGACGACGCCGGGTCCATCACCGAGGGCCACAACCGGCTGCCCGGCCGCATCAAGGACGCCAGCTTCATCGGCGTCTCCACGCAGTACGTCATCGACGTACCGGGCCTGGGCGAACTCGCCGTCTACGAGCAGAACATCGAGCGCGACGGCAGGCTCGTCCCGGGCGCGGAGGTCGTGCTGCACTGGAGCCCGGCGCACACCTTCGGGCTGGACGCCACCCAGGACATCCAGGCCGGCGCGGACCTCGACGAGGAGGCCGCGTGACCACCACCGAAACCCCCGCACCACCGCAGGAGCAGACCGCCGCACCCCTGGAGGTGCGGAAGACCCCGGCCCGCAAACGGCTGGTCCCCTACTGGCTGCTGCTGCCCGGCATCCTGTGGCTGATCGTTTTCTTCGCCGCCCCGCTCGTCTACCAGGCGTCGACCTCCATCCAGACCGGCTCCCTCGAAGAGGGCTTCAAGGTCACCTGGCACTTCGCCACCTACTGGGACGCGCTCGGCGAATACTGGCCGCAGTTCCTTCGCTCGGTCGGCTACGCCGGCATCGCCACCGCGCTCTGCCTGCTCCTGGGTTACCCGCTGGCGTACCTCATCGCCTTCAAGGCGGGCCGCTGGCGCAACGTCGTGATGATCCTGGTCATCGCCCCGTTCTTCACCAGCTTCCTGATCCGCACGCTGGCCTGGAAGACGATCCTGGCCGACGGCGGACCCGTCGTCGCCGCCCTGAACTCGCTGCACCTCCTCGACGTCACCAGCGCGCTGGGCATCACCGAGGGACACCGGGTGCTGGCCACCCCGCTCGCGGTGGTCTGCGGACTGACGTACAACTTCCTGCCGTTCATGGTCCTGCCGCTCTACACCTCGCTGGAACGGATCGACCCGAGGCTGCACGAGGCGGCCGGCGACCTCTACGCCCGCCCGGCCACCACCTTCCGCCGGGTGACCTTCCCGCTGTCGATGCCCGGCGTCGTCGCGGGCACCCTGCTCACCTTCATCCCGGCCGCCGGTGACTACATCAACGCCGAACTGCTGGGCTCCACCGACCAGAAGATGATCGGCAACGTCATCCAGTCGCAGTTCCTGCGCGTCCTGGACTACCCGACCGCCGCCGCACTCTCCTTCATCCTCATGGCGGCCATCCTCGCCATGGTCACGATCTACATCCGCAAGTCCGGGACGGAGGATCTGGTCTGATGGCGGCATCAAGCACCACGGCCACCACGGCCAAGACCACGGCAACCACGGCGCCCACGAACGGCCGCACGCCCAACAAGGGCCTGCGCTGGCTGCGCCGCAACATCATCACCCTCGCGGGGCTGGGCACCCTGGGCTACCTCATCCTGCCCAACCTCGTCGTGATGGTCTTCTCGTTCAACAAGCCCAACGGCCGCTTCAACTACCAGTGGCAGCGGTTCTCCACGGACGCCTGGACCGACCCCTGCGGAGTCGCCGACCTGTGCGGCTCGCTGGGACTGAGCCTGCAGATCGCCGTATGGGCCACGGTCGGCGCGACCGTCCTCGGCACCATGATCGCGTTCGCGCTGGCCCGCTACCGCTTCCGCGCCCGGGCCGGCGTCAACACCCTGATCTTCCTGCCGATGGCCATGCCCGAGGTCGTCATGGCCGCCTCGCTGGCGACCCTCTTCCTCAACATGGGCATCCAGTTCGGCTTCTGGACGATCCTCATCGCGCACATCATGTTCTGCCTGAGCTTCGTCGTCACCGCCGTCAAGGCCCGCGTGATGAGCATGGACCCGCGGCTCGAACAGGCCGCCCAGGACCTGTACGCCTCGCCCACGCAGACCTTCCTGCGGGTGACGTTGCCGATCGCCGCGCCCGGCATCGCGGCCGGCGCCCTGCTCTCCTTCGCGCTCTCCTTCGACGACTTCATCATCACCAACTTCAACGCCGGCTCCACCGTGACCTTCCCCATGTTCGTCTGGGGATCGGCGCAGCGGGGCACACCCGTCCAGATCAATGTCATCGGTACGGCGATGTTCCTGGTCGCCGTGCTGTGCGTAGTGGTCGGCCAACTGGCCGGCAAACGCCGTAAGAGGAGCTAGAGGAGCTGAGAACCATGGCACGAGCTGCCATGAACGCCCCGTCCCCCGTCCACGCCCTCGCGGACGCCGCCCCCACGCCCTTCTGGCTGGACGACCCCGCCCGCCCCGCCGCGCAGCCCGCCCTCGTCGGCGACGAGAACTGCGACCTGCTGGTCGTCGGCGGCGGCTACTCCGGCCTGTGGACCGCACTGCTCGCCAAGGAGCGCGACCCGCAGCGCGATGTCGTGCTCGTCGAAGGCGCCGAGATCGGCTGGGCCGCCTCCGGGCGCAACGGCGGCTTCTGCGCCGCCTCCCTCACCCACGGCCTCGGCAACGGACTGGCCCGCTGGCCCGGCGAACTCGCCAAGCTCGAAGAACTCGGCATCCGCAACCTCGACGCCATCGGGGAGGCGGTGGCCCGCTACCACATCGACTGCGACTTCGAGCGCACCGGCGAGATCGACATCGCCACCGAGCCGCACCAGATCGCCGAGCTCCAGGAGGCCGCCGAGGACGCCGCGAAGCTCGGCCTGGACCGGCACACCTTCCTCGACGAGGACGAACTCCGCGCCGAGGTCGATTCACCCACCTTCCGGGCCGGCCTGTGGGACCGCGACGGCGTCGCCATGGTCAATCCGGCCCGGCTCGCCTGGGGCCTGAAGCAGGCGTGCCTGGGCCTCGGCGTGCGCATCTACGAGCGCACCCGCGCCACCGCGCTCGCCTCCGAGGGTATGGGCATGGCCGTCCGCACCCCGTACGGCAGGGTCTTCGCCCGCCATGTCGCGCTCGGCACCAACGCCTTCCCGTCCCTGGTCAAGCGGGTCCGCCCGTACATCGTCCCGGTCTACGACCACGCGCTGATGACCGAGCCGCTGAGCGACGAGCAACTGGCCGCCATCGGCTGGAAGAACCGCCAGGGCCTCTCCGACTCCAACAACCACTTCCACTACTTCCGCATCACCGCCGACAACCGCATCCTGTGGGGCGGCTACGACATCGTCTACCGTTACCGCGGCGGCGTCCGCGCCGAGTACGACCACCACCCGGAGACGTACGAGAAGCTCGCCCGGCACTTCTTCCGCTGTTTCCCGCAGTTGGAGGGCCTGCGCTTCACCCACACCTGGGGCGGCGCGATCGACACCTGCGCCCGCTTCTCGGCGTTCTTCGGCACCGCACACGCCGGCCGCGTCGCCTACGCCGCCGGCTACACCGGCCTCGGCGTGGGCGCCACCCGCTTCGGCGCCGATGTGATGCTCGACCTGCTGGCCGGCGAACGCACCGAGCGCACCGAACTGGAGATGGTCCGAAGCAAGCCGCTGCCCTTCCCGCCCGAGCCGCTGCGCTGGGCCGGCATCGGCATCACCCAGTGGTCGATGACCCGCGCCGACAACCACGGCGGACGCCGCAACCTGTGGCTGAAGGCGATGGACAAGATGGGGCTGGGGTTCGACAGCTGAGGTTGACGGGGGCGGTACGGGGCGGGCGGACGGCATCCGCCCGCCCCCTCCTATCCGCCGGTGGGGGCGCTGACGGGCGCGGAGGAGACGGTGACCTCAGGCGCCCAGCGGTCGCAGACGGCGCGCCAGAGCGCGAGCACCACCCCGGCCAGGCACCAGCTGCCGAGGACGTCCAGCGGCCAGTGATAGCCGCGGCGCACCAATCCGACGCCGACGCCGAGGTTGAGCAGCACGGCCGTAGCGGCCACTGCCACGGGGAGCGGTCCCCGGGGCCTGCGGCCGGCCCGGCACGTACCGGGCCCCGGCCCGCGGATCAGCAGCAGCGCTGCCGCCCCGTAGGCGACCGCCGCCGTGGCGGCGTGGCCCGACGGGAAGAAGCCGTCGTGGCCACCGCCCGCCATCTGCGGCGGGCCCGGCCGGGCGAGCCACAGCTTGAGCGGGACGACGAGCGCGGGTACCGCGGCGAGCGCGAGCCCGGCGGCCAGCGGCGGCAGCCACCATCGGCGGGGAGGGCCGCCCACGGCCCCCTCCCACTGTCGTGACCGCCATCCGACCCGCGCCAGGATCATCACCAGCCCCATGATCCCCAGCAACACCGGCAACGCCACGACGGTGTTGCCGAGATCGGCGAAGAACTCGGCAACGGGGGAGGGGATTTCGCGAGCCCCGGCGATGCCACGCCCGAGCCGCTCGTCGTACGCCCGCAGCGGACCGTGCGCCGCCACCTGCCAGGTGAGCACGGCGAACAGCAGCGCGCAGAGGAGCAGGACGGACCAGGAGGTGGTGAACAGGCCCGGGAAAGGGTTCGGCCGCCTCGGAACAGGGGGGGTGGTTCCGAGGCGGCCGCGCTGACCGGTGTCCCGCGCGCCCCGGGGGGTATGGGGCGGGCGGACATCCGATCGGTGAGGATTCCCGGAGCCCCTCTCGCGAGGAGGACCGGCTTTGTGCGCGAGGGCACGGCCTGGACGGAGCCGGGGAAGCGCCGACCGGGCGTCGCCCGCAGTCCCCTGCGGGCGGGGTGTTTCTCTCATCTGCAGAAACCGTACGGCACGGGGGGCGCACCGGACAGCCGCATCACCCGCCCGCCATCGGCCCCCCACATCTTCTTCACTCGGCGCCTCCAGCTACGCGCGTCCGCCCGGAACGGGGTGATCGGACCGGGGCGACGACCGACCGCCACCACCTGCGCCGACCTGCCCGCGCCGACCTGTCTGAGGCCACCTGCCCGTGGCCCCTGCCTGGGACCCCGAGCAGGGGCCACTTGGCTGCGGCAACCTGCCGGGGGCAACGGAAAGCGGCCCGCGGACAGGCCGCGGGCCGCTCACTCCTGGCGGGATCGACTCCCGGGCGGATCAGATCTTCGCGAACGCCGCCTCAAGGATGTCCAGACCCTCGTTGAGCAGGTCCTCGCCGATGACCAGCGGCGGCAGGAAGCGCAGCACGTTGCCGTACGTGCCGGTCGTCAGCACGAGCAGGCCCTCCTGGTGGCACGCCTTGGCGAGCGCGCCGGTGGCCTCCGGGTTGGGCTCCTTCGAACCGGACTTGACCAGCTCGATCGCGATCATGGCGCCGCGGCCGCGGACCTCGCCGATGATGTCGTACTTCTCCTGCATCGCGACGAGGCGGCCCTTCATGACCTCCTCGATGCGCTTGGCCTTGCCGTTGAGGTCCTGCTCGCGCATGGTCTCGATCGAGCCGAGCGCCGCGGCGCAGGCCACCGGGTTACCGCCGTAGGTGCCGCCCAGGCCGCCCGCGTGCGCGGCGTCCATGATCTCCGCGCGACCGGTCACGGCCGCCAGCGGCAGACCGCCGGCGATGCCCTTCGCGGTGGTGATCAGGTCGGGCACGATGCCCTCGTCCTCACACGCGAACCACTGGCCCGTACGGCAGAAGCCGGACTGGATCTCGTCCGCGACGAAGACGATGCCGTTCTCCTTCGCGAAGTTCGCGATGGCGGGCAGGAAGCCCTTGGCCGGCTCGATGAAGCCGCCCTCGCCGAGCAACGGCTCGATGATGATCGCCGCGACGTTCTCGGCGCCGATCTGCTTGGTGATCTGCGAGATGGCCTGCTCCGCGGCCTCCTGCGCACAGTTCTCCGGGCCGGTCAGCCAGCGGTAGGGGTAGGCCAGCGGCACGCGGTAGACCTCGGGCGCGAACGGGCCGAAGCCGTGCTTGTACGGCATGTTCTTGGCGGTGAGCGCCATCGTCAGGTTCGTCCGGCCGTGGTACCCGTGGTCGAAGACGACCACGGCCTGCCGCTTGGTGTACGCCCGCGCGATCTTGACGGCGTTCTCGACGGCCTCCGCGCCGGAGTTGAACAGCGCCGACTTCTTCGCGTGGTCGCCCGGCGTCAGCTCGGCGAGCTGCTCACAGACCTCGATGTACGGCTCGTACGGCGTGACCATCACACAGGTGTGGGTGAAGTCGGCGAGCTGAGCGGTGGCCCGGCGGACGACCGCCTCCGCGCTGTTGCCGACCGAGGTCACCGCGATGCCCGAGCCGAAGTCGATCAGGGAGTTGCCGTCCACGTCCTCCAGGACGCCGCCACCCGCACGCTTCACGAAGACAGGGAGTACGGCGCCGACGCCACTGGCGACCGTGGCCTGCTTACGGGCCCACAGCTCCTGCGACTTCGGGCCGGGGATCGCGGTGACGACGCGACGCTCCTGGGGAAGGGCGGGGCCTCCGGACAGTTCGCTCATGGCAGTCTCCTGGATGGAACGGGAACGGACAGACGTCTTGAGTCTTGTTCTCGCAGGCTAGGGGCGGGGCAGCGGGTCTGGCATGTTCCGTTCGGGAGAAGTGCGCGTGTTGCGTTGTCCGCACCGGACATAGCGACGGCTCCCGGCCAGTAGATTGAGCGCCGGCGCGCCCGGCAGCGGCGCCCACCAGCGCGGGCATGACAATGACAGCGCGGCACCGCCGGCCACCGGCACCGCCGCACCGCACACCAGGCCACGGCTCAAGGGGGACAAGGGGCACCGGATGGACACCGAGGGCACGCACGACGCACGTCATACCCGCTCCGACCAGGTCCCACGACCGGCACCACCCCCGGATCTGCCGCCGCGACCCACCGCGCCCCCGCGTTTCCCTGATCCGGCCGCCACAGGCCAGGGGGCCGCCGTGCCGGGCAACGCCGTCCGCCGGGGAGACGCTCCGCAGTCCCCCTTCATGGCCTGGCTGAGCGCTCCACGCGTACTGGCGGGGCCGGGCATCTGGGCGTACGAGCACCGGCCCAGGCCGAAGGACGAGCCGCACGAGATCGCGGTACCGCAGCTGATCGCCGGTGCGGTGATCTCGTTCCTGTGCGCATGGCTGGTCTGGTCGCTGCTGATGAACGACTACCTCGGCCCCTACTGGAAGTGGCCGCGCGAGGTGATGCTGCCCGATTCCTGGAAGACGGGGAATGCCAACATCGTCTCCTCGTTCATCTACATGGCGCTCATTCTGGGCGTGATCGTCGTCATCTTCGGCCGGGTCGGACGGTGGCCCACGCTGTTCCGCCGGCTGATCGCACCGGTGACGAACCGCTTGTGGGACCGGCTGCCTTCCTGGCTCGCACCCAAGGATCCGAGCGCGCTCCCCGGTGGGCAGCTGCTCGCACGCGCCGTTGCGGCGCTGGTGGTGGTCTGGTTCCTGTGGCAGTGGTGCACCGACCAAACGACCGAGTCCTCCCTGCTGATGCTCCAGTTGGAGAACCTGACGCCGGTGTCCGGGCAGCAGGCGTCGTACTTCTACTACGCCACGAGCTATTCGCTCATCGACCTCGGTGTGCTGCTGGTGGTCTTCAGCAGGTTCGCCTGCCTCTCGGAGCTGCGCCGCCGTTACGTCTCTTCGGGCCGGCGCGAGGTGCCCGACGCCAGGAAGGTCGCGGACACCGGCGCCCGGATGCTCGAGGTCGACCGGGCCGAATGGGCCGGTCTCCGGGAGGAGGGGGCCGGGCCGGCGGCCGATCGGCTGGCGCAGGAGGCGCGGGCCGGGCTGATGAACGACGTCGATCATGTCCGGCTCACTCGCGCCTGGCAGTCGGTCCGGGTGCAGCCGAGCCGGCTGCCCGCCTTCATCGACAGCGTCCAGAAGCACGGTTCCGCGGCCTGTCTGCACCCGTCCGGCGCGCGCGACCTGACGAACCGGACGGCCCGCCACGACCTGCTCACCTCCCAGGTACGCATCGGAACGGCCTCCGAAGACGTACGCAACCCCTACGACCGGCGCGGCACCGGGTTCGCGCTGGCGCCCGACGTGCTCGGCACGTCCTTGCTCGCGGTCGGCCCGGCCGGTTCGGGGAAGACCACCCGCCTGGTGCGCCCCTTGGTGGAGGCCCTGTGTCTCCAGGCGCTCGCCGGACGGGCCGCGGTCGTCTCCGTCGGGACGGAAGGGACGGCACCGGCGCCTGATGACGCGTTCGACGCCGTGGTCAAGATCGGTCACCGCGACGCCCAGTGCGACCTGGACCTCTACGGCGGTACGACCGACACCGATGAGGCAGCCGCGATCCTGGCGGAGGCGCTCGTGGGCGACCTGATGGCGACGGCTCCCGGAGGAGACGGGCGACGGGCGACGACCGTACTCGGTCAGCTGCTCGGTCCGTTCAGGGCGGCGCACGGGCGTTTTCCCGCGGTGCCGGAGCTGCGGGAACTCCTGGACGGCTCTCGTGAGGCCATGGCGGGACTACGGGCAGCGCTGGAGGCGGCCGGGGAACGCAGCGCCCTGCGGGAACTGGATGCGCGGGAGCGGCAGGCGGAACGGCCGGGTGATCCGGGGATGATGCTCGCCGACCGGATCGCGGTGCTGGACCGGCCGGCGTTCGAGGGGTTCTTCGATCCGACCGGGCAATCACGCCAGGTGTCGCTGCGCGCGCTGGACCACCCCCTCCGGGTACGGATCGACCTCCCCGAGCGCGGCCATGCCGACGCCTCGCGCATTCTGGCGCGGCTGGTGCTCGCGCAGTTCACGGAGTGCGCGGTGAACCGGGCGGACCGTTCGCTGTTCGCCTGTGTGGTGGTTGACGATGCGTCACACGTGATCACTCAGGAGGCCCTGCGCGGACTCCAGCGGCTCCGGACGGCGAACGCCGGGGCGGTGCTCACGCTGCGCGGCCTGGACGACGTACCGGAGTCGTTGCGTGGTGCGCTGCTGGGGACGGTCGGCTGCCGGGTGGCCTTCGCGGGCGTGACCACGTGGGACGGGGCACGGTTCGCCGAGGTGTGGGGCAAGGCGTGGGTGGAGACCAAGGACGTCACCGACCGGCAGATCGTCTCCGACGAGCCGTTCACCAAGGTCCTGCACTCCATCCGACGGCTGGTCACCGGCAAGAACGTCACCGCGAAGGCGGTGACGGTACGGACGGTGGAACGGGAACGGTGGTCCGCGTCGGACCTGGCCAATTCGGTGCCGCCTGGCCACGCGGTGCTGTCCGTGACTTCGGTGAGCGGGGAGTCGGCCCCACCTGTCCTGGTAGACCTCCGCTCCTGACCCCGCCGCGTCCCCGCACCCCGCCCCCGCACCCCAACCCCCGCGCCCCCGTCTTCCGCACCCGAGTTCCCCGTACCCCAGTCCGCCGATTCCTCCGTTGAGGCAGAATCGGCAGTGGCCGTTCGTACGGGGTGGCGTAAAGAATGGGCGTGGGCCGGTTGTCGGGTGGTCGACGATCGGTTGTCCGTTCGGGCTCGCCGAGGTCATCCACGTCAGCGAAGCCGCCGAAGCCGCCGAAGTCACCGAAGCCATCGAAGGTCTCATGCCGCACACGCTCGCTTCTCTGGTCAACCACACCGCGCTCAAGCTGACCGTGCTCGCGGGCGAGGAGCGGCTGGACGTGCCGGTGCGCTGGGCGCATGCCAGTGAGCTGATCGATCCGGTGCCGTACATGGAGGGCGGCGAGCTGCTGCTGATCACGGCGCTGAAGCTGGACGCGGAGGATCCGGAGGCCACCCGCAGGTACGTGCGGCGGGTGGCGGAGGCCGGGGTGGTCGGGCTGGGCTTCGCGGTCGGGGTGAATTACGAGGACGTGCCCCGGCCGCTGGTGGCGGCGGCCCGGGAGCAGGGGCTGCCGCTGCTGGGCGTGCCGCGCCGGACGCCGTTCATCGCGATCAGCAAGGCCGTCTCGGCCGCGGTGGCCGCCGATCAGTACCGCGCCGTCACCGCGGGCTTCGAGGCGCAGCGGGAGCTGACCCGGGCGGCGCTCAGCGCCGAAGGCCCGGCCGACCTGCTGGCCCGGCTGGCCGCGCACCTGGACGGCTGGGCGGCGCTGTACGACGCGTCGGGTGCTGTCGTGGCGGCCGCCCCCGACTGGGCGGCGCGGCGGGCGGCCCGGCTCGCGGAGGACGTGGCGCGGCTGCGGGAGCGGCCCGCGCCGGCGAGCTCGGTGGTGAGCGACGCCGAGGGCGACGACCGGGTCGAGCTGCAGTCGCTGGCCACCGGCCGGCGGGCGCGCGGGGTGCTCGCGGTGGGCACCGGCGCGCCGCTCGGGACGGCCGAGCGGTACGCGGTGCACTCCGCGGTCGCACTGCTCACGCTGACCACCGAGCGGTCCCGGGCGTTGCAGGACGCCGAGCAGCGGCTGGGCGCCGCGGTGCTGAAGATGCTGCTGGCGGGCGAGCCGGATCATGCGCGGGCGGTGGCGGGGCGGCTGTACGGCGGGCTGCTCGACGCGCCGTTCCGGATGGTGGTCGCGGAAGCGCTGGCGGGGGAGGAGGGCGGCGGGCCGGCCGGCTCCTCGTCCGCCGGTACGTCGCGGGCCACGGCCGGTACGTCGGGGAGCCCGGCCGGTACTCCACGAGGCGCGGCGAGTACTTCTCGCGGCACGGCCGGTCCTTCCCGGGGCAGCGGTACGGGCGGGGCGCTGGACGCGCTGGCCGATGCCATGGACTCGGCGGCCGCGCGGACCGGTGAGGCGGTGCTCGCGGTACCGGACGGCGGCCGGCTGATCGTGCTGGTCGCGGACGGCGGCGCGGCGGCGGACGCCTGTGCGTCGTACGCGGCGCAGGCCGAGGCCCGGGCCGGTGCACAGGCCCGCACGCGGGGCCGGGCGGGGCGTACCGAACCGGGCGGGGGCGGCGAGGGCCTGGCCGTCGGGCTGTCCGCGCCGACCGGGCCGGCGGCCGCCGCGAACGCCTACCGGCAGGCCGAGCAGGCGCTGTCGGTGGCCCGGCGGCGCGGCCGGGTGCTGGTCGAGCACGAGGACGTGGCCGCCGGGTCCGTCCTCCCGCTGCTCGCCGACGACGCGGTCCGGGCGTTCGCCGACGGGCTGCTGCGGGCGCTGCGCGAGCACGACGCGACCGGCCGCGGTGATCTGGTGGCCTCGCTGCGGGCCTGGCTCGCCCGGCACGGCCAGTGGGACGCGGCCGCCGCCGACCTGGGCGTCCACCGGCACACGCTGCGCTACCGGATGCGGCGGGTGGAGGAGATCCTGGGGCGGTCGCTGGACGACGCGGACGTGCGGATGGAGCTGTGGCTGGCGCTGAAGGCGACCTCGTCGAACGCGTCGGCGGCGCAGCCCCGGGGAGAGGAATGACCTCCAAAGAGGAAAGTGACCTCCGGCAGCACCAGGGCGCCCCCTCCACCACGGAGAGCCCCGCCCCCTGATTACGCCGCTTCGGACAAACGCCATCACGGCGGCGCGCCCCTACCGTGGGGGCAGCAGTCCACACCGCAGAGCCGCTCGCCGAGCCATGCGCACCACCCACCACGTCTGAAGGGCCGGGTTCCACTGTGCCGATCCCCACTGATGCAGCCCCCACCGCCTTCTGGCTCGCCGGCCGCGAGGCCACCGGCGAGGCCACCTTCGATGTCACCTCCCCGTGGGACGGACGTCTCGTCGGCACGGTGAGCGTGCCCACCGAGGAGCAGGTCGAGGAGGCCATTGCGGCCTCCGTCGCGGTCCAGGAGGAGTTCGCGGCGACCCCCGCGCACGTACGGGCGGCCGCGCTGGACCACGTGCAGCGCCGGCTCGTCGAGCGCACGGAGGAGATCGCGCAGCTGATCTCCGCGGAGAACGGCAAGCCCATCAAGTGGGCGCGCGGCGAGGTCGGCCGGGCGATCTCCGTGTTCCGCTTCGCGGCCGAGGAGGCCCGTCGCTTCAACGGCGGCGAGGCGCAGCGGCTGGACACCGATGCGGGCGGCGCCGGCCGGCTCGCGCTCACCCGCCGCTTCCCGCGCGGCACGGTCCTCGGCATCGCGCCGTTCAACTTCCCGCTCAACCTCTGCGCCCACAAGGTCGCCCCGGCCATCGCCGCCGGCGCCCCGATCATCCTCAAGCCGGCCCCGGCCACGCCGCTGTCCGGTCTGATCCTCGGTGAGCTGCTCGCCGAGACCGACCTGCCGGCCGGTTCCTGGTCGATCCTCCCGGTGCCCAACGAGCGCATGGAGGCGCTGGTCCAGGACGAGCGGCTGCCGGTCGTCTCCTTCACCGGCTCCGAGAAGGTCGGTTACGCGATCCTGGACTCGGTGCCGCGCAAGCACTGCACCCTGGAGCTCGGCGGCAACGGCGCGGCCGTCGTCCTGCCCGACTGGTCCTCCGAGGAGGACCTGGACTGGGCGGCGCAGCGGATCGCGATCTTCTCCAACTACCAGGGCGGCCAGTCCTGCATCTCCGTGCAGCGGGTGATCGCGGACGCCTCGGTGTACGACCGGCTGGTGCCGAAGATCGTGGCGGCCGTCGAGGCGCAGGTCACCGGTGACCCGTCGGACGACGCGACCGAGGTCGGCCCGCTGGTGAACGAGGACGCGGCCAAGCGCGTCGAGGCCTGGGTGGACGAGGCCGTGCAGGGTGGCGCGAAGCTGCTCGCCGGCGGCAAGCGCGACGGCGCCTCCTACGCGCCGACCGTGCTGGCGGACGTGCCCGCGGGCGCGACCCTCGCCTGCGAGGAGGTCTTCGGCCCGGTGCTCACCCTCACCAAGGTCGACGGCGTCGAGGCGGCCTTCGCGGCGGTCAACGACTCCAAGTACGGCCTGCAGGCGGGCGTGTTCACCCATGACGCCAAGACCGCCTTCCGCGCCCACCGGGTGCTGGAGGTCGGCGGCGTGGTCATCGGCGACGTGCCGTCCTACCGCGCCGACCAGATGCCGTACGGCGGCGTCAAGCAGTCCGGCGTGGGCCGCGAGGGCGTCCGGTTCGCCATGGACGACTACACCTACGAGCGGGTGCTGGTCCTCACCGGCCTCGCCCTGTAGGACGCGGACCGGGTGCCCCGCAAGGGGCACCACCCGGCGGCACCGAAAAGCCGGTGTCACCTCACTCCTCCGCACCCCCGACCAGGTCGGGACCGGTGGACAGCGACGGCCTTCCCTCGGGCCGAATCACCGTCCTGACCCCGGCCGGCGCACCCCCCGGCGCCGGCCCCTCGACGCGGCGCGCTCCGGCACCCTGTTTCCGGAGCGCGCCGCGTCCCCCGTTCTCGGCACCGTTCCCCCGTCGTGCCGGATCTTGACCGTACGGCGCGGACCGCCCCGGCGCCTCCTGTCCCAGGTGGAGTCGCGGCCGTGTCCCAGGGGGGATACCCGCCAGTACGTACAACCGGCGCGGTATGCGCACACCCCCCGAAGGGCCGATGACGGCGGGCCGGACCGCCGGGCCCGCCGGCGCGCAGGCCCCCCATGGCCGGGAGGCGCCGTTGCGGCCCGCCGCGGCCGGTACCTCCAGTGGTGCAAGCCGCGCGGATCGGGTAACTCTCACAAGTAGCGCTGTCCAGCGGCCGACCGGCCGCCGGCGCTGAACTCCCGACCCCGCGGCGAGGTGAGCTCCTGATGACCGCTCCATCCATCCGCAACGTTTCCGAGCGCGAAGCACGCCAGGTCGCCGAGGCGGCCCGCGAGCAGGACTGGCGCAAGCCGAGCTTCGCCAAGGAACTGTTCCTGGGGCGCTTCCGGCTCGACCTCATCCATCCGCACCCCACGCCCGCCGTGGACGACGTGCGCCGCGGTGAGAAGTTCCTCGCCACCCTGCGGGAATTCTGCGAGACGCAGATCGACGGCGCGCGGATCGAGCGCGAGGGCAGGATTCCGGACGAGACCGTGCGCGGGCTCAAGGAGCTCGGCGCGCTCGGCATGAAGATCGACCCCAAATACGGTGGCCTCGGGCTCACCCAGGTCTACTACAACCGGGCGCTGTCCCTGGTCGGCACCGCCAGCCCCGCCATCGGCGCACTGCTCTCCGCCCACCAGTCGATCGGCGTACCGCAACCGCTGAAGCTGTTCGGCACCCCGCAGCAGAAGGAGACCTTCCTGCCGCGGCTGGCCCGTACGGACATCTCGGCGTTCCTGCTGACCGAACCGGACGTCGGCTCGGACCCGGCCCGGCTGGCGACGACGGCCGTGCCGGAGGGCGACGAGTACGTCCTCGACGGCGTCAAGCTGTGGACCACCAACGGCGTGGTCGCCGACCTTCTGGTGGTGATGGCGCGGGTGCCCGCCTCCGAGGGCCACAAGGGCGGCATCACCGCCTTCGTCGTCGAGGCGGACTCGCCCGGAATCACCGTCGAGAACCGCAACGCCTTCATGGGCCTGCGCGGCCTGGAGAACGGCGTCACCCGCTTCCACCGGGTGCGGGTCCCGGCCGCGAACCGCATCGGCCCCGAGGGTGCCGGCCTGAAGATCGCCCTGACCACGCTCAACACCGGACGGCTCTCGCTGCCCGCGATGTGCGTCGGCTCCGGCAAGTGGTGCCTGAAGGTCGCCCGCGAGTGGTCCGCGGCCCGCGAGCAGTGGGGCCGGCCGATCGCCAAGCACGAGGCCGTCGGCGCCAAGATCTCCTTCATCGCCGCGACCACCTTCGCCCTGGAGGCGGTCGTCGACCTGTCCTCCCAGATGGCCGACGAGAACCGCAACGACATCCGCATCGAGGCCGCCCTCGCCAAGCTCTACGGCTCCGAGATGGGCTGGCTGATGGCCGACGAACTGGTCCAGATCCGCGGCGGCCGCGGCTTCGAGACCGCCCCCTCGCTCGCCGCCCGCGGCGAACGCGCCGTACCGGCCGAGCAGATGCTGCGCGACATGCGGATCAACCGGATCTTCGAGGGCTCCACCGAGATCATGCACCTGCTGATCGCCCGGGAGGCGGTGGACGCCCACCTGTCCGTCGCCGGCGACCTCATCGACCCCGACAAGTCCCTCGCCGACAAGGGCAAGGCAGCCGCCAAGGCCGGCGGGTTCTACGCCCGCTGGCTGCCCAAGCTCGTCGCCGGCCCCGGCCAACTCCCGCGTACGTTCCAGGAGTTCGGCATCCTCGCCGGGCACCTGCGGTACGTCGAGCGGACCTCGCGCAAGCTCGCCCGCTCCACCTTCTACGCGATGTCCCGGTGGCAGGGGAAGATGGAGACCAAGCAGGGCTTCCTCGGCCGGATCGTCGACATCGGCGCCGAACTCTTCGCCATGAGCGCCGCCTGCGTCCGTGCCGAGCACCTGCGCGAGACCGGTGACCACGGCCGCGAGGCGCAGCAGCTGGCCGACGCGTTCTGCCGGCAGGCGCGGATCCGGATCGAGGAGCTCTTCGGCCGGCTGTGGACCAACACCGACGAACTCGACCGCAAGGTCGTCTCCGGGGTCCTCGACGGCAGCTACGGCTGGCTGGAGGAGGGCATCGTCGACCCCAGCGGCGACGGCCCGTGGATCGCCGACGCCACCCCCGGCCCGAGCGCCAAGGACAACGTCCACCGCCCCATCGGCTGAACCCCACCCGGGCCCGGTCCCGCCGTTGATCGGCCGGACCGGGCCCGGCGTGTGCCCTCCGTGCCCACGGCACCCCCGCGACCGGCCACAATGGACCCCATGACGGACTCCCTCGCCCATCCGCACCTGCGCTTCGAGCCGGCCGCCGGCGATCCCGACGGCCCGGGCCAGCCCCGCTCCCTGGTGATCCTCGGCTCGACCGGCTCGATCGGCACCCAGGCGATCGACATCGTGCTGCGCAACCCCGACCGCTTCCGGGTGACCGCGCTGTCCGCGGCCGGCGGCCGGACCGAGCTGCTCGCCGAGCAGGCGCACCGGCTGCGGGTGGACACCGTCGCGGTGGCCCGCGCGGAGGCGGCCCCCGCGCTGCGCGCCGCGCTCGCCGACCGCTACGGTCCGGGCGAGAAGCTCCCCGAGGTCCTGGCCGGCCCCGACGCCGCCACCGAACTCGCCGCGTCCGCCTGCCACACCGTCCTCAACGGCATCACCGGCTCCATCGGTCTCGCCCCGACCCTGGCCGCCCTCAAGGCGGGCCGGGTGCTGGCGCTGGCCAACAAGGAGTCCCTGATCGTCGGCGGCCCGCTGGTCAAGGCCGTCGCCCGGCCGGGCCAGATCATCCCCGTCGACTCCGAGCACTCCGCGCTCTTCCAGGCGCTGACCGGCGGCGACCGCGCCGAGGTCCGCAAGCTCGTGGTCACCGCCTCCGGCGGCCCGTTCCGCGGCCGTACGAGGGACGAGCTGGCCGGGGTCACCCCCGAGCAGGCGCTGGCCCACCCCACCTGGTCCATGGGCCCGGTCGTCACGATCAACTCCGCGACCCTGGTCAACAAGGGCCTGGAGGTCATCGAGGCGCACCTGCTCTTCGACGTCCCCTTCGACGCGATCGAGGTCGTCGTCCATCCGCAGTCCTTCATCCACTCGATGGTGGAATTCACCGACGGCTCCACCCTCGCCCAGGCCAGCCCGCCCGACATGCGGATGCCGATCGCGCTGGGGCTGGGCTGGCCCGACCGGGTCCCGGACGCCGCCCCTGGCGTCGACTGGACCACGGCGCAGAGCTGGGAGTTCTTCCCGCTGGACACCGAGGCCTTCCCCTCCGTACCGCTCGCCTGCCACGTCGGCTCCCTGGGCGGCACCGCACCGGCCGTCTTCAACGCCGCGAACGAGGAATGCGTGGACGCGTTCCTCAAGGGCGGGCTGCCGTTCACAGGGATTGTGGATACCGTCGCCGATGTGGTCGCCGAACACGGCACGCCCGCGCGGGGAACTTCCCTGACCGTCGCGGACGTCCTGGAGGCGGAGACCTGGGCGCGCGCCCGCGCCCGCGAACTGGCCGCCCGTGCGGCACGGACACCCTCGGAGGCTCGCGCATGACGACCTGGATGACCATCCTCGGCATAGTCGTCTTCGTCGTCGGCCTGCTGTTCTCCATCGCCTGGCACGAACTCGGCCACCTCTCCACGGCCAAGATGTTCGGCATCCGCGTGCCGCAGTACATGGTGGGCTTCGGGCCGACGATCTTCTCCCGCAGGAAGGGCGACACCGAGTACGGCATCAAGGCCATCCCGCTCGGCGGCTACATCCGCATGATCGGGATGTTCCCGCCCGGGGACGACGGGAAGCTGCAGGCCCGCTCCACCTCGCCGTTTCGCGGCATGATCGAGGACGCCCGCTCGGCGGCCTTCGAGGAACTGCAGCCCGGTGACGAGAAGCGGCTCTTCTACACCCGCAAGCCCTGGAAGCGCGTCATCGTGATGTTCGCCGGGCCGTTCATGAACCTGATCCTGGCGGTCGTGATCTTCATGAGCGTCCTGATGGGCTTCGGCATCAACACCCAGACCACCCAGGTCGGCTCCGTCTCCGACTGCGTGATCTCGGCCGCCGCCAAGACCGACAAGTGCCCGCACGGTGCCAAGGACTCCCCGGCCAAGGCCGCCGGCCTGCGCGCCGGCGACAGGATCGTCACGTTCAACGGCCACGACGTCCCCGACTGGGGCACCCTCCAGCAGCAGATCCGGGACACCACCGGGCCCGCGACGCTGGTCATCGAGCGGCACGGCGTCCGCAAGACCCTGCACGCCGACCTGATCAAGAACAAGGTCGCCAAGACCGACGGGCACGGCGGCTACGTCCCCGGCCAGTTCGTCACCGCCGGCTTCCTCGGCTTCACCCCGGCCAGCGGCGTCGTCCAGCAGTCCTTCGGCCAGTCCGTCGACCGCATGGGCAACATGGTCGAGCAGGGCGTCTCCTCCCTGGTCAACCTGCCCGGCAAGGTCCCGGACCTGTGGAACGCGGCCTTCAACGGCGGCGAGCGCAAGCAGGACTCCCCGATGGGCGTGGTCGGCGCGGCGAGGGTCGGCGGCGAGGTCTTCTCGCTGCACATCCCGCCGGAGCAGCGGGTGGCGACCATGCTCTTCCTGGTCGCAGGGTTCAACCTCTCGCTGTTCCTGTTCAACATGCTGCCGCTGCTCCCGCTCGACGGCGGACACATCGCCGGCGCCGTGTGGGAATCCATCCGCCGGGCCTTCGCCAAGATCGTCCGCCGGCCGGACCCCGGCCCCTTCGACGTGGCCAAGCTCATGCCGGTCGCCTACGTCGTCGCCGGGATCTTCATCTGCTTCACGCTGCTGGTGCTGGTGGCGGACGTGGTGAACCCGGTGAAACTCACCTGAACCGGACATCCGTGACGGCCGGGCCCGCCAGGACCGTATGGGCGTGCCCGGCCGCCCCATTGGTGGGGGCGCACGGCCTCGATGTGCCCCGGGCGATCCCGGTGTCGTAATCTCGGAGGCCGGAGCCCGCCGACGCGGGGCCTTGATCCACACCTTGGGGTTGCTCGCCAGATGACTGCCATTTCACTGGGAATGCCGGACGTACCGACCAAGCTGGCCGACCGCCGGGTCAGCCGCAAGATCCACGTCGGTCCGGTCGCCGTGGGCGGAGACGCACCGGTCTCGGTGCAGTCGATGACGACGACGCGGACCTCCGACATCGGCGCGACGCTGCAGCAGATCGCCGAGCTGACCGCCTCCGGCTGCCAGATCGTCCGGGTCGCCTGCCCGACGCAGGACGACGCCGACGCGCTGCCCGTGATCGCCAAGAAGTCCCAGATCCCGGTCATCGCCGACATCCACTTCCAGCCGAAGTACGTCTTCGCCGCCATCGACGCCGGCTGCGCCGCGGTCCGGGTCAACCCCGGCAACATCAAGCAGTTCGACGACAAGGTCAAGGAGATCGCCAAGGCGGCCTCCGCGGCCGGCACGCCCATCCGGATCGGCGTGAACGCCGGCTCGCTGGACGCCCGCCTGCTGGCCAAGTACGGCAAGGCCACCCCCGAGGCGCTGGTCGAATCCGCGCTGTGGGAGGCGTCCCTCTTCGAGGAGCACGGCTTCCGCGACATCAAGATCTCGGTCAAGCACAACGACCCGGTCGTGATGGTCAACGCCTACCGCCAGCTCGCCGCCCAGTGCGACTACCCCCTCCACCTCGGCGTCACCGAGGCCGGCCCCGCCTTCCAGGGCACCATCAAGTCCGCGGTCGCCTTCGGCGCGCTGCTCAGCGAGGGCATCGGCGACACCATCCGGGTCTCGCTGTCCGCACCGCCCGCCGAAGAGGTCAAGGTCGGCATCGCCATCCTGGAGTCGCTCAACCTCCGCCAGCGCCGCCTGGAGATCGTCTCCTGCCCGTCCTGCGGCCGCGCCCAGGTCGACGTCTACAAGCTCGCCGACGAGGTCACCGCGGGCCTGGAGGGCATGGAGGTGCCGCTGCGGGTCGCCGTCATGGGCTGCGTCGTCAACGGCCCCGGCGAGGCCCGCGAGGCCGACCTCGGCGTCGCCTCCGGCAACGGCAAGGGCCAGATCTTCGTCAAGGGCGAGGTCATCAAGACCGTCCCCGAGTCGAAGATCGTCGAGACCCTCATCGAAGAGGCCATGAAGATCGCCGAGCAGATGGAGAAGGACGGCGTCGCCTCCGGCGAACCGGTCGTCACCGCCGCCGGCTGACCCGCCCCACAGCCCACCTGAGCCCCGCCGCCCACCCGGGCCGCGGGGCTCACGGCTGCCCGGAGCGGCCCCGCGGACAGCGCACAGGGTGACCCGCGCGGACGCGAGGTAAAGTGCCAAGACCTGCTCCCGCCTGGCCTCCCAGGCCCGTAACGGTGAGGCAAACCGAGAAGTGCTGACGACCACCACCATCAAGGTCCTCGAACCAGGGGACCTCGACGATGCGCTCGCGGTCCTCGACCGCGACCCGGTCGCCAACGCCTTCGTCGCCGCCCGCGTCCAGGTCGCCGGCCTCGACCCCTGGCGGCTGGGCGGCGAGATGTGGGGCTGGTACGTCGGCGGCCGGCTGGAATCGCTCTGCTACGCCGGCGCCAACCTCGTCCCCGTCTGCGCCACCTCCGAGGCCGTCCGCGGCTTCGCCGAGCGGGCCCGCCGCCAGGGCCGGCGCTGCTCCTCCATCGTCGGCCCGGCCGGCCCGACGACCGAACTCTGGTCGCTGTTGGAGCCGTACTGGGGCCCGGCCCGCGAGCTCCGCGCCCACCAGCCGCTGATGGTCACCACCTCGCAGTCCGCCGAGATCGCCCCCGACCCGTACGTCCGGCGGATCCGCAAGAACGAGATGGACCTGATCATGCCGGCCTGCGTCGCCATGTTCACCGAAGAGGTCGGCATCTCCCCGATGGCCGGCGACGGCGGGCTGCTCTACCAGGCCCGGGTCGCCGAACTCGTCGGCGCCGGCCGCTCCTTCGCCCGCGTCGAGGACGGCAAGGTCATCTTCAAGGCGGAGATCGGCGCCGCCACCCCGCGCGCCTGCCAGATCCAGGGCGTCTGGGTCGACCCCGCCCACCGCGGCAAGGGCCTGTCCGAAACCGGTATGGCCGCCGTGCTCCGCTACGCCCTCAGCGACGTCGCCCCCGTCGTCAGCCTCTACGTCAACGACTTCAACACCGCCGCCCGGGCCGCCTACCGCCGGGTGGGCTTCGAGGAAGTCGGCGCGTTCATGAGCGTACTGTTCTGACCCGCGGCCTTGTACGCTCGCGACCATGGATGACGTCGCGGTCGGCCCCCTCGATCTCGCCGCCCGCGTGGACGACGCGCTCGCGGTACAGGCGCTCGCCTTCGGCCTGAGCGACGAGGAGATCGCCGTCCGCCGGCACATCGTCCTGCGCCACCTCGGCTGCCCCGGCGCCCGGGCGCTGGGCGCCACCACTCCCGCCGGCCGGCTCGTCGGCTTCATCTACGGCATGCCCAACGACCGCACCCACTGGTGGTCCACGGTCGTCGAGCCCTATCTGCGCAGCGAGGGCCTCGACCACTGGCTCGACGACTCCTTCACCATCACCGAGCTGCACGTCCACCCCGCCTACCAGCACCGCGGCCTCGGCCGGGCACTGATCACCCGGATCACCGACGGGGCCGGCGAGCCCCGCTCCATCCTCTCCGCCATCGACGTCGAGAGCCCCGCCCGCAAGCTCTACCGCTCCCTCGGCTACCGCGACCTGGCCCGCCGCGTCCTCTTCCCCAGCGCCCCCACCCCGTACGCCGTCATGGGCGCCCCCCTGCCCCTGAAGCGCCCCTGACCCGCCCCCAGCAGTCCACACAACCGGCCCCGGAGGCCCGTCACCGCACCCACAACAAACCCAGCCCGCCGCAGGCGCAACGGCGAGAAACCCCCACGGCGGGAAAGCCAAAAACGTGGGGCAAACGCCAAGCGCAGCGCTAACGCATTTTCGCGGGACACACCCGGGCCGCTAACCTCCAGGGAGTCACCTTTCTTACGCAGGAGAAACTCCCATGGCCAACGCCGCACAGGTCCAGCGCATGTCCCGCTTGATGATCAAGACACTGCGCGACGACCCGGCCGACGCCGAGACCGCCAGCCACAAGCTGCTCGTCCGCGCCGGGTACGTCCGCCGCTCCTCCGCCGGCATCTGGACGTGGCTGCCGCTGGGCAAGAAGGTCCTGGAGAACGTCTCCCGCGTCGTCCGCGAGGAAATGGACGCCATCGGCGGCCAGGAAGTCCTGCTGCCGGCGCTGCTGCCCAAGGAGCCCTACGAGACCAGCGGCCGCTGGGAGGAGTACGGCGACCTGCTCTTCCGCCTCAAGGACCGCAAGGGCGCCGACTACCTCCTCGGCCCCACCCACGAAGAGATCTTCACCCTCACGGTCAAGGACCAGTGCACGTCCTACAAGGACCTGCCGGTGATCCTCTACCAGATCCAGATCAAGTACCGCGACGAGGCCCGCCCCCGCTCCGGCGTGCTGCGCGGCCGCGAGTTCCACATGAAGGACTCGTACAGCTTCGACACCACCGACGAGGGCCTGGCCCAGTCGTACGCACTGCACCGCGAGGCCTACGAGAAGATCTTCCAGCGCCTGGGCCTGGACTACCGCATCGTCTCCGCCGTCTCCGGCGCCATGGGCGGCTCGGCGTCCGAGGAGTTCCTGGCGCCCGCGTCCGCCGGCGAGGACACCTTCGTCGACTGCCCGAGCTGCGACTACGCCGCCAACACCGAGGCCGTCACGGTCAAGGTCGAGCCGGCCGACGGCTCCGCGCACGGTCCCCTCGAGGAGCTGGACACCCCCGACACCCCGACCATCGAGTCGCTCGCCGAGTTCCTCGGCGTACCGGCCTCCGCGACCCTGAAGAACCTCCTGGTCAAGGTCGACGGCGAGATCGTCGCGGTGGGCGTCCCGGGCAACCGCGAGGTGGACCTGGGCAAGCTCGGCGAGCACCTCGCGCCGGCCACCGTCGAGCTGGTCACCGCCGAGGACTTCGTCGACCGCCCTGACCTGGTCCGCGGCTACGTCGGCCCGCAGGGCCTGGCCGGCAAGGCGTTCCGCTACCTCGCCGACCCCCGCGTCGCCCCCGGCACCGCCTGGGTCACCGGCGCCAACAAGGAAGGCGTGCACGCCAAGAACGTGGTCTGCGGACGCGACTTCGAGGTCGACGAGTACCTCGACGTGGTCGTCGTCGAGCCCGGCGACCCCTGCCCGAAGTGCGGCACCGGCCTGAAGATCGACCGCGCCATCGAGATCGGCCACATCTTCCAGCTCGGCCGCAAGTACGCGGACGCCTTCGAGCTCGACGTCCTCGGCCAGAACGGCAAGCCGGCCCGGGTCACCATGGGCTCGTACGGCATCGGCGTCTCCCGTGCGGTGGCCGCGCTGGCCGAGCAGACCCACGACGACAAGGGCCTGTGCTGGCCCCGCGAGATCGCCCCGGCCGATGTGCACGTGGTCGCGGCGGGCAAGGCCAAGCAGACCGAGCTCGCGCTGGAGATCGGCGACCTGCTCGGCGACGCCGGCCTGCGCGTCCTGGTCGACGACCGGGCCGGGGTCTCGCCGGGCGTGAAGTTCACCGACGCCGAACTGCTGGGCGTGCCGACCATCGTGGTCGCCGGCCGGCGCGCCGGCGAGGGTGTGGTCGAGGTCAAGGACCGCCGCACCGGCGAGCGCGAGGAGCTGACGGTCGAGGAGGCCGTCGCCCGGCTCAGCGCCTGATCCGACTGATCCGTCTGATCCGTCTGATACGAAGCCGCTGCGGCGCCGCCGGTCCCGGGACCGGCGGCGCCGCAGCGCACGCACGGGTGGGCTACAGCCAGGCCGCGAACTCCAGCAGCAGCTCGCCGTGCTGGCGGTCGCCCACGGCCGCCTCCCGCACCCCGGCGTCCACCGCCCGGACCAGCGTCCAGTCGCGCAGCCGCCCCCGGTCCACCTCCAGGGAGTCGGCGAGCTTGGCCATCCGGCGGCGGACCGCGGCCGCCGCACCCGACCCGGCCGCCAGGTCCTCGAAGCGGTCCAGCACCAGCGCCGCCAGGTCGTACGCCCGCTCGCCGACCACCGGAGACGGGCCGACCGCCAGCCACGGCGCCCGCTCACCGGCCAGCACCTTGCCCTGGCGGAACGCCCCGTGCAGCAGGAACTGCTCCTCCGAAGCGGCCGGCAGACCACGGCGCAGCTCCTGGGCCTCCGCCACCAGCGGACCGGCCGCCCGGGTCAGCCCACCTGCTGTCCCCAGCGCCTCCACGTCCTCGTCGGTACGCCCGGCCAGGGTCTCGAACGGATGGTCCGCCGGCGACTCCACCCACAGGCGGCGCACCGTACCGGCCGCCTCCAGAAAAGCCTTGGCCTCCGGCAGCGAGCGCAGCGACACCCCGCTCTGCAACCGCTCCAGCAACAGCGCACCGCTCGCCGCGTCGGCCCGCAGCAGCCGTACCGCCCCCCAGCCGTCCCAGGCCGCAAGCGCCGCCGCCTCGTGCCCGGCCCGGCGGCCCGGTACCGGCAACTTCAGCGCCGCCGGCGTACCGTCCACCTGCCGTACGAGGGCCAGCAGACTGCTGCGGCCACCGGGGGCGTGTACCCGCTCCAGCGTCAGTTGCCAGTCGTCCAGCCGCTGCTGAACCAGCGTCGGCAGCGCGTCGAGCCACTTCCGTACCGGGCTGTCCGGGTCGCCGCTCACCGAACTCACCAAACGTTGCGGCGGTTCGATGGGTGCCGTTGCCATGCCTGCGCTGTCCCTTTCCTGGGGCCTTTCCGGGGGGTGACCGCCGGTCGTTCAGAGCGCGCCCGCGGAGGCGCTCGCGGAGCCGGACGGAGCGGCGGCCGAAGCCCGCTCCGTGAGCCCAGGGAAGGCTACGCCGCCGCCGCGCCAGCGCACCGCCCGCACCGCCGCCTCCCGCAGCGCGGCGGCCGCCTCCCGCCGCCGGGCCCGGCCGCCGGCCCGTACGAGGTCCGCGTAGACGGCGGCCAGCCGGTCCTCCAGCTCCGCCGCCAGCCGCGCCGCGGCGGCCGGGTCGGGCACCGGGAACGGCAGTTCGTACGCGGCCGCCGCGGCCTCGGGCGTGCCGCCCAGCGCCAGCACCTCGCGGCGCAGCGCGTCCCGGCGGGCGCGGTGGGCGTCGTAGGCGGCCTGTGCCTCGGTGCGCCGGTCGTGGGAGATCCGGCCGCCGACCACGCCGTAGCCGTAGACCGCGGCGTGCTCGGCGGCCAGCGCCGCCTGCACGGCGGTCAGCTCCGCGCGGCCGTCGTCGCTGTGGTCGTCGCTCTTCTTCCGGGAGGTCATCGGGGCGGCTCCGTCAGCAGATAGGCGTGCGCCGCGCCGGCCGCGGCCACCGAGGCGAGCAGCCGGGCCAGTTCGGGCGGCGCGGTCAGCAGCGCGGTGGTCCGGTTGTCGGCGAGCTTGCGTTCCGCGACGGCCAGGGCGCCCTGCGCGGCCTTCTCGTCCCCGGGCACCGGGGGCGCGGCGGCCTTGTGCGGACGGCCCCGGCGGGCGGAGCCGGCGGGGGAGGGGGCGGCGTCCGAGGTCGTGAACGCCTGGACGTGCCGGGCCACTTCGGAGCGCAGCGGGCGCAGCCGCGGCTCCAGCGCCGGGTGGGCGGCGAGCGTCGCGTCGTAGCGCGCCAGCAGCGCCGTACTGTCGTGGGCCGCGGCCGTGCGCAGCCGATCGGCGGCGGAGGAGTGCTCGTCCCGGTCGGGGGAGACGTCCTCGGAGCAGCCGGTGAGCAGCGCCGCGCCCCCCAGGGCGGCGCCGGCCAGCAGGGTCCTTCTGCGTGTGAGCGCCACTTTCGGCACGTTGCACTTCCCGGGGTCTTCCGTCGTGATCACCGCAGGCGAGAGTATCCGTGACCACCCACCGAATCGTCAGTACCCCGCCGGAACCGATAGGCTTTGATCCGACACGCGATCCACCCACAACAGCACACGCGGCCGAGGAGTCACCCGGATGAGCACCACCCAGAGCGAGAGGCTGCGCGGACTGCTTGAACCGCTCGTCGCCGCGCGAGACCTGGATCTGGAAGAGATCGAGGTGACACCGGCCGGGAAGCGCCGGGTGCTGCGGATCGTGGTCGATTCCGACGAGGGCGTCCAGCTGGACGAGTGCGCCGAGCTGAGCCGCGAGGCGTCCGTGGTCCTGGACGACACCGATGTGATGGGCGGCGCGCCCTACACCCTTGAGGTGACCTCCCCGGGCGCCGACCGCCCGCTGACCGAGCTGCGCCACTACCGCCGCGCGCTCGGCCGCCTCATCAAGGCCCAACTCACCGAAGCGGCAGGGTCGGGGGAGCTGATCGCCCGGATCACCGGCGTCGACGACGACGGCCTCGATCTGGAGGTGCCGGGTGTGAAGGGGCGCAAGCCGACGGCCCGCCGGGTCTTGTTCGACGAGATCGCCAAGGCGCGCGTCGAGCTGGAGTTCAGCCGGAAGTCCGAGAAGCCCGAGACGGCGGACAAGCGCGACGCGCAGCACGAAGAGAAGATCGACGAGAACAAGGAGGAGGCGTAGCCGTGGACATCGACATGAGTGCCCTGCGGGGGCTGGTGCGGGAGAAGGAGATCTCGTTCGACCTGCTGGTCGAGGCGATCGAGTCGGCCCTCCTCATCGCATACCACCGCACCGAGGGCAGCCGCCGGCGGGCGCGGGTGGAGCTGGACCGCAACACCGGCCATGTGACGGTGTGGGCGAAGGAGGACCCCGAGGACCTGGAGGAGGGTGCCGAGCCGCGTGAGTTCGACGACACCCCGTCCGGCTTCGGGCGGATCGCGGCGACCACCGCCAAGCAGGTCATCCTGCAGCGGCTGCGGGACGCCGAGGAGGAGATCACGTTCGGCGAGTACGCCGGGCGGGAGGGCGACGTCGTCACCGGCGTCGTCCAGCAGGGCAAGGACCCCAAGAACGTCCTGGTCGACATCGGCAAGCTGGAGGCCATCCTGCCGGTGCAGGAACAGGTCCCCGGTGAGGAGTACACCCACGGCACCCGGCTGCGGTCGTACGTCGTCCGGGTGGTCAAGGGCGTGCGCGGCCCGTCGGTGACGCTGTCGCGCACCCACCCCAACCTGGTGAAGAAGCTCTTCGCCATGGAGGTGCCGGAGATCGCGGACGGGTCGGTGGAGATCGCCGCCATCGCCCGCGAGGCCGGGCACCGCACGAAGATCGCCGTGCGCTCGACGCGGTCGGGGCTGAACGCCAAGGGTGCGTGCATCGGCCCCATGGGCGGGCGGGTGCGGGCCGTGATGGCCGAGCTCAACGGCGAGAAGATCGACATCGTGGACTGGTCGGACGACCCCGCCGACCTGGTCGCCAACGCGCTGTCGCCGGCCCGGGTCAGCAAGGTCGAGGTCGTGGACCTGGCGGCACGCTCCGCCCGGGTCACCGTCCCCGATTACCAGCTGTCACTGGCCATCGGCAAGGAAGGCCAGAACGCCCGTCTGGCGGCCCGGCTCACCGGATGGCGGATCGACATCCGGCCGGACACCGAGCACGCCTCGCAGGCCGGGGATCACACGTCGTAGCCGCCGGAGCCGCGGCCCACGGAAAAATTGGTGGCGCCGCGGACCTCCGACGGGAATTCTGAGCAACCGTTCGGCCCTTACCCCATCGGGGTGCGGTCGACGCGGGGAGGTAGACTTAAGCAGTGTCTGGCCGGACGCATGCCCGCGCATGCCCTGAGCGCACATGTCTGGGATGCCGGGAGCGGACGGCCAAGGGCGATTTGCTGCGCATCGTGGAGATCGAGGGTGAGTGTGCCCCTGATCCTCGCGGTACGCTGCCCGGCCGGGGTGCATACGTGCACCCGACACTGGTCTGCCTCGACCTGGCGGTCCGCCGCCGGGCGTTTCCCCGGGCCTTTCGGGGCCGGGGGCCGTTCGACACGACGGACGTTCGTCGGTTCCTCGAACGGCACGCCGGTTGAAGCCGCCCACTGCAACAACGCACAGCAAGAACGCACAGCGCACGGAAAACCGTGCGGTCAGGTACCTCGCGAGTCGGAAGTAGGTCGAGATTGCGATGAGCACTCGATGAGTACGCGATGAGTACGCCCATGAAGTAGCGACGGTCCGGTGGACACCCCGGACCTAGAAGGAGCGAAGTGGCTAAGGTCCGGGTATACGAACTCGCCAAGGAGTTCGGCGTGGAGAGCAAGGTCGTCATGGCCAAGCTCCAAGAACTTGGTGAATTCGTCCGTTCGGCGTCCTCGACGATCGAGGCGCCGGTTGTTCGCAAGTTGACCGACGCTTTCCAGGCAGGCAGTGGCAACGGCCGCGCCGCCGGGAAGCCCGCGGCGCCGCGCAAGTCGGCCCCCGCGAAGCCGTCGGCGCCCTCCCCGGCGCAGGCGGCTCGTCCTGCTGCCCCCAAGCCGGGTGCCCCCAAGCCGGGCCCCGCGGCCCCGGCTCCGGCCGCCTCCGAGGCGCCGGCCCCCGCGGCCCCCAAGAGCACCACCCCCGCTCCGGGTCCGCGCCCCGCCCCGGCGCGCCCGGCAACCCCCAAGCCTGCTCAGGCCGCGCCCGCGCAGCCCGAGTTCCAGGCGCCCCCGGCCGCCCCGTCGGCCCCCCGTCCCGCTGCCACCCCCGGCCCGCGCCCGGCCCGTCCGGCGCCCGGTCCCGGTCAGGGTGGTCAGGGCCGTGGCAACGCCCCGCGCCCCGGTGGCGAGCGTCCGGCCGCGCGTCCCGGCGGTCGTCCGTCCGGCCCGCGTCCGGGTAACAACCCCTTCACCTCCGGTGGCTCCACGGGCATGGCCCGTCCGCAGGCCCCCCGTCCCGGTGGCGCGCCGCGTCCCGGCGGCCAGGGTGGTCCCGGCGGCCCGCGTCCGCAGGGCGGCGGCCAGGGCGGCCCCCGTCCCCAGGGCCAGGGCGGCGCGCGTCCGACCCCCGGTGGTATGCCCCGTCCGCAGGGTGCGGCCCCCGGCGGTGCCGGCCCGCGTCCCGGCGGCGGTAACCGTCCGAACCCGGGCATGATGCCGCAGCGTCCGGCTGCCGGCCCGCGTCCGGGCCCCGGTGGCGGCGGCGGTCGCGGTCCCGGCGGTGCCGGTCGTCCCGGCGGCGGCGGTCGTCCCGGTGGCGGCGGCTTCGCCGGTCGTCCCGGTGGTGGCGGCGGCGGTCGTCCCGGTGCCGGCGGCGGCTTCGCCGGTCGTCCCGGTGGCGGTGGCCCCGGCGGCGGTGGCGGCGGCTTCGGCGGTCGTCCCGGCTTCGCCGGTCGTCCCGGCGGTCCCGGTGGCCGTGGTGGCACGCAGGGTGCGTTCGGCCGTCCCGGCGGTCCGGCGCGTCGCGGCCGCAAGTCGAAGCGGCAGCGCCGTCAGGAGTACGAGGCCATGCAGGCCCCGTCGGTCGGCGGCATCATGCTGCCGCGCGGCAACGGTGCGACGGTTCGCCTGTCGCGCGGTGCCTCGCTGACGGACTTCGCCGAGAAGATCAACGCCAACCCGGCGTCGCTGGTCCAGGTCATGCTGAACCTGGGCGAGATGGTCACCGCGACCCAGTCGGTCTCCGACGAGACGCTGCAGCTGCTCGCCGACGAGATGAACTACGTCGTCGAGATCGTCAGCCCGGAGGAGGAGGACCGCGAGCTTCTCGAGTCCTTCGACATCGACTTCGGTGAGAACGAGGGCGGCGAGGACATGCTCGTCGCGCGTCCGCCGGTGGTGACCGTCATGGGTCACGTCGACCACGGTAAGACCCGACTGCTCGACGCGATCCGCAAGACGAACGTCATCGCGGGCGAGGCCGGCGGCATCACCCAGCACATCGGTGCCTACCAGGTCGCGACCGAGGTCAACGACGAAGAGCGGCGCATCACCTTCATCGACACCCCCGGTCACGAGGCGTTCACCGCCATGCGTGCCCGTGGTGCCAAGTCGACCGACATCGCGATCCTCGTGGTGGCGGCCAACGACGGTGTCATGCCGCAGACGATCGAGGCCCTGAACCACGCCAAGGCGGCCGACGTGCCGATCGTGGTCGCGGTCAACAAGATCGACGTCGAGGGCGCCGACCCGACCAAGGTGCGCGGTCAGCTGACCGAGTACGGCCTGGTGGCCGAGGAGTACGGCGGCGACACCATGTTCGTCGACATCTCCGCCAAGCAGGGGCTCAACATCGAGTCGCTGCTGGAGGCCGTGGTCCTCACCGCGGACGCCGCGCTCGACCTGCGGGCCAATGCCGAGCAGGACGCGCAGGGTATTGCGATCGAGGCCCACCTCGACCGCGGCCGCGGCGCCGTGGCCACCGTCCTCGTCCAGCGCGGTACCCTCCGCGTCGGTGACACGATGGTCGCCGGTGACGCGTACGGCCGTGTCCGTGCGATGTTCGACGACAAGGGCAACAACGTCGAGGAAGCGGGTCCGTCGACCCCCGTCCTGGTCCTGGGTCTGACCAACGTCCCGGGCGCCGGCGACAACTTCCTGGTCGTCGACGAGGACCGCACGGCCCGCCAGATCGCCGAGAAGCGCGCGGCGCGCGAGCGCAACGCGGCCTTCGCCAAGCGCACCCGCCGGGTCTCCCTGGAGGACCTGGACAAGGTGCTCAAGGCCGGCGAGGTCCAGCAGCTCAACCTCATCATCAAGGGTGACGCTTCTGGTTCCGTCGAGGCCCTGGAGTCCTCGCTGCTCCAGCTCGACGTCGGCGAAGAGGTCGACATCCGGGTGCTGCACCGCGGCGTCGGTGCGGTCACGGAGACCGACATCAACCTGGCGTCCGGCTCCGACGCGATCGTCATCGGCTTCAACGTGCGGGCCGAGGGCCGCGCCACGCAGATGGCCGAGCGCGAGGGCGTCGACGTCCGGTACTACTCGGTCATCTACCAGGCGATCGAGGAGATCGAGGCGGCCCTCAAGGGCATGCTCAAGCCGGAGTACGAAGAGGTCGAGCTCGGTACGGCGGAGATCCGCGAGGTCTTCAAGTCGTCCAAGCTGGGCAACATCGCGGGTGTTCTCATCCGCTCCGGCGAGGTCAAGCGCAACACCAAGGCGCGCCTCATCCGCGACGGCAAGGTGGTCGCGGAGAACCTCAACATCGACGGTCTGCGTCGCTTCAAGGACGACGTCACCGAGATCCGCGAAGGCTTCGAGGGTGGTATCAACCTCGGGAACTTCAACGACATCAAGGTCGACGACGTCATCGCGACGTACGAGATGCGCGAGAAGCCGCGCGGCTGATCACGCAGCGTCCTTTCGGGGCCGGTCGGCGGAAGAAACTCCGTCGATCGGCCCCGGCCGTTGCGTGTACGGTTCGAACTGACACGCACACCCCCGGCCCATGCCGGGAGGTGCCCCCAAGGCCCCACGGGTGGCTTGACCCGGCTTGCATGTACGTAGGGACGCTGTCCTTCGACCTGCTTCTCGGCGACGTACGGTCGCTGAAGGAGAAGCGCTCCGTCGTCCGCCCGATCGTCTCCGAACTCCACCGCAAATTCGCGGTGAGCGTGGCGGAGGTCGGGGACCAGGATCTGTACCGCAGGGCCACCATCGGCCTGGCGGCGGTGTCCGGGGACGTCGGGCACCTCACCGATGTCATGGACCGCTGCGAGCGCCTGGTCGCCGCACGGCCCGAAGTGGAGCTGCTGTCGGTACGCCGACGGCTGCACGGCGACGACGACTGACCTGATGACGGGGCAGGTCGCCGCCGGTGGAAGCACAATTGTGGAAGACAAGAAGGAGACGGACCAGTGGCCGACAATGCGCGGGCGAAGAAGCTGGCGGACCTCATCCGGGAGGTGGTCGCCCAGAAGCTGCAGCGCGGCATCAAGGACCCGCGGCTCGGCTCACACGTGACCATCACGGACACCCGGGTCACCGGCGACCTGCGGGAGGCTACGGTCTTCTACACGGTCTACGGCGACGACGAGGACCGGGCGAGCGCCGCCGCCGGGCTGGAGAGTGCCAAGGGCATGCTGCGCTCCGCGGTCGGTGCCGCGGCCGGCACGAAGTTCACGCCGACCCTGGCGTTCGTGGCGGACGCCCTGCCGGAGAACGCCAAGACCATCGAGGACCTCCTCGACAAGGCACGGGCCTCGGACGCCAAGGTCCGGGAGGTCTCCTCGGGCGCCAAGTACGCCGGCGAGGCCGATCCGTACCGCAAGCCCGGCGACGACGAGGATGACGAGGGCACCGCGTAAGAATGAAGCGTGAGAGCAACAAGCCGGGCGGCCTGATCATCGTCGACAAGCCGGCCGGCTTCACTTCGCACGACGTGGTGGCGAAGATGCGCGGTATGGCCCGCACCCGCAGGGTCGGCCATGCCGGCACCCTCGACCCGATGGCCACCGGCGTGCTCGTCCTCGGCCTGGAGCGGGCCACCAAGCTCCTCGGCCACCTGGCGCTGACGGAGAAGGAATACGTCGGCACCGTCCGGCTGGGCCAGAACACGGTCACCGATGACGCCGAGGGCGAGATCACCGCGTCCAAGGCGGCGCACGGCCTCGCCCGCGAGGACATCGACTCCGGGGTCGCGCTGCTGTCGGGCGCGATCATGCAGGTGCCCTCCAAGGTCAGTGCCATCAAGATCAACGGCAAGCGGTCGTACTCCCGGGTGCGCGACGGCGAGGACGTGGAGATCCCGGCCCGCCCGGTCACCGTCTCCTCGTTCGTGGTGCACTCCGCGCACGAGACCGAGGCGGAGGACGGCACGCCGGTGACCGACCTGCTGGTCTCCGTCGAGTGCTCCTCCGGTACGTACATCCGCGCCCTGGCCCGCGACCTGGGCGCCGGTCTCGGCGTCGGCGGCCATCTGACCGCGCTGCGCCGCACCCGCGTCGGGCCCTACAAGCTGGACCGGGCGCAGACCCTGGAGCAGCTGCAGGCCGCGGTGGACGCCCCCGAGGGCGGCGGGCTGCCGATCATGCCGGTCGGTGAGGCGGCGGACGCGGCCTTCACCCGCTGGGACGTCACCGAGGCACAGTCCCGGCTGCTGCTGAACGGCGCGCGGATCCCGATGCCGCGCTTCGAGGCCGACGGGCCGGTTGCGGCCTTCGGGCCCGACGGGCGGTTCCTGGCGCTGGTGGAGAACCAGGGCGGGAAGGCCAAGAGCCTGGCGGTCTTCGCCATCTGACCCCTGGGAGCCGGACCGGAATCCCGGTATCCGGGAGAGCCGGAAACCCGGCTTCCGGGAGGGGTGGTGGAACGCGGGCCGCCCGGCAGACACGGTGCCGGTCCGCGCTCCACCATCCCCCTCCTCTTGATCTCTATCCAGCGCACCTCGGGCATTCACTCATTCGGTGAGGCGCTCGGAGTGAATCAAGGCGTGGACGGGGGCGCGTTCGCCGCACACCCTGCCAGGACGATCACGGCCTGCTTACCGTTCGGAGGACGGTACCGGCGGGAAGGATCGGCAATGGCGTTGCTGGATGCCGATGCGGACACCGCACTGGTGCGGATCCGCGATCTGGCAGGTCACACCCGCGGAACGGGATTCCTCGCGGACCACGAAGGCACGGTGGTCACCAGCCACGAGGCGGTGGACGGCGCGGCCGGACTGGTGCTCCAGCCCATGCGGCCGGTCACGGCCACCGGCGGGGCGGCCACCGCATGGACCCGCCCGGTGGAGCCGAGCGCCATCACCCCCCTCCCCGGAAGCGGGCTCGCACTCATCCGGACCACCGGCTTCCGCCCGGACCGGCTCCGCCCTCTGCCGATCGGCACGGCACGGCCGGACGCGGGCGCACCGGCCCGGCTCTGGGCGGGCGGCTGGCTGGACGGCACGGTCGTCGGCCCCGCCTCGGGCGTCACGTACACCGCCGGCGACCGTGTCCACCACCTCGACCACGTCCTGGAGCTGGCACTGTGCGCGGGCGGCCGGGAGGCACTGCGGCTGGGCGGGCCCGCGATCGGCGGGCCGGTGCTCGACGGCCGGACCGGTGTGGTGCTCGGCGTCCTGGGCAGCGCACTGCACGCCGGCCGCCGGGCCGGCGGTCTCGCCGTCCCGCTGCGCGCGGTCGCCGAGGCCGCGCCCGGGCGCCCGCTGGCTGCCCTGCTGGCGCGCAACGCGGCGACCGTCCCCGCGTACGGCAGCGAACTGAACCCCGCCGGGGTGCTGCGGCTCACGGCCCTCTCCGCGAGCCCGTCAGCCGCCGGGCCGGGCCCCGACCCGGTCGAACGCCCCGAGGTACAGGGAGAGTTGACCCGCTTCACGGAGGCGGCGTCCGGGGCGTCCGGGGCGCGTGTGCTGGCTCTGGTGGGCGGCTCGGGCACCGGGCGGAGCACGGAGCTGGCCCGGCTGGCGGCGCGCCGGTCGGCCGGCGGGCTGCCGGCCCCCACCGTCCGGCTGCGCGGCGCCGACCTGCGGGCCGGCGACGAGGGCCTGCGCAGCGCGGTGGGGCGCGCGCTGCGCTCCGCGGGCCGGACCCTCGTCGCCTCGGGACGTACGGCGGGCGACCCGACGGACGCCACCCCCGAGACCGTCGCCGCGCTCGCCGCCGGCACCGGCCGACCACTGCTGGTGCTGCTCGACGGCCCGGAGGAGATGCCGGCGGCCCTGGCCCGGCACGAGCGGCTGGCCGAGTGGACCGCCGCGACGGCCCACTGGCTGCGCACCGCCCGCGTCCAACTGGTCATCGCCTGCCGCCCCACCTATTGGGAACGAGCCGGAGCGCTCTTCCCGCCGGGGCTGCTGCACCGGCCGCTGCCGGGCGGTGCGGCGCCCGCCCTCCCCGACTGCGTGGCGATCGGCGACCTCCCCGAGAGGGCGGCCGAGCGCGCCCGGGAACGCTACGGCCTGCCGCCCGGCGCCCCCGCCGCCCCGGACGCCCGCCACCCGCTGACGCTGCGGCTGCTGGCGGAGCTACGGGAGGAGCTGGCCGGGGGAGGAGGCCGGGCCGGGGCGGAACGCGGGAACGGGGAGACGGGCGGCGAGCCGGACGGGGAGCTGCTCGGCGCGCCGGACCGCCACCAGATCTTCGACGCCTACCTGGACCTGATGTCGCTGCGGATCGCCGTACGCATCGCCGCCGGGTACCGGCCCGCGCCGCGGGGCACCGCGGTGCGCAGGCTGGCCGCCCAGGTCGCCGGCCAGGTGCACGAGGCCGCCCGCCGCTGCCTCGCGTCCGTGGAGGGCGCGTTGGACCGTCCGTCCTTCGAGGAGGTCTTCCCGGTCCGGGCCGGCTGGTCCGCCGCGGTGCTCGCCGAGGGCCTGCTGGTGCCGGCCGGCCCCGGATACCGCTTCGCCCACGACGAGTTCGGTGAATGGCTGCAGGGTGCCCACGTCGATCTCGACCTGCTGACCGTCCCCGGTCACCGCCCCGCCCCGGTCGTCGAGGCCCTCCTCCGGCTCGCCCGGCAGGCAGGGCAGGTCCAACTCGCCTTCCGCCTGGCGGAGTTGGTACCGACGGCGACGGCGGACGGCGAGGGACCACTCGGGGCGTCCCGCGGGGGCGGCCTGCTCCCGGCCCCGGGGGAGGACGTACCGCAGCCCCCGCTCCTCACGTGCCGCGGTGACCGCGGGGACGATGACTCCGGGGACGGTCACTTCAGGGGCGGCGGCTCTTGCGACTGCGATTCTTGCGATGGCCCTTCTCGCGACGGCGACTCCTGGGCCTGGGACTCTTGGGCCTGGGAGTCGTGCGACGGGCGGTCGCCGGACGTTACGGACGCAGGGGCCGAGCCGCCTGTGCCGGGAGGGGCGCCGGAGCTGGAGCCGTGGCCGGGGCTGCGGCCGGGTGCGTGGGGCGAGGGAGCCGCGGTTGCGTCCCTACGGCCCGTGGACGGCCCCCGGTGGGCCCGGCAGCTGCTGGCCGGCGTCCTGCTCAGGCTCCCCGACGCCGGGCCGTACACCGGCGTGCTGCGGCTGCTGGCCGATCGGATCACCGAACGATCGCTGCGGGCGGGCGGGTTCGCGCACACCGGACTGGACGCGTTCGGGTCGTGGTTCTGGGAGCGGCTGGCACTGGCGGACGAGGACCGGCTGGACCTGCTGCGGCGGCTGGTGCCGGCGGACGGGCGGGTGGCCGGCGGAGCGGTGGGTCCACCGGCGCGCTTTCTGGACGCCGCGGCCGGGATGCTCCGCACCGACCCGCAGCGCGTCCAGCCCCTCCTCTGCACGTGGTTCGACGACACCCGCCTCCTGGGCGCGGGACGGTCACACCGCCCGGCGCACAGCCCGGTACCTCCGCCCCGGACGTCCGCGCCTTCGCCTCCCGACTCAGCACCCCTGCCGGACGCCTCCGCACCGGCGCCGCGCGAGATCACCGTGGCGGCCGCCGCGCAGGCCCTGCTGTACGCCCACCGCCGGCGGGCGCCCGATGCGCTCGCCGAGGCGCTGGTGGCAGCCGCGCACCCCAGGGGAGACGAGCTGCTCGGCGCGCTCGCCGAGGACGAGCCGTCGACGGTCTGCCGGGCCGTCGCCCGCTGGGCCCACGACCCCTGCCCCCGCCGCCGGGCGGCCGCCGCGTCCTACGGCCTGCGCGCCGCGCCCCACGCCCGTACCGAGGTCGACCGCGCCCTGCTCCGCCGGGCGGCCCTCGACCTGCTCTCCGGGCCCGAGGGCGCGCCGCACGAGACGCAGTCGGAGGCAGTGGACGAAGCGAGGGGGGAAGGGGAGGGCGAAGCGAAGGAGGACGTGAAGGAGGAAGCGAAGGACGAACTGCTCGCCGGCCCGCTCGACAAACCGCTCGCCGGCCCGCTCGACGGACCCTGTACCGGCTCGGCGCTGGCGCTCCTCGTGGGCGACCCGGTCAGCCGGCCCCGCTACCTGGCCCGGGCGCTGGCCCGCTTCGTCGCGGGAGATCCGCAGCTGCCGCCCACGGCGTTCGCGGGTGCGCTGGCCGAGCACCCCGTGCCGGTGCTGGCCGCCTTCCGGGCCCGGCTCGTCGGAGGCGGAGGGCCACCGGTCGCCGCCGCCCTGCTGCGGCTGCTCGCCGGGCTCGACGCACCCGCGACCGCCGCCCGTGCCGCCTCGCTGGTCCGTGATTACGCCCGGCACAGCCCGGACCGCGCCGCGCGCCCGGTCGCGGAATTCGTCGCCCACCGCCTGGAGCGCGGACCGGCCGCCCGCGCCGCGCTGCGTCCGTTCGCCGGTGAGCTGATCACCGGCTGCCCGGCGCCGGTCCGGTGCGCACTCGCCGACGTACTGGCGGAGGCCGGTTCCGGCGCCTCGGAGGCGCTGCGCGGTGACCTGCTGGAGGCCCTGCTGGCGCAGGAGGAGCACGAGAGGGGCCCGTACGGCCTGGACCAGGGTGAGCACGGCGCCACCACCGACACCAGCGTCCTCGAAGCGCTGCTCCGGGCAGCCGCCGAGGGCTGCGAACGGCGGCCCGCGGAGCGCACCCGTGACCTGGTGCGGCGCACCGGCGCGCTGCTGGCCGGTACGCCGGGCGGCGCGGCCCGCTTCGAACGGCAACTGGCGGAGCTGACCGGCCGACTGCCCGGCTTCGCCCGCCGGCTCCGCGGAGGGGCGGCGGATCAGGCGGGGGCCGCCGCGGCGAGGGGAGCCCGCTCCCGTACGACAGCGGCCGGGAGTCGGGGCGGGTGACGGTGCGGGTGACTGGAGCCGGAGGCCGTGGCCGGGGGCGCGTACCGGAGATCGGGGCCGGGGGCGGGCCCGGGTACGGGAAAATCGGGCTGGGGTCTGACCACCGGCCCGTACGCGGATGCCGACGGTCAGGCATCCGCAGGCACCCGTAGGGCCCCCAAACCCCCACAGGTAGTCGCAGGCGTCCGCGGGCACCCAAGGTTGGGCGCTCGCGGTCAGGTGTCCGTGAGACGGAGGCCGGGTACCCGGCCCACGGGCGGAGCCGGTGTGGTGCTGCCGTGGCGGAGCCGGTGTGGTGCTGCCATGAAGATCCACCGGGCGGTCGCCGGTGACCCTTCGCGCGAAGCACCACCCGGGGCATGGCAGTCTTAGACCTGCGCCATGCCGACGTGGCGCAGTGGACTGACAAGAGTTCGGGCGAGGAGCGGGCAGAGTGCAGCGCTGGCGTGGCTTGGAGGACATCCCCGAGGGTTGGGGACGCAGCGTCGTCACCATCGGCTCGTACGACGGTGTGCACCGCGGCCACCAACTGATCATCGGCAAGGCCGTCGCGCGCGCCCGTGAGCTGGGTATCCCGGCGGTGGTCGTCACCTTCGACCCGCACCCGAGCGAGGTCGTACGGCCCGGGACCCACCCGCCGCTGCTGGCGCCGCACCACCGGCGTGCGGAGCTGATGACCGAGCTGGGTGTCGACGCGGTCCTGGTGCTGCCGTTCACCAAGGAGTTCTCGAAGCTTTCGCCGGCCGACTTCGTGGTCAAGGTGCTGGTCGACAAGCTGCACGCACAGGTCGTCGTCGAGGGCCCCAACTTCCGATTCGGCCACAAGGCGACCGGCAACGTCGAGGCCCTCGCCGAGCTCGGGACCACCTACGACTACACCGTCGAGGTCGTCGACCTCTTCGAGCGCGGGGAGGCGGGCGGCGGCGAGCCGTTCTCCTCCACGCTCGCCCGCCGGCTGGTCGCCGAGGGCGATGTGACCGGTGCGCGGGAGGTCCTGGGGCGGCCGCACCGCGTCGAGGGCGTCGTCGTCCGAGGCGCCCAGCGCGGCCGTGAGTTGGGATTCCCGACGGCCAACGTCGAAACCCTGCCGCACACGGCGATCCCGGCCGACGGCGTCTACGCGGGGCTGCTGCAGGTCGAGGGCGAGGCGATGCCGGCCGCCATCTCGGTCGGCACCAACCCGCAGTTCGACGGCAAGGTGCGCACGGTCGAGGCGTACGCGATCGACCGCGTCGGGCTGGACCTGTACGGGCTGCACGTGGGGGTGGACTTCCTCGCCTACATCCGCGGTCAGGAGAAGTTCGACACCCTCGACGCACTGCTGGACCGGATGGCGGTCGACGTGAAACTGGCCCGCGGCCTCATCGCCGACGCCGGCTGACTGACTGACGGGACGTGGCGCCCTGACGGGACGTGGCGCCGAGGCCGGTTGAGACCTTGAGCTCGCCCCGGCCGGTTGAGGCTGCTGCGGGCTTGTCGCGGCCGGGCTGATGGTTTGAAGGCGCGCCGCGGCCGGCTGAGGCGCTGGCTGGCTGGCTGGCTGACTGACGGCCGGCCTGGCGGAAGCTTTCCCGCCGACGGAAGCCTTTCCTGTCGGTTTTCCCGCCGAACCACTTTTTTCCCCCGCCGCCCACCCCCCTTCGGGGGGTGGGCGGGTGTAGTGCTGCGGGTGCCGTGTTCCGTGGCCGTGTGTAGTGCTGCGTGGGGCGTGTTCGGGGCTGGTGCCGTGCTCTCCTGCAGCGCTGCGGCGTACGCCAACTCGGCTGGAAGCAGGCGGAGTTCGGCTGGGAATGGTTCACTCGTTCGGGTCGGCATGCGGTATCGGCGTGACGGCTTCCGCGGGGTCGCAGCCCGCGCGACGTACATGACCTTCACGCCGCTCACGCCGCTCACGCCGCTCACGCCGTTCGCAACGCTCACGACGTCCACGGAGCAGTCCGGCATCGCGTACCGGACCGGCAGCCCGGCATCGCAAACGGGTCGGGGCCCGGCACCAAGGAGGTGCCGGGCCCCAACCCGTCTCGGTCGCTCTGCGCGTGCGCGCGGAGCGATGCGCGCGCTACTGCGGAGGCGGCTGCTGCTGCCAGCCCGGGGCCAGGCCGGACTGGTCCGGCTGAGGGGCGTCCGGGGCGGGCTGTTGCTGCTGCCAGTGGGCCGGCGGCTGGGCGGGCTGCTGGGTCCAGCCGCCCTGCTGCGGCGGGTAGCCGGCCGGCGGCTGGCCCTGCTGCGGGTGCTGTTGCGGCTGCCCCTGTTGCGGCTGCTGCCCCTGTTGCGGGTGGCCCTGCTGGGCGGCGTACTGCTGCTGTTGCTGGGCGTACGGATCGCCGCCCATCTGCTGCTGCGGGTACATCCCCTGCGCCTGCTGGGCCCGCGCGAAGTCCTCGGCCACCAGGGCGGAGAGGTTGAAGTACGCCTCGCGGGTCTTGGGCCGCATCATGTCGAGGTCGACCTCGGCACCGGCGGCGAGATGCTCGTCGAAGGGGACGACCACGACGCCGCGGCAGCGCGTCTCGAAGTGCGACACGATGTCGTCGATCTTGATCATCTTGCCGGTCTCGCGGACCCCGGAGATGACCGTGATGCCGCGCTGCACCAGGTCGGCGTAGCCGTGCGCGGAGAGCCAGTCCAGGGTCGTACTGGCACTGCTCGCACCGTCGACGGACGGGGTGGAGATGATGATCAACTGGTCGGCGAGGTCAAGGACTCCGCGCATCGCGCTGTAGAGCAGACCGGTACCCGAGTCGGTGAGGATGATCGGGTACTGCTTGCCGAGGACGTCGATCGCCCGCCGGTAGTCGTCGTCGTTGAAGGTCGTCGAGACGGCCGGGTCGACGTCGTTGGCGAGGATCTCCAGGCCCGACGGGGCCTGTGAGGTGAACCGGCGGATGTCCATGTAGCTGTGCAGATGCGGGATCGACTGCACCAGGTCACGGATGGTCGCACCGGTCTCGCGGCGCACCCGTCGGCCGAGCGTGCCGGCGTCCGGGTTGGCGTCGATCGCGAGGATCTTGTCCTGCCGCTCGGAGGCGAGCGTGGAGCCCAGCGCCGTGGTGGTCGTCGTCTTGCCGACGCCACCCTTGAGGCTGATCACCGCGATCCGGTAGCAGGACATCACCGGCGTACGGATCAGCTCCAGCTTGCGCTGCCGCTCCTCCTGCTCCTTCTTCGCGCCCAGCTTGAACTTCGACGGCTGCGCGTTGGCGCCCGGCTTGCGCTTCTTGGGCTGGTTGCGCAGCAGCCGGTCGGAGGTCAGCTCGACCGCCGCGCTGTAACCGAGCGGGGCGCCCGGAGCCGCCCGCTGCGGCTGCTGCTGACCGGGCTGCGAGTACGTCGCGTAGTTCGCCGCGGCGTTGGGGTCCGCCTGCTGACCGGGCAGCGGCTGATACGGCGTCTGCTGCGCCTGTTGCTGGGCCTGCTGCTGGGCCTGGTGTGCCTGCTGCTGTGCCTGGGCTGCCTGCTGCGCCTGAGCCGCCTGCTGTGCCTGGGCCGCCTGCTGTGCCTGGGCCGCCTGGTGCGGGTCGTAACCGGCCTGCTGCTGGCCCTGCTGGGGGTAGCCCTGTGCCGCGGTCTGCGGGTAGCCGTAAGCGGGCTGCTGCGCGGCCGCGTTGAGGTGCTGCTGCTGACCCTGCTGCGGGTAGCCGTACGCGGGCTGCGGATAGCCGTAGGCGCCCTGCTGCTGCGCGGGCTGGCCCTGCTGGGGATACCCGGCCTGCTGGGGCTGGGCCTGCTGCGGGTAACCGGCCTGCGGCTGCTGCTGGGCCGGCATCTGCTGCTGGCCCTGCGGGGGCACGCCCTGCTGCGGCTGCTGGCCCTGCTGGGCCGGTGGCTGCTGACCGGCCTGCGCCATGCGCGGGTCGGCGGGCTGGAACTCCGGTGGCAGCGGCGGCAGTCCGCCCTGGCCGGGGACGCCCTGCCCGGGCACGGCCTGACCCGGGACACCCTGGCCGGGAACGGCCTGGCCCGGGACACCCTGCTGCTGACCGTCCGCGGCGGCGCCCCACGGAGCGCCCTGCTGCGGGACACCCTGCTGCTGCGGAGCGCCCTGCGGCACGCCCTGCTGGGGCTGACCGTGCTGACCCTGCTGAGCCTGCGGCTGGCCCTGCACGGGTGCGTTCTGCACGCCTGCGCCCTGTACGGGTGCACCCTGCGGCTGCGCCTGCTGCGGCACCGACGACTGGCTCGCCTGCGCGCCCTGAGCGACGGCATCGGGAGCGGACTGGACCTGCTGGGCCGGGGGAGCGGCCTCCGCGGCCTGGGCGGCGCCCTCGGCCGGGGAGTTGGGGGCCACGGCCTCCGGTTGCGGTGCCGGGGCGGCGGCCGCGTGCTCCGTCCCGGACGTCGCCGCGGGCTCCGGCTCGGTGTCGTCATCGTCGTCGTCCCAGAGGGAGGCCGACGGGTCGACGCCCGTGCCGGAACGCTTGTTGCCGCCGTCGGACGCGTCGTTCGCGGCCGGCGCGGGCTCCGCGGCAGCCTCCGGCGCGGCCGGGGGAGCGGCGGCGGCCGGAGCGGCCCCGTCCGCGCCCTGCGGCCGCAGCGTCGGGAAACCGGGCGGTGCGGCGTCCACGGCCGGTGCGCCCTGCTGCGGAAGACCCGGCACCGGTGCGCCCTGGGACGACCCGGTCAGCGGCTGACCGGTCGGCGGACCGGGCGGCGCCGCGGCGGGCGGAGTGGTGGGCGAAGGCGCAGGAGAAGCCGCGGCACCGACGCCGCCACCACTGGTGTCGTTGCTCGCGTACCAGGCCGGCGCGGCGAAGTCGATCTTGAACTCGCCGGTCAGGTCGAACTCGGACTGGTCGTCGTCAGGATCGTTTCCGTCCGGACGGAAAGCCTCCTGCTCGTTCACTGTGCCTCCTGGTGTACTGCAACGCACCTGAACGGCAGGACCGGATACAGGCGGATCGTTCGGGTGTAGCGGAAGTCGGAACACACCACCCGGGGTTGCGCCAACACTAACTGTCTCCATCCCCGTATCGACTGCCGTCGCGCTGTGCTCCTGCGGCTCTCGCGCACAGCCTAATCAAGAGTCGGCCCATAACGGCAGTCGGTGCCATGTCGTCTTCAAGCCCTTCGGCACACCGACGGGCGCACCCGGCGATTACGCCTGTGGATGCGCCCGTGCGGCCGTGCCGGAGGAGGTGTTTGTTCAGGTATCAGTCCATACGGCGCGGGCCGCCCAGCAGGTTGGTCTCCGCCTCCGTGGGCTGGGTCATGACGAACTGGTGACCACCGTCACGACGGCACCACAGCATGGCGTTGTCGCTGAGCGTCGGCAGCACCGCGCCGACCTGCTCCGGCAGCCGCATGATGCGCGTCACGACCTCCGCCTCCTCCGGCGACAGCCGCTGCAGCCCGACGAGGTCGGCACGGCTGAGCATCTGCGGCGACCGGGGCCCGAGGAACGGCAGCACGGTCAGCACCGACTGCCAGGGGCTCGGGGCGAGCTGATTGCGCGGCGGCCGCGCACCCATGTCCCGTACGACCAGCACGGGGCTGGAAACCGACGGCCCCTGGGGCGCGATCTGACGGACGTCATGGACGGACACGCACTGCTGGCCACCGCCCGCGCTCTGCGCCATCTGGCCCCAGGCGGGCGGGCGGGCGGTCTCGACCGCCACCCGGGCGCCGGTGGCGACCGTCCGCAGCGCCAGCACCTGCGCCATCCACATGCTGCCGACGAGGACGACCTCCAGCGGGGTCGGGCGCAGCAGGCTGAGCACGGCGGGCTGGTTCTGCGGGTCGATGCCGATGATCACGCCGTCGTCGCCGACCGGCAGGGTCAGCGCGGCCAGCGACTCGGCGGTCAGCACATGCGGGCTGCGCCGCGGGCCGCGCAGACCGTAACCGGGCCGGGGCTTGGGCCCGCTCGGGCCGTTCTGCTCCTCCTCCGGACGCGGCTGGTGCGACAGCCGGCGGCCGTCACCGCCACTGACACCCGCTGACAAGGGGGGATTGCGCCAGCCGTCGCTGCTGGTGTTGACGCGGGGCTGATACGTGGGCGAGGCCATCAGCGGGTACCTCCGAGGGGGAGCGTGGCCAGCAGGCCGGGCAGCTGTTCACGGTCGAGGCGGACCAGCCCGACCTTCGCGGAACCGGAACGGCGCTCCAACTCATCCTGGGCGGCGGAGAGTTCGTTCTCACTGCGGGTGGAGAGACGGATGTAACCCGAGATCGCCGGGGCGCGGCCGCCGCCGTGCGTGGCGGTCAGCGCGAACGTGCTGGCCATCGCCCTGGTGCTGGTCAGCAGCTGGGTGACGGCCGCCAACGGCGCGCCGCCCTGGCCCAGTTGGGGCCACCGGCCGATCCAGTACGTGGAGTGCCAGCGGTCGTCGCAGCGCATCGCCCGGGTGGTCTCCTGGGTGCGCCGGACCGCCCGGCCGTCGCGGCCCATGGCGCCGTTGGCCGCCCGCGGGCTGACGCACACGGCGGTGCCGATCGAGGCCGTGACCTCGCGCTCGTTGAGCACCCTGGCCCGCACGCCGTGTGCGGTCAGCCGGCTGACGAGCTGGTCCGCGGCACGCAGCAGCGAGCGCTTGGCGCCCTCCATGCCGCCGCCGCGGGCCTCGATGGCCTCCGCGCACAGCTCCGGGTCGAGCTTGAGGGCGATCCAGGTCAGCTGGATGGCCGGGGTCTGCGACTGCGCCTGCAGCGGGGCGTACGAGCGGGACGCCACGGCCTGTTCGGGCAGGTGCGGCGCCGGCGCGGGCTGGGTGTACTGCACGAACTGGACGGACTCCAGGTGGATGTCCTCGATGTCCAGGGCGGTGTGCAGCACCTCCAGCGGCAACATGTGGCTGCCGCGCTGCGGCCGCAGCGGTTCGTCGCGGGCGTCCACCTGGACGATGGCCGTCAGGAACGTGCCGTCCCCGACGAAACCGATGGCCCGCTGATCGGCCTCGGTCGTGTACTCGTAGGTGCGCAGGGCCGGTTCGCACTCCACCACGGGGGCGATCGCCGGGTCGACGCCCTGGGTGGCCGCGAGCGCGGCGGTGCTGTTCTTGCCGCGGCGCTTCATCGCGCGCACGGTCGTGATCCACTCCGGCAGCGGGATCTTGCGCCGCCGGCCGAGCGCGAAGACGACCAGCACGGCCGCGACGACGGCGGCCGCGGTCAGCGCGGCCGGGTGGATCGACCAGCCCACCAGCACCAGTGCGGCGGCGAGTTCGATGATGGCCAGCTGCTGGACGCGGACACCACCGATCGTGCCGGCCTGCTGGCGCAGCCGCGGTGCCACCGGGCCCGCCGGGCGGGACGCGGAACCCCGGCCGCCATTTCCTCTGTTGCCCGAAGCTGTGCCGTTTTGGCCAGCATTTCCCGCATATTGCGGTGCCCCGGAAGGCTGTTGCTGCTGTTGCCGCCCATTGCGGCGTCGAGCCCTGGTGGCGCTGGACATCCCCCGGCCTGCTCCTCTACTGGTGATGTGGGCCTCTAGGCGTATCGGCCGCCGCTGAGACTGGTGCGTTGGAAGGTGGCACCCGTACCGTACGGGTCGATCGACACACGGCATAGTAGAGGGCGCTACGGCGTGAGTGCCGGGGGCGGTTCGATGTGGATCCAACAGGCGGGGAGAGAAAGCAATAATGGCATCACGTCGGGACGAGCTGAATGCGTATTCGTTTGCCCGAAAGCGCACGAATGCGGCATTCCTGAAGCCGCTGGCCAACGGCTCGATCGAGAGCGCCCCCAAGCCCCTCAAGGCGGTGGTGCCCAGCATCATCATGGGTGTTCTGATGCTCGTGGGATTCGGCGCGTGTGGCATTCTCAAGCCGGTGGCGCCGTCGGGGTGGGACGAGGTCGGCAAGAACGTCATCGTCGGGGATGAATCCACCACCCGCTATATCGTCCTGAACACCAAGGACGCCAATGGCAATAACCAGAAACTCCTGCACCCCATCCTGAACCTCGCATCCGCCCGGCTGCTTCTCGACCCGAAGTTCCAGGTCGTCAAGGTCAAGGAATCCGAACTCGACGGCAAGATCCCGCACGGCCCCGCCATCGGCATCCCGTTCGCCCCCGACCGGCTGCCCAGCGCGGACGACGCGGACAAGCCGAAGACCTGGGCCGTCTGCAACCGCCCCGGCACCAGCGCCGGCAGCAAGCCGCAGCAGGCCGTCTTCGTCCTGGCCGGCAAGGACAAGCAGCTCGTCGACGACACCCGCAAGGGCAAGCTCGACTTCCACCAGGCGCTCTACGTCGAGGACCCCGACGGCAAGCCGTGGCTGGTCGACCACAACGGAATGGCCTTCGAGTTCAACTCCACGGGCCTCGGATGGCAGCCCCCGGGCGGCAAGGAGCAGGGCGACAAGGACCTGCGCCGCATCATCTTCGGCGCCAAGGCCCAGCCGCAGAAGGTGACCCAGCAGTTCATGGACACCCTGCTGAAGGTCCCCAGCATCATGGCGATCTCCATGCCGATGGTCAGCAACGCGGGCAGTCAGACCAACGACACCGAGGTCCCGGCGAAGGCCCGTACCGTCGGCTCCATCCTTGAGGACAGCGACGGTCAGAAGTACGTGGTGGAGAAGGACGGCGTGGAGCAGGTCTCCAACTTCGTCGCCAAGCTCCTGATGGAGGGCCCGAACGCGCAGAAGGTGAACGCCTCCGGCTCGGCGCTGGAGCCCGTACAGGTCGCCACCGGCTCCTTCCGTCCGAAGCCGGACGAGACGGGCAACGGCTACTCCACGTTCCTGGGCAAGGTCCTCGGCACCGACGTCGAGTCGCCGTGGCCGACCGACACCGTCAGCCCGGCGAACGACTTCAGCAACGGCTCCCAGACCGGCGGCCTGGGTGGCCCCACCGAGAGCGGCGTCTCCTGCAGCGTCTACAAGGGCACCAACACCAAGTACCCGGGCGGCCAGGAGAAGCAGCTCGGCTACCCGAACGGCGTGCCGGACATGCAGACCTGGGTCGGCGACGACTACCCCGCCAAGATCGCCTCGGGCGCCAGCTCCTACGTCACCCCCGGCAGCGGCCTGCTCTACACGGAGGTCGCCACTCCCAAGGCCACGAGCGGCAGCCTGTTCCTGGTCACCGACACCGGACTGCGCTACTTCATCCCGCGGAACAATGACAGCGCCACGAAGGCCGGCAGTGACAAGCAGGAAGTCGACCAGGCGCGGAACCACCTCGGATACGGCGGCACGCACCCCCCGCTGATCCTGAAGGCATGGTCCTCCCTGCTCTCCAACGGGCCGGCACTGGACACCCGCAGCGCGAAGCAGCCTCAGTCGTCGTGACGTTGGCGATCGACTCGTCGTGACGTTGTCGATCGCTTCTGCGTAGTGCGCCGCGACGCGAGAGAAGGCCGCGCCGAATCCGCCCGGAAACGGGCATTCGGCGCGGCCTTTTGCGGCGGCACGGATTCCCGGGTCGCTCCCCTTGGGCGCAATTCATGGCGCCGGTCTGCGGAGTTCTCGGTGTGATCTTCGTCGTTCCCCGGCCGTATCAGCCCTTCGACCGATAGCATGGGATCTGTCCGTTTCCCTGAACGTCGTTTTGGCGAAGGGGAGTTGACAATGTTGTGATCCCGTCACAACAGCCTCCCCCCTGTTGGGAACGGGCATATGGAGTGGTTAGAGTAGGCAATGGCGTCAGCAGGTGATGCCAACCGCGTGGGTCCCCGTTGGCGGCACGGCGCGGTATGACGTACGAGTCTCATGGGGGACGTTGACTATGGCTGGTCAGCAGTACACAACCACCGAGGAGGAGATGGTCGCGTTCAGCGGCAAGATCGCCTCGGTCAATCAGTCGATCCAGGGTGAGATCTCCCGCCTGAACACGGTCGTCGACACCATCACCTCGGGGTGGAAGGGTGCTGCGGCTTCCTCGTACAACCAGCTGCAGTCGCAGGTGAACGAGGACGCCAACCGTCTCAACCAGCTTCTGGGTGAGATCAAGGAAGCGATCGACGAGACCACGAAGAACTACTCCGCCTCCGAAGAGGAGCAGGCGCAGTCGATCACGCACATCTCCGCCTCGGCTTCTCCGTTCGGATGATGGGGCCGCGCCGCTGACCGCGGCGCCCGGCCCACTCGCCGCAGCCCGTGCCGGCCATCGCGTCGGCCCGCTGCGGCATGTGAATCGACCAGCAGCATCAACTCCTGAGGAGAACCATGTCAGGCCAGATCCTCGTCAATTTCGCGACGATCCAGCAGGCCAGCTCCGACGTGCGCGGTACGGCCAACAACATCCGCCAGCAGCTCGACGACCTCGAGGCGGGCGTCAAGAAGATCGCCGCCAGCTGGGAAGGTGCGGCGCAGGAGGGCTACCAGGCCCGTCAGCGCGAGTGGGACCAGCGCGCCGCCTCCCTGCACTCCACGCTGGAGGCCATCGCCAAGGCTCTGGACACCGCTGCCCAGAACTACCAGTCCACCGAGCACAAGAACGCCGGTATCTGGGGCGGCTGACCCAGGTCGGCACAGCTACGGATGGCGATCGGCTGAGCAGCCCCGACGGCTCGCACAGTGGTCAATGAGGGCGAGCGCGCTGCATCAGTGCGCTCGCCCTTCTGCCGTCCACAGCACCTCCGACCCCTCCCCCCCCCACCTTCTCTCCCTTCTTCCCTCTCACACCTCCCCCCACTCTCACCCCTCGATTCGTTCCCGCCCCTTTCGCCACACATGGAGAGCAGACAACCCGTGGGATCTCGCGCCATTGGTCACCGAGCCGGGCACCGTCGACGAGCGGCGGGCGCACTGGTCACGGCGGCGTGCTTCGTCGGCCTGTCCTGCGCCACCGCCGCGCCGGCGATGGCGGACACGAACGTTCCGCTCAACAGTGGTGAGTGCAAGTTCGGCACCGACGACATCAAAGAGACCCCCTGGTCGCTGCAGCGTCTGCTGACCAATCAGATGTGGGCCGACACCAGGGGCAAGGGCGTCCGGGTCGCGGTCATCGACACCGGGATCGATGCGGGCAACGCGCAGATCAGGCCCAACATCAGCGGCGGCAAAACCTTCGTGGGAGGAAAGCCGACCGAGGACACGGTCGGTCACGGCACCAAGGTCGCGGGCATCATCGCCGCGCGCCCGCGGGCCGGCTCCGGCTTCTTCGGAATTGCGCCCGAGGCGAAGGTCATTCCCCTGCAGCAGACCAGCGACAAGAAGGCGGGCAATGCTGCCAGCCTTGCCGACGCGATCAATTACGCGGTTTCGCAAAAGGTCGACATCATCAACATTTCGCAGGGCACGGCGGCCAGCCCGTCCAGGCTGGAGCTCCTCAAGGCGGCGATCCGGAAAGCGGCCAGCAACAACATCCTGATCGTGGCCTCGGCGGGTAACGACGGCGCCAGCGGCGCGGAGAAGAACATGTACCCCGCCGCCTTCCAGGAGTTCGACAACGTCCTGTCCGTCGCCGCCTCGGACCGCAACAACGAGCGGGCCCCCTTCTCCCAGCCCGGAAACTGGGTCGACATCGCCGCACCCGGCGTCGACATGGTCTCCACTGTCCCCAACGGCGGTAACTGCGTCGACCAGGGCACCAGCTTCGCGGCACCGTACGCGGCGGGCGCCGCGGCCCTGCTGATCGCGAAGCACAAGGACGAGGGCCAGCGCTGGACACCCCAAGAGGTGATCTGGCACCTGGAGCAGACCGCCGAGCGGGTGCGCCGCACGGCGGACCACAACATCGGCTGGGGCGTGGTCGACCCGGTGGCTGCCCTGAAGGACGACACCCGGCCCACCGCCTCACCCCAGCCGGACAAGCCCTCCAACGCGGCTGACGGCTCCAACATCCAGCCGGCCGCCATCACCATCGGTGAGTCACCTGGGGAACGGCGCGCCCGCATCGCCATCTACATTGTCGGCGGCGGACTCCTGGCCGTCGCCGCGGTCGTCGGCTCCTCGATCGCCATCCGCGACTGGCGCCGGAAGACCGGACTGACAACTCACGGGGAGGCCAAGCATGGCTAGCAAGGAATACGGCGTCAACCTTGATGCGCTCGATCAACTGGTAAAAGAACTCAACCAGGTTCTGAAGGACATGGGTGGCCCGAAGGACAAGGCCAAGAACCAGACCTACCTGCCGGAGGGGGCGCTGGGGAAGGGTTTTGACGAGCGGGCCAAGATGCACAAGGCGCACAACGACATGAAGGACTTCATTCAGCATCAGATCGTCGACAAGATCGAAGGTCTGATCAACGACTTCGGCGAGAAGTCCAAGAAGACGAAGGACGCCTACGAGGACGCCGAGCACGACAACAAGATGACGTGACGTTGGCAGCGCAACGGATGACCTGTAGGTGAAGGAGAAGGGGGCCCACTGATGGGTGGAGACGCGGGTAGTGCTCCCACGGGTGGCAACACGTGGGAGACGTTCACAACCAAGTTCAATCAGCATGACCTCGACGGCTTGAAAGGCATGCTGGACGGCGCCAGCGTCCAGCAGGTCCGGGACGTCGCACAACACTGGCAGGACCTTCACGACCAGCTGGTCGGGCCGGGTGACGGCGGCGGCGGTATCCAGAAGCGGTTCGAGGATGCCGTGAAGAAGGTGTTGGAGTCCTGGCACGGTGACACGGCAGAGAAGTTCGCCAAGCGAGCTCAGGACATCAGCCAGAACTTCAGTGCCGGAGCTCCCTACGCCACTCACACGGCGCAGGTCATGGGGCAGACGGCCAACGACCTGCAGAAGGCCATCGACAAGGTCAAGCCGATCGACGACGGCTGGAACTGGAGCGATGACGTCTGGGGTGAGATGCCCTGGTCGGACCAGATCGACGATGACGATCTGAACGACGCGCTGAAGACCGGTGTGAGCACCCAGGGGATCCTGGACGCGAACAAGGACAACCTGTCGGGCCACCAGAAGAAGCGGCTTGAGGCTGCGGTGGCCATGGAGAACCTTGGCACGGCTTACGTGGTGCGGGCGTCGTCCTTGAAGCCCCCGGCGCCGGGCGGGGGGCGGGTCGAAGACAGGATCCCCGACCACCAGGACCCCACCAACGGTCTAGGCGCCATGCCCATGCCCATGCCTGGCATGGGGGGACCGGGCGGAGGCGGCGGCGGGGGCGGCATCAAGATCCCCACGCGGGGCATCAAGGCCGGCAGCACTCCTAAGATGCCGACATCCCCCACCATTAACACGCCTCACACGCCTGGGGTCAGTGGCGGCGTCGGTTCGATGAAGCCGAAGATCCCCAACGTCAACACCGGGCTGGATGGCCTCGGTGGTGGCGGCGGTGGCACCGGGGTGAAGATGCCCGGTGGCGGTGGTGCCGGTGGTCTGAACGGTGGTGCCGGTGGTGGCGGCGTTCACATGCCCGGTGGCGGCGGTGGTGGTGCCGGCGTCAACATCCCGGGGGGCGGCGGCCTCGGCATGGCTGGAACCGGTGGTATGTCCGGTCGTGGTGCAGGTGGCCTCAAGGGCGGTGCCGGTGGCCTCAAGGGCGGTACGGCGGGCGCTGGTGGCGCGGCAGGTGCCCGCACCGGCCGTGCCGGTATGCCCGGTATGGGCGGCGCACACGGTGGCGCTGCAGGCAAGGGCATGGGTGGAAAGCCGGGCGTCAGCACCGGTGGAGCCATGGCCCGGCAGAAGGGCGGCATCGTCGGCGGTGCGGCCGGTGGTAAGTCCAGCACTGGAGGCCAAGGGGGTTCCGGGCTGCACCGCAGCCGAGGAGGAACCGCCGCCGGTACCAATTCGGGCTCCAGCCGTCGCCCGGCAGGCATGATGGGCGGCGCCCATGGTGCGCACGGCGGCAAGGGCGAAGGCAAGGGGAACGACTCCAGCCGCCCCGACTACCTCGTCGAAGACGAGGAGACCTGGACGACGGAGCGTAATGTGGCTCCCCGGGTCATCGAGTAGGAACGGCCTGACAAGCAATCGGTAGACACGCTTGGGGCCCGCAGCTCTCGGGCTGCGGGCCCCAACTTTGTGAGGAAGGTGTAATGGCATGAGCTTCACGCGGACGCTGCGTGCGGTGGGCGGCGCGGTAGTGGCGGGGGCACTGCTCTTCGGCACCGCACCGGTTGCTTCGGCAGACCAAATCAGAAACGATCAGTGGCCGTTGCAAAAGTTCGACGCTGAGTCGATCTGGAAGATCTCCACCGGCAAAGGCATTACGGTCGCTGTCATCGATGATCCGGTGGATGGTAGCCATCCGGACCTCAAGGGCAGCGTGCTCCCCGGGAAGAACTTCATCTCGGGAGGAACTGCGGACCATCAAAATGGGGACCACGATCATGGAACGTCCATGGCTTCGCTCATTGCTGGGCATGGTCATGGTCCCGGTGGATCCGAGGGTGTAAAGGGGCTGGCTCCAGACGCCAAGATTCTCCCCATTGGGACGGCCAGTGGGAGTTCCGATGAGATCCCCAAGTTGGGTACCGCAGGCCTCGCCGCACCTATTCGGTATGCGGTAGATCACGGTGCGAAGGTTGTGAACATGTCTTTCGTCGAAGGCAGTTCGCAGCTCACTGCAGACGAAAAGCAAGCCATTGACTACGCCCGCAAGCATGATGTGCTTCTGATTGCCGGGTCGGGTAACGATGGGGTTGAGACTCCCCGACTGCCAGCAGCGGCACCAGGCGTTCTTGCGGTGGGAGCGGTAAACCACAATGGATACGTCTGGGAAAACTCCAACTACGGTTCTCATCTCAAACTGACGGCGCCCGGGGTAGAGATCCGCGGAGCGGGCGGCACTGCCGAGAGGCCGTACCACCTGGCGAACGGCACCTCTGACGCCACCGCTTACGTCTCTGGTGCAGCCGCCCTTCTCCGCTCCAAGTTTCCGAACCTGACCGCTGGGCAGATCGCCAACCGGCTGATCAAGACGGCTGGCATCCCGGTGGACAAGCAAGACATGAAGCTCCCCGACCCCCACTACGGTTACGGCTTCATCAGGCCCCTAAGTGCCCTCACCAAGAACGTCCCCGCCGGTTCCAAGGACGGTCCGTTCCCCGCACTGAAGAGTGGTGCGTCTTCCAACCCCTCCAGCGCTGCGGGTAACAATGGCATCGACCCAAAGATCAACAGCGACAAAGGCATGAGCACTGGCGCCATCATCGGTATCGCTGCCGGGGTGGTCATCGTCCTCGTCATCATCCTGGTCGTCGTCCTCGTAGCCAAGAAGAAGAACCGTCGTAATGGCCCGCCGCCCGGGGGCCCCGGTGGTTTTGGTGGTCCGGGTGGGCCCGGTGGCCCCGGTGGCTTTGTGCCGCATCCGCCGAACCCGAACAACTCGTACCAGCAGCAGCCCGGTGGGCCCGGGGCCTACCCGCCGGCGCCGCCCACGCAGCCGCCCGGTCGGTAATGCTCTGACGTAGGGCAGGCAGAAAAGCAGCGGAATTTCATTGGGGTTCGTGGCCTTCGGGTCGCGGGCCCCAATGTGTTTTCAGCAGTGGCCGGTGAATGCCCGTCCGGGTGGGTCGGAAATGGCTGCAGGGCCGCTGTGAGCCCGGGTGATTTCCGGACGCAGCGGCCCTGCAGGACAGGACTGGACGGGCTTGCCGTCGAGGGGGCTCGGGCTCAGCCGAAGACGTCCTCGACGCTGCCGCTCACTGTTTCCCGGACGGCGTCCGTGGCGCCCTGGTGGCGGGTGGCGGCGCCGCCGGTGCGCTGGTCGGCATGGCGTTGGGCTGCGTTGAGGCCGCGGTCGGTGAGGTCTTGGCGGGCGTGGTCGACGTAGGTCTTGGGATCGGTGAGGTCGTTGGCGCCTTCCTTGATGCCGTCGACGTATTCACCGGCCTTTTCCTTGCCGATGTCGGCCGTTTCGCCCCAGTCGATGCCGTCGCGGGCTCCGAAGTGGCTTTCGATGCCCTGCTTGGCGACGTTCTGGGCCATTTCGGTGCCGGCTTCTGTGGCCTTTTCCTTGGCCGCGTCGACAACCTTTTCCTTGACGGTGTCCTTGACCGTGTCCTTGACGGTCTTCTTGGCGTAGTCCATCGCCAGCTTGCGGGCTTCCTTGGACACGGCCTTCTTCGCCATCTTCTTGATGGCGTCCATGGTGGCGTGCTCCATGGCCTTGGTGGCCGCCTCCATGACCTCGCGTTTGATCTTGTCGAGGATCTGGCGGACGATCAGGCGGGTCGCCTGTGTGGCGCCGGCGGCGCCCAGTTCGGAGAGGCCGAGGGTGAAGGGCGCGGCGGCCTGTGCGGCGATGAGTTCCGCGGCCAGCATCACGAGCTGGACGATGACCGCGACCTTGCCGGCGAGAACGGCGATGGCGGCGGCGTCGAAGGCGACGGCGATGACTTCCGCCGCTGCGGCGGCGTCGCGGAGGTAATTGTCCCCGCTGTTACCGCCGCCGGAGAAGGAGCCCCATTCGTTGGTGAAGCCCTCGACCGCTTCGCCGGAGTTGGCGGAGACGACTTCATTGGCTGCCGAAGTGCCCGAGGAAGCTGCTTGGTTGACGGACTCGGCGAAGTTGCGCCAGACCTGGGCGCATTCGTGGAGCTTGTCCTCGTCGGCGTCCGGCCAGCTGTAGCCGAGCAGGTCCAGGACCCAGGTGACCTCGCCTGGCAGCGTCAATGACACAGTGATCGTCCCCCGTGCAGTGGTAGCCGATTGCGGAGAGCAACGGAAAGGGTGGGAAGTAAGTGGTAGGGAATCGGGCTGAGGGGGTGGGATATGGAGCGGGAGGAGCTTTCACGCCCTCGGCCCGGGTTGTGCGGCCCGACGTAAGTACGGTGGGCGGAGCGTCAGATGGCCGGGCGGCCGACGGCGCTGATGGTGTGGATGCCCTGCTGGTCGGACTCCGCGTACGTCTGGGCCATGTGCTGGAGCTTGTCGCCGATGCCTTCGAGGCGCTCGCCCAGGGAGTCCATGGACTCGAACATTCCGTCCCTGATGGGCGTGTAGATCGTTTCGAAGATGTCGCCGAAGTCGCAGTTCTCCCAGGGGCTGCCGAGGTCCTCCAGGTCGGCCTTCAGCTTCTTCGAGGCCTTGGAGAAATCGCCACCGATGTGGACGAACGCGTTGCCCTGCGTGCGCAGGACATCCGGATCGACGTCAAATTCCTTGCCTGCCACCACAGCCCCCGTTTTTCCGGTGCGTCCGCTCGGACGCTTAGCGTCTGACTCTTCGCGCGAGTTTAGCGTTCCCAGGTTAGGTGAACCGAACGTCAACCTGTCAAGGCGGGTGATCCTGCGGTGGATTCAAGGGAGTTTCTTTACTCGGCGCCGTGGAGGTTCCGTGAAAATTGGCCTGTCTATCGCATTCGTGGCACATACCGCATAGAGGCATAGAGACGCAGAGGCATAGAGGGATTGTGGGCGAGGGGGAGGGGTGGGCGGAGCCTGCCTCCCAGGGGGTGGGCCCCGCCCTGTGAAGGCCTATGGGGCGTCGCCCGCCCAACGGGCAGTAGGGAGTTGGTCGGTGGCGGGGAACCGTGCGGAGGGGAGTCGACCGGCACGCGCCAGGGCTCTCGCGCGTACTGCACCGGGTGATTCGTTGGCTGGCTGCACCGGGTGGTCGCGAACTGGCCGTGCGCGCGACGCTGGTGGCGCCCGCGTCTTGGGCTTCAGGGATGTCGATGGTCCGGGGTCTGGAGGCCGGTACTGTTGTCCACCCCGTTGATTAAGACTGACTTTGACTGCATGGCCACCCGATCGGGGAATCCGCGACGGGGTAATTCGCTGCCGCCCCCAGAGGCTTTGCGCAAGTTCACCAAGGGCTTCGACGGCGTGCCGAGAAGGTACGGGTACGTGCGATATGCAGCAGCCTTGCCGAGCACGCCGTGCCCCGAGAAGCTGCCGGAAGCGGACGAGATCAGCAGGGATTAAGAAGACGATCAAGAAGACGCCCAGGAAACGAGGGTGCCCTGGAAACGCTGGAGTCCGTCGCCAAGCTCGAAGAGATGAGCGGGCCCGCGTCGACGGCGGTCAGTGCCTGGGCGTCCGAGTTCAGGGAGATCGTGGTCGACCAACGCCGCGATCGAGCGGACCTCTTGCACGAGTGGACCGGCTCGGCCTCGAGGTGTTGATACGGCCCGTTCCAGGACCACCTCGCCGAGTCTTGGAAGCCGAGTGGGGAATCGCCATGGAGGCGGAAGCGGCCGGCTTGGACAAGACGGCCGATGTGCTGGACGTGGAGATGCGCAAGCAGGCCAGGAAGCTGTCCAAGGTCAAGCGGTACAATCCGCTGACCTGGAAGCACCTCAAGGAGGCCGGTGAAGCGGAGAAGTTCGCCGTCTCCCACGGTGCCAGGATGACGCACAAGGCGATCAAGCACGGTGCCAAGGCGTGAGGCACGGCCTCGGCTTCACGGGCAATCCGTGAGCGGCGCGATGCACAGCGGTGAGCAGTCCCCGTCCGGTTCCGGCGGCAGCCGGCAGGGGGCTGGGAGCAGGGGGGCCGGGGCCCGGTGCTCTCGGCAGCTACCAGGTGCCGTCGCCCTTGGACTTCGACCCGTCGCCCACCGCACAGGACCCGCTCAGGCGCTGTTGCGAACCGGCAGTCGAGAGAATGGCCCGCGGCTGGTCGTGCGCCCGGCAGCCGTCCAGCAGTTCCACGACCCGACAACCCCTTCGGCTGATGCTCCACTTCGGTCGACGCCCGTCCGACGAGAGGAGCCGCGCCGTATGAAGCCGGAGTACCGCGACTGTTTTCTGCCGTTCCTCCGGCCGGGCGAACGGCTGGTCATCGCCTGTGACTACTTCGCCGATACGGCGCTGCCCTCCGTCCCCGCCGAGCTGCGCGCTCCGACCACTCCGCATGCTTCGTCCGCGCTCGAGGAGCGGGTACGGGGTGCGCTGGGCAGCGCACTCGGCGCGGTGGCCCGTCCGCTGGGGGCGGTGACCAACAGCCGGTTGGTCAACAACCCGTTCGCCCGGGCCGCGGGACGCGTCGGCGACCGGGTCGAGCGCACGGTGGATGCCCTGGATCACGTGGCCGACCGCGCCGTCGAGAAGGCGATCTGGGGCACTGCCATGGACGGTGGCTGGGACAGCGGGGCCGGCCGCTTCCTCGTCGACCTGACGAACGCCGGGGGTACTCCACGGCGGCAGGCGATGACCGACAGCCGGTTGATTCTGCTCGTGGACCGCAATACGAGTTGGCGTGACACCACACCGCGGTGGGACTTCGGGGTGGCGGTGTCTCGTGCGGACATCGCTCGGATCAATGCGCATCCCAAGGCCGTGGGCGGCCGGGGACGGTTCGATGTCGGCTTCACCGACGGTTCATGGATCGCCCTGGGCAGCGCAGTACATACGCATATGGAGGCATTCGTCAGTGCATGGAACCGAGGTGCATGAACCGCTCATGAACGAACCCGGCAAGGAAGAGCCCGTGACCGGCAGGGAAGAGTCCGTCACCGGCAAGGATGAGCCCGTTTCCGGTAAGGAGGCGGCTGTCACCGGTAAGGAAGCGGCCCTCACCGTTCAGGAAGAGCCCGTATCAGGTAAGGAAGAGGCCCTTCCCGAGGACGCCGACGAGCTCGTTCCCGAGGAGGAAGAGATCCCTTCCGACGAGGAAGAGACCCCTTCCGATGAGGAGGAGCTCGCTTCCGACGGCGAAGAGGGCGAGTCCCAGAACCGCGTGGGGCTGACTCCGCGTCAGGCGCGTCGGATACGCATCGTCCTGGCCTCGGTGCTCATGGCCGCGATGGCGGTGGTGCTCGTGGTCCGCCTGGCCTCGCGTACGTCGGTGCTCGTGGTCGGGGTGTACGGAGCCGCGCTGGTGCTCTGCGGCGTAGTGATCGAACTCAGCCGGCACGGGCGTACCCGGCTCGGCACCTGGTTGCTGGGCATCGGCCTGGCGGCGGCGCTGGCCGCGGACTGGCTCCTGCTGCCGTAAGCCTGAGGGGAACCTGGCGAACCCCCCGACCCTCGACCCCAACCCCGACCCGCCGACACCGAACCCCAACCCCTCCCCCCGAGCGGCATCCGGGAGGGGGACGTAACAAGGTGGACGGGGCCCAGCGCCAAAGACCGGGAACCTGCGGCCCCCGGGACCGTGCGAACTTCCGGGCCCCGAGCCCCGTCCTATCCCTCCCGTCCTACCCCTCCCGCTCCACCCCTCCCCGCCCCACCCCTCCCGTCCTCCCCTCAGAACAACCCGTGCCACATCTGCTCGATCACCAGCGACCACCAGTTGCCGGGGTCGTCCAGTGCCCAGGAGTCGATCGCCGCGATCTGTTCCTGGAAGGCCGCCACCGCCGTGCCCGCCGCTGTCGGGTCCAGGCCCTGCATCTCCTGGCGGGTGGTGGTGAGGAGGGCCAGGGAGCGGAGGTAGGCGGAGAGGGTGCGGTTGATGAAGCGGCCGCCGCCGGAGGAGGGCTGGACGGCCCAAAGGGTGCCGATCAGGCTCTGGTTGGTCTCCGGGGCGGTGCACTGGACGGCGATGGTGTAGAGGCCGTCGGTGCCGATCCGTACGTAGCCGGCCAGCGTTTCGAGCGTCTGTTCCTTGGCCTGCGTGCCGATCTCCCGGAGGTGGGTCGCCACGTCCGTGAACGGTCCGCCGGCGGGCGGGGCGCCGGAGCGGTCGGCGGTGAAGAAGTACGGGACCTCGGACGGGAGTCCGGCCCAGACCAGGGTGTTCCGGGTGGCCTCGGGCAGCTGGGTCGCGGCCAGGTCGTCGGCGTCCGGGCGGCGGATGCCCTCGGGGCCGAAGACCTCCACGAGGTGCTTGCCGAGGGCCACGTCCCGCATCTGCGGCGCCGGCTCGACGCGCTCCGGCACCGGCACCCGGTGCGGCCGCGGCGGCGGCTGCTGGCCCGCCAGCTGGTGCATCATCTCGACGTGCCGCACCAGCCCCGCGACGCCCTCGGCGCGCTCCTCGGGGCGCATGCCGTAGCCCTCGGTGCAGGAGAACGAGGCGTTGGGGAACGTACGGAGGACGAAGTCGCCGGGGTAGCCGCCGGGCAGCAGGGCCGGGCGCAGGTCGGTGTGGACCGCGCGGACGGCCGCGGGGTCCACACCCAGCCGCCGCAGCTCCTCGTACAGCTGGTACTCCACGGGCGGCCGGCCGGGGGCCGAGACGCGGGCGAGGCTGGTCTCCTCGCCGGTCGCGGGGTCGTCGTAGGTGGCGACCGCGGTGTTGCCGGGGCCGGTGACCGGCGGCCGGGCGGGTTCCGCCGGGGGCGCGCCGGCCGCGCCGCCGCCGTGCTTCTGCTGGTACATCCGCACGACCTCGTCGACCGGTACGGACGGCCAGACGGTCAGCTCGCCGGAGGCCCGGTCGACGACGCCGCAGGCGGTGCCGATCTCGGCGGGCGGGCGGCGCTGCCCGGTCTCCGGGTCGACCTCCGGGGGCGGCGGTACGGCCCACACCACCCAGCCGAGGTCGAACTCCTGCATGGCCACCTCACGCGGCGGGCCCTGGTGCCCCTCGGGGTTGAGCCAGCGGGCGGCGGTGGCGTGTGCCTGCGCCTGGGTGATCACGAGTGGTCTCCTTCGAGGCCGTGGGAAGCATCGGCGTCAGTGGTGCCGGCGCGCTGGGCCGGCACGGTGGGGGCGGCGGGGGCGGCCGCGAGGATCTGCCGGGCGGTCACTCCGCGCTCGGTGGCCACGACGAGCACACCGTCCGGGGAGAGGTCGGCGCCGGTGATCGGGGTGTCGGACACCAGCGCGGCCACCACCTTCTGGGTCGCCCGGGCCCAGACCCGCAGGTAGTCGGCGCCCCGGCTGAGCCCGAAGGGCGTCGCGGCGCGCTCGTCGTCCGAGGGCCGCAGCACTTGCGCGGGGTCGGCGTCGAGGAACTCCGGGCTCCGGAGGTCGTGCAGGAGGATCGCCCGGCCGCCGGGTTCGGCGGCGCCGTCCGGTGCGCCCGCGCCGTTCGCACCGTCCGCGCCCTCTGCGGCAGCCGCGTCGGTCCCGGTGCCCTCCGTCGCGCCCTCTGCGGCAGCCGCCTCGGCCCCGGTGCCCTCCGTGGTGGACGGCACCGTACGGGAGCCGGGGGTGCCCTCGGGGACGACCAGGGCGACGACGGCACGCGGGCCGGCGGCCTCCGTGCCCTCGGTACCCCCAGTGCCGTCTGTGCCGTTTGTGCCCTCCGTGGCCTCCTGGAGGAGGGCGCCGGTCGTCACCGCCTGGACGCCGGGCAGCGGTGCGCTCCAGAGGGTGCGCCACGGCAGCCGGAAGCCGCGGGTGTGCAGCGCCTCGGCGTACGGCGTCAGCCCGTCCTCGACGAACGCGGTCTCCAGGAAGGCCGCCCGCATCCTGGCCGTGGCCCGTGAGCGGGTGAGCAGCGGGGCCGTGCGCAGATACGTACGGGCCGGTGCGCCCAGCGCCTCCAGCGGGACGGCCTCGACGGCTGCCCGCAGGACCACCGGGTCGGCGTGCGCGAACAGCCCCGGGTCGGTGAGGAGTTGGGGCAGCAGACCGGCTTCGAGGGTGTGCGCCGCGAGGTGGTCGCGGATGTACGGATCGGCCTGCGCCCAGTCCTGCTGGGGGACCGCCTCCAGCAGCGCCATGGCGATTTTGGTCTGGGCGTCCCGGACGTCGGGCAGGCCGGCGCGGATCTCCTCGGCGAGGGCGGGGTGCATCAGGCGGAGCAGCGTCCGGGCGGGCCCGGCTCCGGGGGCGTCCGCGGTCCCCTCGCCGTCCGCCGGCGCGGCATCCGCGTCGTCGTCGTTCACCCCGGCCTCGACCGGCTGGATGAACGGTGCGGCCAGCAGCATGCCGTCGGCGATCTCCTGGCTCATGTCCCGTCCGGCGACGGCGTTCGCCAGGGGGCCCAGCAGGTGGACGGGCAGGCCCTCGCCCTCGGCGAACGCCAGCGGGGCCAGCATCAGCCGCAGGGTCTGCGGATCGGCACCCAGCCGGCGGGCGTGCACATCGAGCGCCTCGCCCACGCTGCCGGGCAGCAGGGCGGGGTCCGCCGGGTCGAAGCCCTCGGGCTGCATGATCAGCGACTGCACCGCCAGCTGGACGGTCAGCCGGCTGCCCGCCGCACGTCCGGCCAGCGCCTCGGCGAGCGCCCGCCGGGCCGACGGGTCGGTGGTGTACGGGAGTTCCGGAGCTCCGGTGTCCGGGTCGAGCGCGGTCTCGGCGTGCAGCACCAGGCCCGCGGGGTCGGCCCACTCGGGCGCGTCGAGGTCGATGACCTGGACCTGCCCGGAGGGCAGTGCCGCGGCGAGCTCCGCGACCAGTTCCCGCGGGACGTCGGCCAGCAGCTGAACCGTTTCGACGGCGGCGAGCGGGGCGAGCACCTCCCGTATGAGGCGGGCCGGCTCCTGGGCGGCGCGCACGGGCCCGGCCCGGTCCACGTCGGGCACCACGATCGTCACCGGCTCCTCGCGCGCGGCGAGTTCGGTGAAGACGTCTTCCTTGCGGCCGGCCCGCAGGCCGAAGTGGTCCGCGACGAGCCACAGCACCTGCGCGGCGGTACGGCCGTCGGCGCTCGGTACGGCCGGCGGTGGCAGGTCCGGCGGCACCGTGGCCGGGTCCAGCTCGTCCAGCGGCAGCTGCTTGCGGTAGTCGGGATCGCACATCATCAGGAAGCCGGTGACCAGGCGTGACCGCCCGCTGCCCGGATTTCCGGTGAGCACGATCACGCGCGGCGCACCGGGCCAGCGCATGCGCCAGGCCGCGAGGGCGCGTAGCACGGCCGTGCGGCCGCCGATATGCGGATGCGGAGCGTATCCGGCTGTTCGGGCGTTTCCCTCTTCTGAGGCGCTCATGGCTTCCTCGTCCCCCATCAATCCCGCCCTCCACCTTCGTGGATTCCTGCGTGTACCGGCTTACCGGTTCGATCCTATGATCCGGGCCGCGTGCGCGGGACGCCGCGGGTCCGGCTGTTCCGGAACTGGAACACGCAGGCCGGAGCGGGTGTACGGCCGGCGTGCCGGTGGCTCGTGGGGCGTCGGTGACGGCGGGGGCCCCTGCGGCGTGGTCCGCCGGGTGGGGCCGCCGGTTGTGGAGAAAACGCGAGTGCTGGAAATGTCCTGTGGAGAAAGAAGCAGATCAATGCCCGAAATTCCCGGGTACCCGGGTATTGATCTGCTTCTTTCGCTCTGCGCACCCTGGGGTCTTTGCGTGCCGACGCAATACGTCACGATGCCCCCATGCGGCCTGATGCCCCCATGCGACATGAGGCCCCTATATGGCACGAGGCCACCAATACGGCACACGGTCCCCATGCGGCACGACGCCGCAATACGACACAAGGCGACGTACGCGCGCCCGAGCCCCCGTAAGCTCCCCGGAATTCGCTCCGGGCGGCCAGGCGCACCCTGGACGGCCAGCGGCGGTCAGGACGGCAGCTGCGGACCGGTTCAGCCGCGGTGGCCGCGACCGCCGCGCCGCGAGCCGGTGACGATGTTGCCCGACGGGCCGTCGCGCTCGGCGCGCTCCTGGTCTTCCTTCTCTTCCTGCTCCTTCTGCCAGGCTGCGAACTTCTCGCGCGATTCCTCGCGCTCGGCCATGGTCTGGTCCTCCGCGGCCCGCCGCATCTCGGTCAGCCGGTCACCGATGGCATCCATGTAGCCCGGCGTCTGGATGGCGTCCTTCATGCCGATGCGGCCGGACAGCACCTCCTGGGCCATCTCCTGGAGCTTGCCGCCGACGTTGGGGTTCTCCGCGAGGACCTTCAGTGCCTTCCGCAGCCGGTGCGCCTGCTCCGGATCCTGGGCGACGTCCATCAGGTCCTCGTCCTGGATCTGCCGCTCGTTGCTCATCTCTGCCCCCTTGACGTGATGGCACAGCAACCACACGTGCTGCACCGGCGTCCAGAGTCTAATGACGGATGTGAACGCGTCGTCAAGGCGGGGGTTGTCGGTATTGCCGCATATTGCTCCGTATCCATTCCGCGGCCGGGCGGCCGGCCGATCAACAGTGGGCTTCGGTGCTATTGCGGGTGTGCTAGACCTGAGGCGATGTTGGCAGGCAGCTGTCATTCAATTCGGGGAGAAATGATGTCCGACGAAGTCCGGCTCAGTACGGAGGAGTTGCACACGCTCGGTGCCTCCTTCGGGATACGCGCGGAAGAACTGAGCCGGCAGTTGGCCGCATTCAGACGGCGGGCCGATGCCGAGGCGCTGCGGGACGGATTCGGCAGCGACGAGGCGGCCCGGCCGTTCCGCGAGCTGTACGAGCAGGCCGAGCACGCCCTGGTCCAGCTGCAGGAACGGCTCGCCGAGGTCAGCAGCGGCATCAAGGAGACCGTCGCCAACACCGAGGCGGCCGAGGACGAGCTGGTCGACACCCTGCGGAGCGTCGAGAAGATGCGGAGCGCCAAGTGAGCGGACGACGCAACCCCGAGGCACTGCACGAAGCGGCGGCCGGCTGGCGGGAGATGGGCAGGCACCTCGACGGCATGGTCCGCGACCTGGACCGGCATGTCGGTACCGCGGCCGCGGCCAACTGGCACGGCCCGGCGGGCGAGGCGTTCGCCGCGGAGTGGCACCGCCTCAAGCGGTCCGTCGACGAGGCGCTGCCGGCCTTCGAACTGGCCGCGGCCGACCTGGAGAACGCCGCCGCGCAGCACCCCGACGACGACAAGGACGACAAGGACGACCAGGACCACGGCGCCCCGCAGGCGCACAGCGCCTCGGGCGGCGGCCAGGGATCGTCCGGCCCCCAGGTCGCCTACGGCTTCATGGCGCTCGGCCAGCTCGCCAACGGCCTCGGCGGCGCGTTCGGCAAGCGCGGCGGCAAGGGCGGCGGCCAGAGCTCGGTCCCGCAGGTGACGCACACCTGGGAGACCTCCACGGCCGCCCACGGGCCGGACCCGTTCGGACCGGCCCGGGACGGCGAGGCCGCGACCCGCGGCGGCGAGGGCCTCGCCAAGGGCGTACGGACCCGGCCGGCCGACCCGGAGCCGGCACCGGGCGCGGAACGCGACCCCAAGGCCACGCCGGCCACCTCCGCCGGCTCCGCCACCTCGGGCGCGTCCGGCAAGAAGGACGCACCGGCCGCGGCGGAGAAGAAGCCCGCGGAACCGGCCGCCCCGGACACCACCCAGCACGGCGCGTTCGGCTGAGCGACGGGCCGCGCCGCCCGCGGCGGTCCGGCCCAGGTGCAGCACATGAGAAACGGCGGTGGGGCGCCCCTCCTTCAGGGACGCCCCACCGCCGTTGCCGTGCTCGCCGGTTACCCGCTGTGGGCCGGCAGCCAGCCCGTCTGGACCAGCTGCGCACCACGCTTGCGCGTGATGAACGTGGCCCGGCCGGGCGTCAGCTGCTGACCCTTGATGTTGCCCATCAGCGGGCCCTCCGCCGGGTCGGCCGACAGGATCAGACCCTGCGCGCCGAGCTCCTTCGTACGCTGCATCACGGGCTCGAACGACGACCGTCCGGCGCCCGAGGAGCTGCGCGCGATGATCAGGCGCAGACCCAGGTCACGGGCGAACGGCAGGTACTCCAGCAACGGCTGCAGCGGGTTGCCGCTGCTGGTCGCCACCAGGTCGTAGTCGTCCACGATCACGAACGCGTCCGGCAGGTCGTACCAGCTGCGGTTGCGCAGCTGCTCCGGCGTGACGTCCGGCCCGGGCATCCGGCGGCCCAGCGAACCCGCCAGTCCGCTGATGACCTCCTGCAGCTGCGGGCCCGCGGCGCAGTACTTGTACATGTGGCTCTCGGGGATCTCCCCGAGCAGCGCACGGCGGTAGTCGGAGACCACCATGAGCGCCTTGTCCGACGGGTAACGCTCGGCGATCTGCTTGGCCAGCAGGCGCAGCAGCGACGACTTTCCGGACTCGCTCTCGCCGTAGATGACCAGCAGCGGGTCGGTCTCGAAGTCGATGAACGCCGGCGACAGCGTGGTCTCGTCCACACCGATCGCGATGCCGTGCTCCGGGTAGTCGCTGCCCTTGGGCAGGTCGGTGGCGCGCAGCATCGTCGGCAGCATCCGCACCTTGGGGGCGGGCTCGCCCTGCCAGTGCTCCTTGACCGTCGCCACCAGGTTGGCGATGCCGTCGCTGATCGTCTCCGGGTCGCTCATGCCGTCCAGGCGCGGCAGCGCCGAGAGGAAGTCGAGCTTCTCCGGGGACAGACCACGGCCCGGCTTGCCCATCGGGACGTTCTCCGCGCGCTTGCGGTCGAACTCCGACTCCATCGGGTCACCCAGGCGCAGCTCGACACGGTTGAGGAGCTGGTCGCGCAGGGCCGGACGGACCTCGGTGTAACGGGCACCGGCGATGATCAGGTGGACACCGAAACCGAGACCGCGGGCGGCGATGTCCAGGATCACCGGGTCCAGCTGCTCGTAGTCGGTCTTGAACGTCGCCCAGCCGTCGATGACGAGGAAGACGTCGCCCCACTTCTCACCGGGGAAGGCGCCCGCGGCCCGCCGCTGGCGGTAGGTCGCGATCGAGTCGATGTTGTTCTGCCGGAAGAACTCCTCGCGCTCGTTGAGGATGCCCACGACCTCGGCGACCGTACGGCGGACCTTCTCCGCGTCCAGACGCGAGGCGACCCCGCCGACGTGCGGCAGGTCCTCCATCGTGAGCATGCCGCCACCACCGAAGTCGAGGCAGTAGAACTGCACCTCGCCCGGGGTGTGGGTGAGCGCGAACGCCGCGATGGCGGAACGGATCAGGGTCGACTTGCCGGACTGCGGACCACCGACGACCAGGCCGTGACCGGCACCGGCCGAGAAGTCCAGGTACATCACGTCACGCCGCTGCTCGAACGGCTTGTCCACCAGCGCGACCGGCACCACGAGCTTGCCCAGCGCGGTGTACTCCGCCGCGTGCACGCCCCGCTCGGGCGTGACCGCGAGCGCCGGCAGCAGCTGGTTGACGGTCGGCGCCTCCTCCAGTGGGGGCAGCCACACCTGGTGCGCCGGCGGGCCCTGGCCCTGCATCCGCTGGACCATGACGTCCAGCACGGTGTCGGCGAGCGCGTCGTCGATCTCCGGCTCCGTCGCCTCGACGACGGGCTCCTCGATGATCTGCTCGATGACCGGGGCCGCGGTGAACGGCACCGGCAACCGCATCGACCGGCCGCCGCTGCCGCCCCGGCCGCCGCCGCCCGGACCGCGGTAGGTACCGGACACATACGCGGCCTTGAACTGCACCATCGTCTCGGTGTCGTACTTCAGGATGCCGGAACCGGGGACGTTCGGCAGGTGGTAGGCGTCCGGCACACCGATCGCGGTCCGCGACTCGGCCGCGGAGAACGTCCGCAGACCCAGCCGGTAGGACAGGAAGGTGTCCAGACCGCGCAGCTTGCCCTCTTCCAGACGCTGCGAGGCGAGCAGCATGTGCACACCCATCGAACGGCCGATACGGCCGATCTGGATGAACATCTCGATGAAGTCGGGCTTGGCGGCGAGCAGCTCGGAGAACTCGTCGATGATCATCACCAGCGAGGGCAGCGGATCCAGCGGGGCACCCGCGGCACGCGCCTTCTCGTAGTCGGTGATGTTGGCGTAGTTGCCCGCGGAGCGCAGCAGCTCCTGGCGCCGCTGGAGTTCACCGGTGATCGAGTCGCGCATGCGGTCGATCAGCGTGACGTCCTCACCGAGGTTGGTGATGACCGCCGCGACGTGCGGCATGTCCGACATACCGGTGAAGGTGGCGCCACCCTTGAAGTCCGCGAGGATGAAGTTCAGCGTCTCGGAGGAGTGCGTGACCGCGAGGGCGAGCACCAGGGTGCGCAGCACCTCGGACTTACCGGAACCGGTCGCACCGACACACAGGCCGTGCGGGCCCATGCCCTGCTGCGAGGCTTCCTTGATGTCCAGCATGACCGGCTGGCCGTCGCGGTCCACACCGATCGGGACGCGCAGCCGCTCGGCCAGCGTCCGCGGCCGCCAGGTGCGCGACACGTCCAGGGACCCGGCGTCGCCGATGTTGAGCAGGTCGGTGAAGTCCAGGGCGGACAGCAGCGGTTCCTCGCCGTCGGCACCGGAGCCCGCCCGCAGCGGGGCCAGCTGGCGCGCCAGCGCCTCCGATTCGGCGATCGAGAGGGTGTCGCAGACACCGTGGTAGACCGCGCCGCTGGCCGACTCCAGCACCAGCTTGCCCGGCCACACCTGGACGGCCAGACCACCGCGGATCTCGTCCAGGTCGCCCGGGACGACCTCGATGATGGTGACGCCCTGCAGGCCCTCGGCCCCGGCGATCACCGAGTCCATCGGCACCTCGCCGCCGTCCAGCACGATCACCACGTGCGGGGTGTCGGTGACCGGGGTGCCCTGCGGGTTGAACCGCCCGCGGCCCTCCAGCTCGTCCGCCAGCAGCTCCTCGACCTCGCCGAGGTCACCGACGACCAGCCGGCGGCTGCCCGCGCCGTCCGTGGTCTTGTCCTGCACCTGCGGCAGCCACTTCGTCCACTCCCACTCCGCCTGCGCACCGGGCGCGGCGACGACGGCCACGACCAGGTCCTCGGGGGAGTGCAGGGTACACAGCTGGGAAATGATGGCGCGGGCCGAGCCGTAGACGGTGTCCGGGTCACCGGAGACGGTCAGGTGGTAGAAGGCGCGCAGCGAGACCGCGAGCGGCAGGTTGTCCAACTGCCCGTGCTTGTCGAGGAATTCCTTCATCGCATGCGCGGTGAGCGGCTCCAGCTCGTCGACCGGAGCGGTCTCCGGAGCCCTCAGCGGGGTGGCCAGCTGCTGCGGCCCGAGCCCGAGACGCACCTGCCCGAAGTCCGGATCGGTCGCCCGCCGTTCCCAGACGCGTTTGCCCTCCGCGACGATCGACCACAACTGGCTCGGATCGGGGTGGGTGAAAAGCTGTGCATCCCGCTGCTTACGCGCGGTACGCCGTACCTCTTTCCGCTTCTGCGCAAGGTACTTGAGGTAATCCTGGCGCTCCTGGACCATTTGTCCCGAAGGGCCTTGCCGCGCCTTGACGATCTGCATGATCGCCATTGCCAACGTGGACGCCACCATAAAGCCACCCATGATTTTCATGAACGGCTGGTTGCCCATGAACAGGAATCCCGCGGAGGACGCCATACCCATCATGGGCATAAACGTCATGAAGAGGTTCTCCTGCTCACCTTCGCGGGGCAGCTCAGGCGGAGCCTCAAGTGTCACCTCCTCCGAGGGGACTTCAGGTGGCAGCGCGCGGGGCGGGCGCTTGACGATGACAACGCTCACCGAGGCATCAGTCCTTCATGCATCTCGCAGTCTCGGACCGCCCCCGTTGGATTCGACGGTCCCCCCGAGCCAAGTCCTTGGCCCGAACCAGGCGTTGATCCTACTGTTAAGCGTCAAGTCGCGGGGTGGGTGGGGCGGTCGCCGAATTGGACGGTACGCTGACGCCTCGCGAGCGTGCCACGGCCCCGCAGAGACGGCTCTATATATACGGCGCGCGAAGCGACAAAACGCCCAACGGATAGGGGGAACCGCCAGGTGAGCACGAGCACTGGCACCGGCTTTTGCCGGGTCACGGTCGCCGCGCCCGATGCACGGATCGACGTGGCACTGCCGGAGGACGTCGCACTCGTCGACATTTACCCGGAGATCCTGCGGCTCTCCGGGCAGTCCCAGGCGGAGGGTGCGCCGACCGGCTATCACCTCGTACGCCGCGACGGAACGGTCCTCGACGCCGGGCAGTCGCTCGCGCAACAGCAGATCCTCGACGGCGACCTCCTGCTCCTGAAGCCGTTCGCCGAATCGCTGCCGCTCCCGGTCTTCGACGACGTCTCCGACGCGGTCGCCTCCGCGGTCAAGCGCAACCGCAGCCGCTGGAGCGACGACCTCATGCACACCCTCGGCCTCAGCGCCGGTGTGCTGCTGCTCGTCATGATGGCGTTCGCGCTGTGGTTCTCGAACCCGATGAACCGCGACATGCACCGCCTGCCCGGCATCATCGCCGGCGTCGTCGGCATCGTCCTGGTCGCCCTCGCCGGCGTCCGGGCCCGGGTCTACGACGACCACGGCTCCTCCATCGCCCTGGGCCTGTCCGCGCTGCCGCACCTGCTGATCGCCGGCTCCGGCATCTTCCCGGTCGAAGACGGCGCCGGCCCCGGCCGGCTGCACCTCCTCGTCGGCTGCGTGACCGTACTCATCGCGTCCGTCCTGCTGGTGGTGCTGCTGCCGCGCGGCGACGCCCCGTTCGTCGCGGCCGCCTTCCTCTCCGCCATCGGCACCCTCGCGGTCTTCGCCGCGATCCTCACCGACGCCCAGGGCCGCGAGGTCGCCGCCGTCACCGCCGTCGTCGCCATCGCCATGGTCGCCTGGCTCCCCGGCCTCTCCGCCCGCTTCGCCCGGCTGCCCATCGGCTACCGCTCCCCGGACCAGATCGCCAAGGGCTCCCTGGACAACGGCGGCGAGACCGAGTCCGTCGACTTCATCAAGATCGGCAACCAGGCCAAGCGCGGCCACGAACTGCTGCTCGGCCTTGTCGCCGGCTGCTCCGCCCTCGTCGTCGGCTCCGCCGGTGTCGTCCTCGGCTTCTCCGACAACATGTGGGCCCAGCTGCTCGCCCTGGCCGCCGGCATCACGATCATGCTCCGCGCCCGGCTCTTCGACTACACCGCGCAGGTCGCCTGCCTGACCATCGCCGGCATCCTGACCATCGTCCTGCTCATCCTGGGCATCGCGCTGCACCCGCCGCAGGACATCTTCGTCGACCTCCTGCAGTACCAGGACGCCGGACCGCTCAACATCCGCACCGTCTGGTTCTCCAGCAGCATCGCGGTCGGCGCGGCCGTCCTCGTCGGCGTCGGCCTGGTCGTCCCCCGCAAGGGCGTCACCCCCTTCTGGGGCCGGATCTTCGACATCTTCGACGGTCTCGTGCTGCTCTCCCTGGTGCCGCTGTGCCTGGCGGTCCTCGACGTCTACAACACCGTGCGCGGCCTCACCGGCAACTAGCACGGCCCCCGCTTACGAAAACGGCCCCCCGACCACCCGGTCGGGGGGCCGTTTTCCAGCTGGTACGCTGTGTAACGGCCCGGACGAGTCATCCAAGATTCCCTGTGAAGTCAACCAGGGACGCTCACCGGCCGGAACCCTGAGGAGTACCGCGTGTCGCTCGACGCCGCTACGAAGAAGCAGATCATGGCCGAGTTCGCCACCAAGGAGGGTGACACCGGCTCCCCCGAGGTCCAGGTCGCGATGCTCTCCCGCCGCATCTCGGACCTGACCGAGCACCTCAAGACCCACAAGCACGACCACCACTCCCGCCGTGGTCTGCTGCTGCTGGTCGGCCAGCGCCGCCGCCTGCTGCAGTACCTGGCGAAGAAGGACATCACGCGCTTCCGCGCGCTGGTCGAGCGCCTGGGCATCCGCCGCGGCGCGGCGGGCGCCAAGTAAGACGCCGTAAAGGGAGCGGTTCCCACCGGGGGCCGCTCCCTTTGCCGTACGCACCGGATGTCCGTGCCACCTCATGGTGGACGGAAGCTTTGTACTCTGGTGCCATATCGCAAAACTGAACGCGGTAGGAGCGCCTCCTGGCCGCCGGTCCTCGGTAGTGGCCCCCGGACGATCCATGCACGGCATGTCGCATCACTCCGGGTGCTTCGATCGAAGACCGGCCCGCACCGGCGCTCCACCGAGAAGGTCTGCTGCCACACGGGCAGCAGACGCAGACGAGGAGATATTCCTGGTGGAGAACGAGACCCACTACGCCGAAGCCGTGATCGACAACGGTTCCTTCGGCACCCGCACCATCCGCTTCGAGACGGGCCGCCTGGCCAAGCAGGCCGCCGGCTCCGCCGTGGCGTACCTGGACGACGACACCATGGTGCTGTCGGCCACCACCGCTTCCAAGACCCCGAAGGACCAGCTGGACTTCTTCCCGCTGACCGTCGACGTCGAGGAGCGGATGTACTCGGCCGGGAAGATCCCCGGCTCCTTCTTCCGCCGTGAGGGCCGCCCCTCCGAGGACGCCATCCTCACCTGTCGCCTGATCGACCGCCCGCTGCGCCCGTCCTTCAAGAAGGGCCTGCGCAACGAGATCCAGATCGTCGAGACGATCATGGCGCTCAACCCCGACCACCTCTACGACGTGGTCGCCATCAACGCCGCCTCCTGCTCCACGCAGCTGGCCGGCCTGCCCTTCTCGGGCCCCATCGGCGGTACCCGCGTCGCCCTCATCAAGGGCCAGTGGGTCGCCTTCCCGACGCACACCGAGCTCGAGGACGCGGTCTTCGACATGGTCGTGGCCGGCCGGGTCCTCCCGGACGGCGACGTCGCGATCATGATGGTCGAGGCCGAGGCCACCGACCAGACCATCCAGCTGGTCAAGGACGGCGCCGAGGCCCCGACCGAAGAGGTCGTCGCCGCCGGCCTGGAGGCCGCGAAGCCGTTCATCAAGGTCCTGTGCAAGGCCCAGGCGGACCTGGCCGCCAAGGCCGCCAAGCCGACCGGTGAGTTCCCGATCTTCCTCGACTACCAGGACGACGTCCTGGAGGCCCTCACCAAGGCCGTCAAGGACGAGCTCGCCCAGGCGCTGACCATCGCCGGCAAGCAGGAGCGCGAGTCGGAGCTCGACCGCGTCAAGGCGCTCGCCGCCGAGAAGCTCCTGCCGGAGTTCGAGGGCCGCGAGAAGGAGATCTCCGCCGCGTACCGCTCGCTGACCAAGACCCTGGTCCGTGAGCGCGTCATCAAGGAGAAGAAGCGCATCGACGGCCGCGGCGTCACGGACATCCGTACGCTCGCCGCCGAGGTCGAGGCGATCCCGCGGGTGCACGGCTCCGCCCTGTTCGAGCGTGGCGAGACCCAGATCCTGGGCGTCACCACCCTCAACATGCTCCGCATGGAGCAGCAGCTGGACACCCTCTCCCCGGTGACCCGCAAGCGCTACATGCACAACTACAACTTCCCGCCGTACTCCACCGGCGAGACCGGCCGCGTCGGCTCCCCGAAGCGCCGCGAGATCGGCCACGGCGCGCTCGCCGAGCGCGCGCTGATGCCGGTCCTGCCGACCCGCGAGGAGTTCCCCTACGCGATCCGCCAGGTGTCCGAGGCTCTCGGCTCCAACGGCTCGACGTCCATGGGCTCGGTCTGCGCCTCCACCATGTCGCTGCTGAACGCCGGTGTGCCGCTCAAGGCCCCGGTCGCCGGTATCGCCATGGGCCTGATCTCCCAGGAGATCGACGGCGAGACCCACTACGTCACCCTCACCGACATCCTCGGTGCGGAGGACGCCTTCGGCGACATGGACTTCAAGGTCGCCGGCACCAAGCAGTTCGTCACCGCCCTCCAGCTCGACACCAAGCTGGACGGCATCCCGGCGTCCGTCCTGGCCGCGGCCCTCAAGCAGGCCCGCGACGCCCGTCTGCACATCCTCGACGTGATGATGGAGGCGATCGACACCCCGGACGAGATGTCCCCGAACGCCCCGCGGATCATCACCGTCAAGATCCCCGTGGACAAGATCGGCGAGGTCATCGGCCCCAAGGGCAAGATGATCAACCAGATCCAGGAGGACACCGGCGCCGAGATCACGATCGAGGACGACGGCACCATCTACATCGGTGCCGCCGACGGCCCGGCCGCCGAGGCCGCCCGCGCCACGATCAACGGCATCGCCAACCCGACCATGCCGGAGGTCGGCGAGCGCTACCTGGGCACGGTCGTCAAGACCACCACCTTCGGTGCGTTCGTCTCCCTGCTCCCGGGCAAGGACGGCCTGCTGCACATCTCGCAGATCCGCAAGCTCGCCGGCGGCAAGCGCGTGGAGAACGTCGAGGACGTGCTCGGCGTCGGCGCCAAGGTCCAGGTCGAGATCGCCGAGATCGACCAGCGCGGCAAGCTCTCCCTCATCCCCGTGATCGAGGAAGAGGACGCCGCCAAGGAAGACAAGAAGGACGACGCCGACAAGTGACGTCCCGTACGCACACGACGACGGCCCGCACCTCCACGGAGGGGCGGGCCGTCGCCCGTACCCAAACGCTTCTCAAGGGCACCGCGGGCGCCGGTACGGTCCGCCGGACCACCCTGCCCGGCGGCCTGCGCATCGTCACCGAGACGCTGCCCTCGGTCCGCTCCGTCACCTTCGGCATCTGGGCGCACGTCGGCTCCCGCGACGAGACCCCGGCCCTGAACGGCGCCACGCACTACCTCGAACACCTGCTGTTCAAGGGCACCGAGCAGCGCAGCGCGCTGGACATCTCCTCGGCCATCGACGCGGTCGGCGGCGAGATGAACGCCTTCACCGCGAAGGAATACACCTGCTACTACGCGCGGGTGCTCGACACCGACCTGCCGCTCGCCATCGACGTGGTGTGCGACATGCTCACCGGCTCACTGATCGAGGCCGAGGACGTGGACGCCGAGCGCGGCGTCATCCTCGAAGAGATCGCGATGACCGAGGACGACCCGGGCGACTGCGTCCACGACCTGTTCGCCCACACCATGCTCGGTGACACCCCGCTCGGCCGCCCCGTCCTGGGCACCGTCGACACCGTCAACGCCCTCACCGCCGACCGCATCCGCCGCTTCTACCGGAAGCACTACGACCCCACCCACCTCGTCGTCACCGCGGCCGGCAACATCGACCACGCCAAGGTCGTCCGCCAGGTCCGCCGCGCCTTCGAGCAGGCCGGCGCGCTCGACCGGACGGACGCCGTCCCGGTCGCACCGCGCTCCGGAGCCCGCGCGATCCGCACCGCCGGCCGCGTCGAACTGCTCAACCGCAGGACCGAACAGGCCCATGTGGTCCTCGGCGTCCCCGGCATGGCCCGCACCGACGACCGCCGCTGGGCCATGGGCGTACTGAACACCGCCCTCGGCGGCGGCATGTCCTCCCGGCTCTTCCAGGAGGTCCGGGAGAAGCGCGGCCTCGCCTACAGCGTGTACTCCTACACCTCGGGCTTCGCCGACTGCGGCCTGTTCGGCGTCTACGCGGGCTGCCGCCCCAACCAGGTCGACGACGTCCTCAAGATCTGCCGCGACGAACTCGACCAGGTGGCCGCGCACGGCCTGAGCGACGACGAGATCCACCGCGCGATCGGCCAGCTGCGCGGCTCCACCGTCCTCGGCCTGGAGGACACCGGTGCGCTGATGCACCGCATCGGCAAGAGCGAGCTGTGCTGGGGCGAGCAGATGTCGGTCGACGAGATGCTCGCCCGGATAGCGGCCGTCACCCCCGACGAGGTGCGTGAGGTGGCCCGCGAGGTCCTGGGCCGGCGCCCCTCGCTCTCCGTCATCGGACCGCTGAAGGACCGGCAGGCGGCGCGCCTGGACGACATCGTCGCCTAGCGCCGCACCGTGTGAGCGGGGCCGCCCGTCGCCGTACCACCGACAGAAAGACAGGAAACGATGAGCAAGCTGCGCGTGGCCGTACTCGGAGCCCGGGGCCGCATCGGCTCCGAGGCCGTACGGGCCGTCGAGGCCGCCGAGGACATGGAGCTGGTCGCCGCCCTGGGCCGCGGCGACAAGCTGGAGACGCTGGTCGAGAACGACACCCAGGTCGTGGTCGAACTGACCAACCCCGCCTCGGTCATGGGCAACCTCGACTACTGCGTCCGGCACGGCATCCACGCCGTCGTCGGCACCACCGGGTGGACCGAGGACCGCCTCGCGCAGCTGCGCACCTCACTCGCCGCGGCACCGCAGGCGGGCGTGCTGATCGCCCCGAACTTCTCCATCGGTGCGGTGCTGACCATGCGGTTCGCCCAGCAGGCGGCCCGGTTCTTCGAGTCCGTCGAGGTCGTCGAGCTGCACCACCCGAACAAGGCCGACGCACCCTCCGGCACGGCGGCGCGCACCGCCCAGCTGATCGCCGAGGCCCGCGCGCAGGCCGGCTGCGCGCCGCAGCCGGACGCCACCGCCACCGCGCTGGACGGTGCCCGCGGCGCCGACGTCGACGGCATTCCGGTCCACTCGGTCCGCCTGCGCGGCCTGCTGGCCCACCAGGAGGTCCTCCTCGGCGGCGAGGGCGAAACCCTCACCATCCGCCACGACTCCCTCCACCACAGCAGCTTCATGCCCGGCATCCTGCTCGGCGTCCGCCGCGTGGTGACCACTCCGGGCCTGACGGTGGGCCTGGAAAACTTCCTCGATCTGGGCTGAGGCACGGCAGTCATGGGCGGAAAGTTCACCTACTTCTTCCTCGCCACCGTTCTGGTCCTCGTCTTCGGCGTGGTGGCCATGGAGGGCGTACTGCTGCTGCTGACCGGCGAGCCGGCAGCCATGGGCATGGGCGCGGTGGCCTTCGTGCTGCCCTGCCTCGGCGGCTGGTTCCTGTGGCACAACACCCGCTTCGCCCGCAACGCCCACCGGCTCGCGGCCGTACTGGAGGCGGAGGGCGGCCTCCCGGCCGACGAACTGAAGCGGACCCCCGGCGGCCGCATCGACCGGGACTCCGCCGACGAGGTCTTCGCCCGCCGCCAGGCCGAGACCGAAGCCGCCCCCGGCGACTGGCGCACCTGGTTCCGCCTGGCCGTCGCCTACCACGACGCCCGCGACACCCCCCGCGCCCGCAAGGCCATGCAACGCGCCATCACCCTCTACGAGGCCGGGGCCACGGCCTAACAAGGCGCGGCAACAGGGCACAGGACTGGGAACGCGGCGAGCCGACGGCCTCACGGAGAACCGGCACCAGAGCGGGACCGGAACGGGACGGCGGTTTAGCCATGGGCCGGCGACGGGCCGGGGGCCGGGCCGGCGGTCTAGCCAAGAACCGGCAACACGCGGGCCGGGGCGGGCCGTGGGCCGGGCGACGCATACCGGGTCCGCCCCCCGGTACCAGTCCCGCACCCCGCCGGAATACCCCCTCCACCCGCAACCGTCTGTGGCCCCGCGGCGGCGCATACCGGCCGCTGCACACCTGCCTGGCCCGGAGGCCACCGGCCAGCGACCTGCCCCCAGACGGGAATACCCCCCGCCCCCAAACCGGTTGTGGCTCCGCAGGGGGCCTTTGCGTCCCTTAGGGGATCTGTTCCCCCGCCCCCTAAGGGACGCAAAGGGCCCCCGCCCTTCACCGCCTCCTGCCCCGCCCCTACCCCCGCCGGTACTCCGCCGCCCATGCCTCCAGGACGTCCGCGGCGTGTTCGAAGGATTCCGGGCGGCCGAGGAAGTCGCCGCTGTGGTCCGTGACCAGGGTCCGCAGCGGTTCGCCCTGGCGCCGCTCGACGAGGAGCGCCTGGCCCTGCACGGTCCTCGGCAGGCCGAGCCAGCGCACCGGTTGCTGGACCGTACGGACCGACGCGATCGCGCTCCACGATTGCGTGGTCGTCCGCAGCAGGTTCACCTGGCGCAGGCCCCGGGCGCTGACCCACACACCCACCCGCAGCAGCCGCAGCGCGAGCGCGATGAGCAGGCCGCCGGTCGCCGCCACCGCGGCCGCCGCGGGCAGGGAGCCGGCCATCGCGATGATCATCGCGGACAGGAAGACGAACGACGCGAGCAGCAGAAACACAGCCGCCGCCCCTACCCGCCACGGTCCGGGGCGGTAGGGACGGCGCCAGTGGTCGGGCTCGTCGTACGGCAGTGCGGCCTGTTCGGCGGCACCGTTGTCGAGGTGGCGGTCGGCCGTCAGGAAGGGCAGGGGCACGGCTGATCCTCACTGGTGGCTGCTCGGCACGCGGGGGCGTACCGGTGGAAGCTGTGACCGGTGAGGCTATCGGGGCCGACGGGGCGGAACCACTTGGTCCGCCCCGGCCCCCTGCCGCTCAGCGGTGGGCGGCCTCGGACTGATGCACCCGGTTGGAGGCCGAGCTGTCCTGCTGCAGTGCGGGAACGCCGAACAGCAGGGCGCCGGCGAGGCCTCCCACCACTGTTAGCGTGATCATTGACTGGCCGACGAGCTGCGCACGTGAGAGACGTGCGCGCGGCGGGGGAGTGACATTGCTGCGGAACCGGTCTGCCTCTGCGACGAAGGCGAACGGGACGGGCTCGCGCCGGCGGAACATGAGGGGGCTCTCCTAGGAACCTCGTAGTGGGCACTGTCACAGGGATAGACGTCTGCGCCGCCCGTTTGGTGCCCGTTTTCCAAGACTTCTGTGAAAAATATCAACTCCCGCTCGATCCCCTGCTATAGAGCGTCCCTTTTGCGGCTAACGCGGCATCACGCCGTATTTCCTGGACTGTCAGTGGCGGGCCGTAGGCTGGTCGCGCACGAGGATCGAACGGAAGGAACCGCCGGTGTCGCACACCCCCGCCGAGAGCGCTGAGAGCCCCGAGGCTGCAGCCGTCAGCTTCCGGAGCGAGGTGACGGTCGAGCTGGTCAAGCACAGTGCCGCGGACAGCGACGTGCTCTGGGCGGCCCGGGTCTCCACGGCCGGCGAGCAGTCCCTCGAGGAGCTCCAGAAGGACCCCGAGCGCTCCAAGGGCCTGATCAACTTCCTCATGCGCGACCGGCACGGCAGCCCGTTCGAGCACAACTCCATGACCTTCTTCATCAGCGCGCCGATCTTCGTCTTCCGCGAGTTCATGCGCCACCGCGTCGGCTGGTCGTACAACGAGGAGTCCGGCCGCTACCGTCAGCTGGAGCCGGTCTTCTACGTCCCCGGCGAGTCCCGCAAGCTCGTCCAGCAGGGCCGCCCGGGCAAGTACGAATTCGTCGAGGGCACCGCCGCGCAGTACGAGCTCACCGGCCGCGTCATGGAGGACTCCTACCGCCAGGCGTACGCCGCCTACCAGGAGATGCTCGCCGCCGGCGTCGCCCGCGAGGTCGCCCGCGCGGTCCTCCCCGTCGGTCTGTACTCCTCGATGTACGCGACCTGCAACGCCCGGTCCCTGATGCACTTCCTCGGCCTGCGGACGCAACACGAGCAGGCGAAGGTGCCCTCCTTCCCCCAGCGCGAGATCGAGATGGTCGGCGAGCAGATGGAGGCCCACTGGGCCAAGCTCATGCCGCTCACGTACGGCGCATTCAATGCGAACGGCCGGATCGCGCCGTAAGGCCCAGGCCGCGGGCCGGACGCCGGGGTGCGCGGGAGAGGCGTACGAGGTGTCCGGATTGCGGCATTTTGAGAAGTTCATCTACGCTGAACAGACGGACCCGGCACTGCTTGAACCCCCGAGCAGGCAGTGCCGGAGTCCACATCCCTGCTCCCCAGAGGCGCATCCCACGGTGAGCTACGAGTAGCGTGGGACCCATGGCTCCGACTTCCACACCGCAGACCCCCTTCGGGCGGGTGCTGACCGCCATGGTCACGCCGTTCACGGCGGATGGCGCTCTCGATCTCGACGGCGCGCAGCGGCTCGCCGCCCATCTGGTGGACGCCGGCAACGACGGCCTCGTCGTCAACGGCACCACCGGTGAGTCCCCGACCACCAGTGACGCGGAGAAAGCCCAGCTGGTCCGCGCCGTGGTCGATGCGGTTGGCGACCGTGCCTTTGTCGTAGCCGGAGCCGGCACGAACGACACCCACCACAGCCTGGAGCTGGCCCGCGCCGCCCAGGACGCCGGCGCCCACGGCCTGCTCGCCGTCACGCCGTACTACAGCAAGCCCCCGCAGGAGGGCCTGCTGCGCCACTTCACGGCCATCGCGGACGCCACCGACCTGCCGGTGATGCTGTACGACATCCCCGGCCGCAGCGGCGTCCCGATCAACACCGAGACCATCGTCCGGCTCGCCGAGCACCCCCGGATCGTCGCCAACAAGGACGCCAAGGGCGACCTCGGCCGCGCCAGCTGGGCCATCGCCCGCTCCGGTCTCGCCTGGTACAGCGGCGACGACATGCTCAACCTCCCGCTGCTCTCGGTCGGAGCCATCGGCTTCGTCTCCGTGGTCGGACACGTCGTCACCCCCGAGCTGCGCGCCCTCCTGGACGCCCATCTCAACGGCGACGTCACCAAGGCCACCGAGATCCACCAGAAGCTGCTGCCCGTCTTCACCGGCATGTTCCGCACCCAGGGGGTCATCACCACCAAGGCCGCCCTCGGTCTCCAGGGCCTGCCCGCGGGACCGCTGCGCCTGCCGCTCGTCGAGCTCTCCCCCGAGGAGACCGAGCAGCTCACGCGCGATCTCGCCGCCGGCGGGGTACAGCTCTGATCAAGGACTTCACAACTGAATACGGACCAACAACCGCCTTATAGCAAGTGCACGAATGTCATGCGCGCCACGTGCCTCTACGGCAGCGTGGCGCGTGTGGTGAGGAGAGTCTTTTGAGTCATCCGCATCCTGAGCTCGGCGCCCCGCCGAAGCTTCCCAAGGGCGGCCTGCGCGTCACCCCCCTCGGCGGCCTGGGTGAGATCGGCCGCAACATGACAGTCTTCGAATACGGCGGCCGGCTGCTGATCGTCGACTGCGGAGTGCTCTTCCCCGAGGAGGAGCAGCCCGGAATCGACCTGATCCTGCCGGACTTCTCGTCCATCAGGGACCGCCTCGACGACATCGACGGCATCGTGCTCACGCACGGCCACGAGGACCACATCGGCGGCGTCCCCTACCTCCTGCGCGAGAAGCCGGACATCCCTCTCATCGGCTCCAAGCTGACCCTCGCCCTGATCGAGGCCAAGCTCCAGGAGCACCGGATCCGCCCGTACACGCTCGAGGTCGCCGAGGGCGAGCGCGAGCGTCTGGGCCCCTTCGACTGCGAGTTCATCGCGGTCAACCACTCCATCCCGGACGCCCTGGCCGTCGCCATCCGCACCCCCGCGGGCATGGTCGTGCACACCGGCGACTTCAAGATGGACCAGCTCCCGCTGGACCGCCGCCTGACCGACCTCCCGGCCTTCGCCCGGCTCGGCGAGGAGGGCATCGACCTCCTCCTGTCCGACTCGACCAACGCCGAGGTTCCCGGCTTCGTCCCGCCTGAGCGCGATATCTCCAACGTGCTGCGCGGTGTCTTCGCCAGTGCCCAGAAGCGCATCATCGTCGCCAGCTTCGCCAGCCATGTGCACCGCATCCAGCAGATCCTCGACGCGGCGCACGAGTACGGCCGCCGGGTGGCCTTCGTCGGCCGCTCGATGGTCCGCAACATGGGCATCGCCCGTGAGCTGGGCTACCTGCGGGTGCCGGCCGGCCTGGTCGTCGACGTCAAGACCCTCGACGACCTCCCGGACGACGAGATCGTCCTCGTCTGCACCGGCTCCCAGGGCGAGCCGATGGCCGCCCTCTCCCGCATGGCCAACCGCGACCACCAGATCCGCATCGTCCAGGGCGACACCGTCATCCTGGCCTCGTCCCTGATCCCCGGGAACGAGAACGCGGTCTACCGCGTCATCAACGGCCTCACCCGCTGGGGCGCCGACGTCGTCCACAAGGGCAACGCCAAGGTCCATGTCTCGGGCCACGCCTCGGCCGGCGAACTGCTGTACTTCTACAACATCTGCAAGCCCCGGAACCTCATGCCGGTGCACGGCGAGTGGCGCCATCTGCGCGCCAACGCCGAACTGGGCGCCCTGACCGGCGTCCCGAAGGACCGCATCGTCATCGCCGAGGACGGTGTCGCGGTCGACCTGGTCGACGGCGTCGCCAAGATCGCCGGCAAGGTCCAGGCCGGCTATGTCTACGTCGACGGCCTGTCGGTCGGCGATGTCACCGAGACCTCCCTCAAGGACCGCCGCATCCTCGGCGACGAGGGCATCATCTCGGTCTTCGTGGTCGTGGACTCCAGCACCGGAAAGATCGTCGGTGGCCCGGACCTGCACGCCCGTGGCTCCGGCATCGACGACGCGTCCCTCGCGGCCGCCGTACCCAAGATCGACGAGGCGCTGGCCAAGTCCGCCCAGGACGGCATCGCCGAGCCGCACCAGCTCCAGCAGCTGGTCCGTCGCGCGGTCGGCAAGTGGGTGTCGGACAACTACCGCCGCCGCCCGATGATCCTCCCCGTGGTCGTCGAGGTCTGACGCGCCTGCCCGTACGAAGTCGTACGAAGGTCCTCAAGTCGGAGCGGGGCGCCCGGATTTGCATCCGGGCGCCCCGCTCCAGTACGTTTACGGCTCCGCCTGAACGGGAAGCGCCGCACGCCTGTGCGTTGGGCGCCCTCGCTACGGAGCGGAATTCCGGCCCAGAGCAATCTGATAAAGTCGGATCAGCCGAAAGGCAAACCCCCTCCGACGGGAAATCGGACCAAATTCGAACCGGAAACGGAACGAAATCGGTTCTGATAGAGTCGGAAACCGCGAAGAAGCCGAAAGGCCGAAACGCACCGGCGAAAATCGGAGCCGCAAGGATCTGATAGAGTCGGAAACGCAAGACCGAAGGGAAGCGCCCGGA